>CALAOV010000296.1 GCA_937889515.1 uncultured Myxococcales bacterium | reverse complement strand
CTCGCGCCGCCTTGCGCCGGGCGCCTTCATGAGCGCGCTCGCCCAGAGGACCAGGCCGTCGCCACCGGGGACGGCGTCGGACAGCGCCGAGAGCTCCAGGTGGCAATGCGCGTTGATGAGTCCCGGGACCAGCACGCCCTGGGCGCGTTCTTCCGGGGCGTCGGCAAATTCGGCGCGCAGCGCCGCCCGCGTGCCCACCATCCGCACGGTGCCGTCGCCGTCGAGCGCGAGGGCACCGTCGGCGATGGGGGGCCGTTCGACGGGAACGACCCAGCGCGCGCTGATGATCCGCATGCCGGCCACCCGTCGCTAGGCGGCGGCGAGCCGCTCGTAGCGCATGTTGCGGCGGCGCGGCTGGAACCCCGCGGCGCGGATGTAGCGTTCGATGTCCTCGGCGGACAGCTTGAAGACGGCGCCGGCCTGGGAGACCACGTTCTCCTCGATCATCGCCGAGCCGAAGTCGTTGCCGCCGAAGCGCAGCCCGACCTGACCCACCTCCGGACCCATGGTCGGCCAGGAGACCTGCAGCCCCGGGAAGTTGTCGAGGTAGAGCCGCGACAGCGCGAAGATTCGCAGGTAGCGCATCGCCGTCGTGTCGTCGTGCAGCTTGAGCCGCGTCCCTTCGGCCTGGAACGGCCAGCAGATGAACGCCGTGAACCCGGCGGTCTGGTCCTGCAGCTCGCGCAGCTTGTCCAGGTGCCCGACGATGTGGCGCGGCTCCTCGCCGAAGCCGAACACCATGGTCGCGGTGGTGCGCAGCCCGAGCGCGTGGGCCTGGCGCATGACCTCCAGCCAGGTGTCGGTGGTGCACTTGAGCGGCGAGATGGCGTGCCGGATCTCGTCGTCGAGGATCTCGGCGCCGCCGCCGGGGATCGAATCGAGGCCGGCGGCGATCAGGCGCTCGACTACCGCGCGGATCGACATACTTTCGATCTCGGCGATGTAACGTACTTCTTCCGGCGAGAGTCCGTGGATGGCCAGCGGGAAGCTCGCCTTCATCCAGCGGAAGAGATCCTCGTACCAGGTGAGCGGCAGGTTCGGGTTGAGGCCGCCCTGCAGGAGGATCTGCACGCCGCCCAGATCGACGGTCTCCTGGAACTTGCGCGTCAGCTCGTCGCGGGTGAGGACGTAGCCGTCCGTCTTGTTGGTGGGCGGGCGGTAGAAATTGCAGAACTTGCAGCGCGTGACGCAGACGTTGGTGTAGTTGACGTTTCGGTCGATGATGTAGGTGACGACCCCGTCGGGGTGAAGCATCTGGCGGCGCTGGTCGGCGGCGGCGCCCAGCTCCAGCGCTGGCGCTTCCCGATAGACGCGCATGGCGTCTTCGGGCGACAGACGTCCGCCGGCGGCCGCGTCGGAGAGGAGAGCGTCGACGGACTTCGCGCTGCCGCGGGCCCCCACCGGCGTCGGTGGACGGATCGAGGGAGAGGCGTCCGAGGCGTAGAGGCGCGGGCGCGTCGCGCGTGGGATGAGGCCGGCGCCGTGCGCGCGGGCGAAGAACGCCGCCATCCCGGACAGCTCCTCGGCGCCCAGCCGATAGCGGATACTGCGGGTCAAATACGACTCGTAGAGCGCGGGATCGCCGCCGTGCGCCTCGCTCCAGGCGCGCGCGATGAGCGGGCGGGCGCCCAGGCCGTCGTCGAGGCTCGCCCGCAGGCGTGCCACCGCATCGCCATCGACGACGTCCGGGCGGCCGGCCCAGACGGCGTACACGAACGGCAGGCCGGTGGTCTCGTGCCAGGCGGCGCCGAGATCCTGCACGTGCGGGAAGCGGGTCGCCGCGGAAAAGCCCGCGTCGCCGATCACCAGGGCGCCGATCGTGCCGCGGACGGCGTCGAGCACTTCCGCGTGGGGAACTTCGCGGAACCGCGGCGCCAGGCCCCGCTCGCGGCAGAGCAGCTGCAGCAGCATCGCCGAGCTACGCGACGCCCCGTCGAGCGCGATCTCGTTCATCTCCGTCCAGGGCACCTCGCCGACCAGCAGCACGGTGCGCACCTCGCCGAGGCCGGCGATGGCGATGCCGGGGACGATCCGCAGGTCTTCGGCGCTGGCGGCGTAGGCCGCGGTCGGGACGAGGCCGAGATCGACCTCGCCCGCGGCCAGCCGCTCCGCGCAGCGCGACGGCAGGTCGAACGACAGCTCGAAGCGGTCGTCGTTCGCCGCGTCCAGGCTGCGCTCGAGCCCATAGGTGATAGGCCGCGCGTTCAGAAACGAAACCGCCGCGATCCGGATCTTCTTTTGGCTCACGACACGACCTCCAGGCGTCGAACGTCTCTCCGAAAGGGTTTGTCCGAGGTCAGCGCCGCGCCTTCGGCCAGCACGTTGTAGAGCGTGTCGCGCTCCACCGGCGTGCGCCCCGCGTTGACGATGATGCGAACGATCTCCGCCGGACGCATCACCTGCGGCGTCTCGGCGCCGGCCATGTGATAGATCTTTTCTTCCTGCACGGTGCCGTCCAGATCGTCCGCGCCGAACCAGAGGGCGGTCTGCGCGGTCTTGACCCCCAGCATGATCCAGTAGGCTTTGATGTGCGGGATGTTGTGCAGCAGCAGGCGCGCTACGGCGTAGGTGCGCAGATCTTCGACGCCCGTCGGTCCGGGCAGCTTCATGAGCGCGTTTCCGTCGGGGTGGAACGCCAGCGGGATGAAGGTCTGAAAGCCGCCGGTCTCGTCCTGCAGCGCGCGCAGGCGCAGCATGTGATCGACCCGCTCCTCGACCGATTCGATGTGGCCGTAGAGCATGGTGCAGTTCGAGCGCAGACCGATCCGGTGCGCGACGCGGTGGACCTCCAGCCATTCGTCGGCGGTGCACTTGTCGTCGCAGATCTTCTTGCGCACGCGCGGCGCGAAGATCTCGGCGCCGCCGCCGGGTAGAGAATCGAGGCCCGCCGCCCGCAGCTTTTGCAGCACCTCTTCGATCGACAGCTCGAACTTCCTCGCGAAGTAGAAGATCTCGACCGCCGTGAAGGCCTTGAGGTGGATGCTGGGCTGGATCCGCTTCAGCCCGGCCAGCAGATCGGTGTAGTAATCGAAGGGCAGCCCGGGGTGCAGGCCATTGACGATGTGGATCTCGGTGATGGGATCGGCGGAATCGACCCGCGCGCGCAGCTTCCCCCAGGCCTCGTCGAGCGACATGGTGTACGCGCCCGGATCGCCGGGTTGCAGGCGCGCGAACGAGCAGAACTTGCAGCTCGCCTCGCAGACGTTGGTCGCGTTGATGTGCAGGTTGCGGTTGAAGAAGGTGCGATCGCCGTGCAGCCGCTCGCGCACCTCGTTGGCGAGCGCACCGACCTCCAGAAGATTCGGGTGCTGGTAGAGCGCGACGCCGTCTTCCAGCGAGAGCGGCTCCCCGCCGCGCGCTTTGTCCCGGATGCCGGCGAGAGTGATCTTCGCGGTCACGGTGCCACCTCCTCGAACGCGCCATCCGCGAGGCGCTCGCAGGCGGTCAGGCCGGCGCCGCGGATCAACGTCGCCGCCTCCTTGCGGGTGAGCGCCGGGTTGTTGGCGTTGGCGCCGAGGCGCAAGGCGCGCTCGGCCACGATCGGACCGTAGAGCTCGTCGGCGCCGAACCCGAAGGCCATCTGGGCCAGGCGTGGACCGAGCGTGGTCGCGTCGGCCAGCAGATGGGGGACCCGCGGGAGCGCCAGGCGACAGAGCGCGAAGAAGCGCAACGTGTCGAGGCCGTAGGGCTCGCCGAGCGGCGCCGGCATGACCCCCCACAGATCGGCGGCGCCGTCGGCGACGGTCGCCAGCGGAGCCAGCCGCTCGGCGTCGGTCTCGCCGAGGCGAAACGGCACACGCCAGAGCACCCGCAGGCCGGCGGCGGCCGCCGCCCGGGCGTTCGCTGGATCCTGCCCGCCGACCAGCAGCGCCACGCCCGCGGCGCGCGCGGCCGCGATGCCGCCGGCGGCTGGCAGGTCGGTCTCTTCGACGGTTGGCTCGGCCGCGTCTCTCGGGCCGCGCCAGCCGGCGCCCGACGCCAACAGCTGTTTCGTGCGCACGAACGAGCCGCGTCGGCCCAGCCGATCGTCGCGCAGCGCCGACGCCTGTCGCCCGAGCGCGAACAGGTCCAGCGCCTCCAGCGCATCGGGCGCCGTCTCGAGCGTCGCCACGGCGTGCCGCTCCGTGCTCATTTCGAACCTCCCTTGCCGTCGTCGTGATGTTGGCCGTCGGGCTGACCGCCGCCTTCACCCCAGCGCGGCATCAGCCGGTTGGGGAGGCCGAGCTGATCGAGGACGCGTCCCACGACGGTGTCGAGCACCGCCTCGATCGACGTCGGCTTCGAATAGAATGACGGCGCGGCCGGCAGCACGACGGCCCCGGCCCGGGTCACCGCCAGCATGTTCTCGAGGTGGATCGTCGACAGCGGCGTCTCCCGCACCACCAGGACCAGGCGGCGCCGCTCCTTGAGCATGACGTCCGCGGCGCGCCCGACCAGATCGTCGGAGATGCCGTGCGCGATGCGCGCCAGGCCGCCCGTGGAGCAGGGGATCACCACCATCGCGTCCCAGCCCGCCGAGCCCGACGCGAACGGCGCGCGGAAGTCGCGCAGGCCGTAGCGTTTGAAGGGGTAGCGCGGCACATCGCCGATTTCGTGCTTCCAGACTTCGTCGCCGGAGCGGGTGAAAACCAGTCCGATTTCGACCGAGGCCGCGAGTGGCACCAGCGCGTCGAGTAGACGCTTGGCGTAGACGGATCCCGATGCCCCACCGACGGCGACCACCAGCTTCACGACGCCACCACCATCGTCGCGATACCCGAGGGAAACAGCGGCTTGCACTCGACCGCGGCGAAGCCGACCTCGCGCAGGAGCGCTTCGAATTCCACCACCGATCGAAAGTGGGCGATCGATTCGGGAAGGTACCGATAGGCCGCCCGATCGCCGCTCACCGCCCAGCCGAGCAGCGGCAACACGTGCGCGTTCCAGATCCGATCGAAGAAGAAGCGCGTGCGTTCCGGACGAAGAAATTCGAGGATCACGACCCGCCCGCCCGGACGTACCACCCGCCGCAGCTCGCGCAGACCGCGCGGCAGATCGCGCAGGTTCCGGACACAGAATGCGGAGAAGGCGCCGTCGAACGCGTCGTCGCGGTAGGGCAGGTGGTGTCCGTCGGCGGCGTGCGTGTCGATCCGGCCCGGCTTTTCGGCCGGCAGCTTGGCACGCCCCGCGCGCAGCATCTCGCGCGCGAAGTCGGCGGCAGCGACCTGCGCGCCGGGCGACCGACGCGCGATCTCGAGCGCGCCGTCCAGCGTCCCGGCGCCGAGATCCAGAACCCGCGGCGCTTCGCCCAGTCCGTCGAGCAAGCGCGCGATGGCTTTCTTGCGCCAGACGACGTCGATGCCGGCCGACATGACCCGGTTGGCGGCGTCGTACCGGCGCGCCACGCGGTTGAACATCGATTGAACGTCCGCGCCGCTCTCGGCGAGGCTCGGGCTGCCGGCGAGGGTCGCGCTCACAGGCCCAGCTCCTTCCACATGGCGCCGACCCGCTCTTCGACGGCGGGGTCCATCTTGAGGACCTCGGGCCATTCCCGGGTGAAGCCCTCGTCCTTCCATTTGCGGGTGGCGTCGACGCCCAGCTTGCCGCCGAACCCGAACGCCGCCGACGCGTGATCGAGGACGTCGATGGGCCCCTCGGCGAAGAAGACGTCGCGCTTGGCGTCGATGTTGTTGAGCGCCCGCCAGGCCACCTCGCGCACGTCCTGCACGTTGACGTCGGGATCGACGACCACGATGCACTTGGCGAACATCATCTGCCCCATCCCCCACAGCGAATGGCAGATCTTGCGCGCGTGGTGCGGGTACTCCTTCTTGATCGACACGATGCAGAGGTTGTGGAACACGCCCTCGATCGGCAGGTTCATGTCGACGATCTCGGGGAAGGTCATCTGCAGGAGCGGCAAGAACAGCCGCTCGGTGGCCTTGCCCAGCCAGGCGTCTTCCTGTGGCGGCGGCCCGACCACGGTGGTCGCGTAGATCGGCGAGTCGCGGCGCGTGATGGCGGTCAGGTGAAAGACCGGGTAGTCGTCGGCCAGCGAGTAGTAACCGGTGTGGTCCCCGAACGGTCCTTCGCGGCGCAGCTCGTCGACGTCGACGTACCCTTCCAAGATGAAATCCGCCGAGGCCGGGACCTCCAGATCGACGGTCTTGCACTGGACCATCTCGACCGGCTTGCGGCGCAGGAAGCCGGCGAACATCAGCTCATCGATCCCGTCGGGCAGCGGCGCGGTCGCCGCGTAGGCCAGCACCGGATCGCCGCCCAGCGCCACCGCCACCGGCATCCGCTGCTGCCCCATCTCCTTGTATCGGCGCATGTGCCGGCGTCCCGTCTTGTGGAGCTGCCAGTGCATGCCGGTGGTGCGCTGGTCGTAGACCTGCATCCGGTAGCAGCCGACGTTGCGGGTGCCGTTCTCCGGATCGCGCGTGATCACCATGGGCAGCGTGATGTACGGGCCGCCGTCTTCCGGCCAGGTGGTCAGGATCGGCAGCTTGGAGAGATCGGGCTCCGTTTCGACCACCTCCTGGCAGGCGGCGTGGCGGACGGTCTTGGGCATCGCGCTGGCCACGCGGGCCAGCTTGGGCAGCATGCGTACCTTGTCCAGGAGACCCACCGGCGGCTGCGATTTGACCAGGTCGTGGATCGCTCGCGCGTGCTCGTCGAGATCGGGAACGCCCAGCGCCCAGGAGATGCGGCGGCGGGTGGCGTAGGTGTTGATGAGAAGCGGAAAGCGCGAGCCCTTGACCCGCTCGAACAGCAACGCCGGGCCGCTTTCGCGCACCGCCCGCTGCGCCAGGGCGCTCACCTCCAGCACCGGATCGATCTCGCGCGTGATCCGGCGCAGCTCGCCCCGCTGCTCGAGGAAGCGCACGAACGCGCCCAGGCTGTCCCAGTGCGCGGGGACGGCGCCGGTGGCGCCGCTGTCGCCCGACCCGAGGGCCGCGGTCACCGTCGCTGTGCTCGCCGTCGTCATCAAGAGCTTCTGTCTGCGGAGGCGCGGGCCAGCGCGCGCAGACCGTCCCGATAGGGCGATTCGGGGAGAGCGTCCAGCTCGCGAACGGCCTGGTCGGCCAGCGCCGCGGCCCTGTCGCGAGCGCGCTCGACGCCGCCCGCGGCCCGGACCTCGGTCAGGATCTCGGCCACCACGCCGGCCGGGATGCCGTGCTCGCCCAGATGCTCGCGCACCCGGCGGCCCAGCGCCGGCTCGGCCTCGCAGGCCAGCAGCACGGGCAGCGTCAGCTTCCCCTCCTGCAGATCGTGGCCGACGGACTTGCCGGCGGTCGCCTCGTCGATCGCGCTGTCGAGCACGTCGTCGGCGATCTGAAACGCGTGGCCCAGCGCCCGGCCGTATCGATCGAGCGGCCCCGCCAGCGCGGGATCGACCGAACCGCCCACCCGGGCGCACCAGGCGATGAGCGACGCGGTCTTGCGGTCGATGACGCGGAAATATTCCTCGACCGTGGCGTCGGGGTTTCCGGCGCGTTCGAGCTGCGCGACCTCGCCCTCGGCCATTTCGGTCACCGTCGCGGCGAGCGATTGCACCATCGGCAGCGCCCCGGTCAGCGCGACGGTCTCGAGCGCGCGGGCCAGGCAGAAGTCGCCCACCAGCACCACCAGGCCGTTGCCGAACACCATCCGGGCTGCCGGGCGACCCCGGCGCACCCGGCCATCGTCGACCACGTCGTCGTGATAGAGCGTCGCGGTGTGGATCAGCTCGGCCGCGCAACCGACCGCGATCCCGTGCTCGATGGGCGCACCGGCCGCCCGGGCCGCCAGCACCGATAGCAGCGGCCGCAGCCGTTTGCCGCCCGCACCCAGCAGGTGCGCGCCGATCTGGGGGATCGCGCCGACCGGGCTCTCCATCCGCTGGGCCAGGAGGGCCTCGACCGCGCGCATCTCTTCCTCGACCAGCCCGATCGTGGCGGTGATCGCCCCGGTGGTGGTCGATGGCAGAGCCGCGCTGGTCACGGCGCCGATATTCCTCATAGAGCCGACCGCGGTCACGATGTTTCTAAATATTCAAAAATAATTGAAATAGGCAAGGAAAACCTCGGCAGGCCTCGGGAACGTCGGCTGGGGTCGGTGTCAGAAACTGGACGGGTTCGGCCAAGCTTTGACGGCCTAGTATCGCCACCGTGCGCTTTCGCCAGGGGATCGGCCTGGGCCGTGACTTGCAATCCGTTCTTCGGATGCGCATGCACATGCAGATGCCGAGGCCGACCGACCGAACGCCCTCCCAAAAATCGCGATCCGCCCGTTCTCACTTCGCCCCCGTGACGCTCTTGATCGCGGTCGTGATGGCGGGGTGCGGCGGTGTCCACGGAATACCCATCAGCGGCGCCGCGACGCAGATCGCCCAGACGGTCTGCGCGAAGGCCTACGACTGTTGCACGCAGAGTCAGCTCGCGAACAACGATTCGGCGGGAACGACCGAATCGGAGTGCGAGACCAAGACCACGGCCACTTTCGAGATGAACCTCGAGAATGTGCAGGCCTCCGTCGACATGGACCGCGCCACCTACGATGGCGAAAAGCTGCAGGCCTGCCTGAACACGATCCGTTCCTCGACCTGCGAAACGCTGGACATGACAAACCACTTCACCGGCGTCCCGGGCTGCGATTCGTTCGTCATACCTCTGGTGGTCTCGGGCGGCGTTTGCTCGCAGAGCTACGAGTGCGTCGATGGTTGGTGCCAGGCGCCTGCCGACATGTCCGGCGGCGACAGCACCTGCCAACCCCACGCCCAGCTGGGCGCGTCCTGCGCGACCGCCACCTGCGAGCCCGGCCTGGCCTGCGAGACCAACGGCGGCGACAAGACTTGCGTGGCGGTGGCTGCGATCGGAGCCGTCTGCGCCCAAGGGATCGAGTGCGCCAGCGGAAACTGCTCGATTCCCGGTGGCGCGACGACCGGCACCTGCGTGGCCGCCACCGGCGGGCAATGCTTCTACACGGCAGTGACCGGCTGCGCGGCGGCGGGCGGCGGGAGGCCGGGCGCAGGCACCGTCCTGCTCTTGGCAGCGTTCACGCTGATCGCCCTGCGTCGGGCGCGGCGCGCCTGCGCGGGCTGATTCGGGCTCAGCCTGCGACGTGCACCGGGTCGGGGCGCCTACCGGTGGCTCACAGCCGCCCGGCGTAGGCGACCTTCATGAGGTCGTAGAGCGCCAGATCGGGCTGGGCCGTGTAGGTAGTCCCCGAGCGCCTCAAGAGGTCGTGCCCGGTGTTCCAGTCGCCCTGGGTGGTCGGCTCCCAGTTGAAGGTGCCGATCCCCTGACTATTGGCGAGACCGAAGAGCACGTCGTTGATGTCGCGCTGGAGCGGACCGTACTCGGCGGCGAAGAGCTTGAGGTTCGGGAATTTCTTGGCCACCCCGCCGAAGGTGTTGGTCCAGGTGGTCTTGGTGTTCGCTTCGCTGTTCGGATCGCCCTGGTACTTCTGGTAGGACGACTCGCCGAAGGCGTCGAGCGCCACGCCCTGGTTCATGGCGTTGGTGATCCAGTTGACGCTGGTCGACAGCGCGGCGCCGGCGCTGTCCGTCGGTTTGTCCCCGCCGCGATCGATGTGGCAGGAGATCAGGATGGTGGTGTCGACATCCTTGACGCCCTGAACCCCGGCCTTGAGCAACATGCCGAGGTTGGTCCAGTTCGAGGTGCTCCCGGTGATCGGGTTGTTGCCGGTCGGCTGGCCACCGCTGTCGCAGACGTGGATGAGCATGCCGGGCGTGGTCTCGTTTCCGATCTGCACCATGTCCGGCCGCGCGCCGCCGGCGACGAGCTTGGTGATCGCGTCCTTGGTGTAGTCGTGAACCGCGGTCGCCATCTGGGCGATGGTCGTGTAGCCCTGCCAGGCCACCGGCACGCATTGCTTGCCCGGGTCGGCCCAGTTGTCGCTGTAGTGAAAGTCGATCAGCAGACCCATGCCGGCGTCCTTGATCTGTTTGCCGAACGCGACCGTGTGCGTGATGTCGTCGTAGCCGTTGGTCTGGTCGTAGCCGTCGGCCGCCTTGGGATCGACGAAGGTGCGCAGGCGGATGAAGTTGAACCCGTGCGACTTCATGATGGTGAGGAGGTTGGACCGGGTGGCGTCCGGCTGCGTCTCCTGGTCGGTGACGTCGGCGCCGATGTAGAAGCTCGCCTTGAAAGCGGTGCTGCCGCCCGCGCCGGTGGTTCCCGCCGCGCCGGTGGTTCCCGCCGCACCAGTGGTTCCGGCCGCGCCAGTGGTTCCGGCCGCGCCAGTGGTTCCGGCCGCGCCGGTGGTTCCGGCATGCCCGGCCGCGCCGGTGGTCCCGGCCGCGCCGGTCGTTCCGGCATGTCCGCCTGTCCCCGCCGTTCCAGTCGTGCCTGCCGCGCCAGTCGTGCCCGCCGCGCCCGTCG
>CALAOV010000295.1 GCA_937889515.1 uncultured Myxococcales bacterium | reverse complement strand
GGTCGGGCCCTCGCCGGTGAGGCGGAGCCGTCGTCGGTCGCTCCGGCTCCGTTCGCCGGCCTTACCGCCGCCCTCGACCGGGGCGATGCCGGACCGGCCGAGCTCGCCCGCCGCCTCTCGGTTTCGCTCCCGGTCGTGCTCGCCCTGCTATCGGAGGCCGAGCTCGGGGGCTGGGTTGTTCGGAGACCGGGCGGCCTTTACGGCATCTCACGCGAGGCGGTTCATGCCAACTAGCAAGAAAACGGCGGGCCAGACGGCGGACGATACGACCCCGCCGGCCAAGCTCCCGCCCAAAGTCAAATCGGCCAAGCCGGCCACGGCCAAGGCGGCGAAGGAGAAATCCAAGCCGGCAAATCCGGCCAAGCCGGAGATCGCGATTTTGCCGACCGCCAAGGCCAAGGGGCCGGGCAAGGCGACCAAGGCCAAGGCGGCCAGCGCGAAGGCGACCGGCGCCAAAGGGACCCGGGCGAAGGCGATCACCGCGGAGGCCGCCGAGGTCGAGGTCGTCAAACCGACCCGCGTGCGCCGGAACATGGACAACGCGCTCGTGATCGTCGAGTCGCCGGCCAAGGCGAAGACCATCAAGAAGTATCTCGGATCTGGCTACATCGTGAAGGCTTCGGTCGGCCACGTGAAAGATCTGCCCAAAAAGACAATGGGCATCGACATCGAGCACGGGTTTGCGCCCGAGTACGTCGTCATCGACGGCAAGAAGAAGGTGCTGGCGGAGATCATGCAGGCGGCCGCGCAGGTGGGCCGGGTGCTGCTGGCGCCCGATCCCGATCGCGAAGGAGAGGCCATCGCCTGGCACATCGCCGAAGAGGTCCGCTCGGCGAACCCCAACATCCAGCGCGTGCTCTTCAACGAGATCACCAAGAAGGCGATCCTGGAGGCGATCGGCAAGCCGATGGCGCTCGACGTGAAGAAATTCGAGTCGCAGCAGGCGCGCCGGATCCTCGACCGCCTGGTGGGCTACCAGATAAGCCCGGTGCTCTGGACCAAGGTCAAGCGCGGCCTCTCGGCGGGCCGCGTGCAGTCGGTCGCGGTGCGCCTGGTCGCCGAGCGCGAACAGGAGATCACGGCCTTCCGGCCCGAGGAATACTGGACCGTCGAAGCGCTGGTCGAAGGTGAGGCGCCGCCGCCGTTCACCACCAAGGTCGCCAAGCTCGACGGCAAGAAGATCGAGCTCGTTCACGAGGGGCAGGCGCGCGAGGCCGTCGACATCGTCAAGAGCGCCGAGCTGCGCGTCGCCGCGGTCGAGCGCAAGGAGCGGCGCAAGAACCCGCCGCCACCGTTCATCACCTCCAAGCTGCAGCAGGAAGCGTCGAGCAAGCTGCGATTTTCGCCCAAGCGGACCATGGGCCTGTCGCAGCGTCTCTACGAGGGCGTCGAGATGGGCGAGGAAGGGCCGGTCGGCCTCATCACCTACATGCGTACCGACTCGACCCGCATCTCGGACGACGCGGTGACCGAGGCGCGCGCCTTCATCGGCGAACGGTATGGCGCCAGGTTTCTCCCGGCCGAGCCGGTAGTCTACAAGAGCAAGAAGGGGGCGCAGGACGCCCACGAGGCGATCCGTCCGACCTCGCTCAAGTACGATCCCGAGATGGTCCGCGCGCTGTGGGCGGCGGGCGGCGGCGGCGGGCGCGACCCGCGCGAGACGGAAGACCTGCTCAAGCTCTACACACTGATCTGGAACCGCTTCGTCGCCTGCCAGATGGTAGTGGCCGTCTTCGACCAGACGGCGATCGACATCGCGGCCGGCCGGGTCGAGCTGCGCGCCAGCGGCCAGGTGATGAAATTCGCCGGCTTCCTCGAGGTGTACGCCGAGACCGTCGAGGACGCAGCCAACGAGGACGAGACCGGCGCGGCGTTACCCGACGTGCACGAGGGAGATCCCTTGCGCCTCGTCGAGACCAAGCCCGAGCAGCACTTCACCCAGCCGCCGCCGCGCTTCTCCGAAGCGACCCTGGTCAAAGAGCTGGAGGAAAAGGGGATCGGGCGTCCGTCGACCTACGCGGCGATTCTGTCCACGGTCCAGGACCGGGGTTACGTCGAAAAGCGCGAGGGACGTCTGCACCCGACGGAGCTCGGCGTGATGGTCAACGGCCTGCTGGTCAAGAGCTTCCCCGACATCGTCAGCACCGACTTCACCGCCCAGATGGAAGAGCAGCTCGATCGCGTCGAGGATGGCCAGGCCGACTGGGTGAAGCTGCTGGAGGGGTTCTACGCGCCCTTCAAGCTCGATCTCGAAAAGGCCAAGATCGAGATGCGCGACATCAAGCGCGAGGAGGAAGCGACCGCCGAGGTTTGCGAGAAGTGTGGCAAACCGATGGTGATCAAGTGGGGCCGCAACGGACACTTCCTGGCCTGCTCCGGATACCCGGAGTGCCGCAACACCAAGGAGTACATCCGCAACGCCGACGGGACGCTCAAGGTCGTCGCCACCACGCGGCCGTCGGATCAGATCTGCACCACCTGCGGCGCCCCCATGGTGATCAAGCGGGGCCGCTTCGGTGAGTTCCTGGCCTGCTCGCGCTACCCGGACTGCAAGACCACCAGCCCGCTTTCGCTGGGGGTGACCTGCCCCAAGCCCGACTGCGGCGGCTACCTGACCGAGAAACGGTCGAAGCGCGGCAAGGTCTTCTTCGGGTGCTCGAACTACTCGAAGACCAAGTGCGACTTCGTCTCCTGGGACCGGCCCATTCCCGAGCCCTGTCCCAAGTGCGGCGCGAAGTTCGTGGTCAAGAAGATCAGCAAGTCGGGTTCCCGCATCCGCTGCCTCAACGAGGAGTGCGGCTACAGTGCCGACGGGGATCAGCCCGAAGGCTCCGAAGCGCCGGTGCCCACCGCACCGGCGGCTTAGGCGGGCAGGAGATCGGAAGAGCGTCGTGTAGGGAAAGAGTGTAGATCTCGGTGG
>CALAOV010000294.1 GCA_937889515.1 uncultured Myxococcales bacterium | reverse complement strand
AGCTCAAGGCGCGCCTGGCCAAGAAGCGAACCGCGGGACGCGGGAAAGTCGTCCCCGCCGCCGGCGCGAAGCCGGCCAAGAAGAAGGCCGCCGCGCCGAAGAAATAAGGACGGCGGGCTCGGGTGCCCGCGCGCATGTCGCCACCCGCCGCGCCGCCGCCAGCCGCGGCGGTGCCACTCACCGCGGCGCCGCCAGCCGCCGCAGCTCCCGCTGCCCCCACCGCGCTGATGCGCCAGTACCTCGACGTCAAGTCGCGGTACCCGGACGCGATCGTCCTGTTCCGGCTGGGCGACTTCTACGAGATGTTCTACGAGGACGCCGTCTACGTCGCGCGCGTCCTCGACCTCACGCTCACCACGCGGGACAAGGGGAAGGAAGACCCGGTCCCGATGTGCGGCGTTCCGCACCACGCGGTCCGGACCTACCTCGGCAAGCTGACCGAGCTCGGTCACCGGGTGGCGCTGTGCGAGCAGCTCGAGGACCCGCGCACCGTCCGCGGGATCGTCAAGCGCGACGTGGTCCGGGTGATCACGCCGGGGGTGGTCCTCGACGAGGAGTCGCTGGATCCCCGCGCGCCCAGCTACGTCGCGGCCGTAGTGGGCGATCCGCGCGGCGGCTACGGCTTCGCGTTTCTCGACGTCACGACCGGTGACTTCCGCGCCACCGAGGCGCCGAGCGGGGAGGCGCTCAACGAAGAGATCGGGCGGGTGGCGCCCCGCGAGCTGGTGTTCGGACGCGGCGACGCGGACCGCGCGCTCACCGATCTGGTCCGGGCGGCGCATCCGCGGATTCCGCGCGCCAACGTCGACGGCGGCGATCCGGCGGCGGAGCTGCCGCGCTTCCTGGGCGCCGGCTTCGACGCGGCGCTGCTCGAGCGCGCCCCGCGTGCCGCGTCGGCCGTCGCCTCGGTCCTGCGCTACGCCCGGGCCACCCAGCCGGGCGCCGACCTGCCCCTGCGGGGCGTCGAGATCTACGCCCGCACCGATACGCTGGTCATCGACGAGCAGGCGCGCGCGCACCTGGAGCTGACCGAGTCGCTGCTCGATCGCCGGCGGTCGGGATCGCTCATCGAGCTCGTCGACCAGACGCGCACGGCGATGGGGGGGCGACTGCTGCGCCGCTGGCTGCTGTTTCCGTCGGTCGATCTGGCGACCATCCGCCGTCGCCACGACGCGGTCGAGCGGCTGGTCGGCGCCCACGCCGCCCGTGATCGCGCCCGCCTCCTCCTGGGCGATGTCGCCGACATCGAACGGTTGGTCGGCCGCGCGCGCCTGGGCGTCGCGACCCCGCGCGATCTGGCGGTTCTGGGGCGCTCGCTGGGGATCCTCCCGGCGCTCGCGGTCGCGCTCGCCGAGGCGCACGACGGGGAGCTGCGCGGCTCTGCCGACGGCGAGCCCGATCTGCTCCGTCTCGGGACCGCGGACGACGATCTGGGCGCCGATCTCGCCGCCGAGCTCTGCCGGGTTCTTCGCGCCGACGCGCCAGCGCTGTCGCGGGACGGCGGCTACGTCAATCCAGGCGTCTCACCCGAGCTGGACGAGCTGCGGGACATCGCGAACGGCGGCCGCGATCGGATCGCCGCGATTCAAGAGCGCGAGCGGGAGCGGACCGGAATCCCCTCCCTCAAGATCAAATTCAACAACGTCTTCGGCTACTACATCGAGATCACGCGCTCGCACCTGGCGGCGGTGCCGGCCGACTACCGGCGCAAACAGACCGTCGCCAACGCCGAGCGGTTCGTCACCACCGAGCTCGGGGAATTCGAGCAGACGGTTCTCTCCGCGGACGAGCGCCGGATCGCGATCGAGCTGGAGATCTTCGAGGCCTTGCGGGGTCGGGTGGCCGCCGCCGCCGAGGGCCTCTTGGCGCTGGCGGGTCGGGTGGCCGCCGCCGACACGCTGGCCGGCCTGGCCGAGGTCGCGCACCGGGGCGGCTACTGTCGCCCCGAGGTCGACGAATCGGGCCTCATCGATCTGGTTGATGCCCGCCACCCGGTGGTGGAGCGCCTGGCGGCCGCCGGCAGCTTCGTCCCCAACGACGTCCGGCTCGATCCCGGCGCCGAGCAGATCCTGATCGTGAGCGGCCCCAACATGGCCGGGAAATCCACGCTGATGCGTCAGGTGGCGCTGGCGGTCATCCAGGCGCAGATGGGCGGCTTCGTGGCCGCCCGGGCCGCGCACATCGGTCTCACCGATCGGGTCTTCACGCGGGTGGGCGCCGGCGACAACCTGGCGCGCGGCGAATCGACCTTCATGGTCGAGATGCGGGAGACGGCGCAGATCCTGCGTCACGCGACGGCGCGCAGCCTGATCGTCCTCGATGAGATCGGCCGCGGCACCTCCACCTACGACGGGGTGTCGATCGCCTGGGCCGTCGCCGAGCACATCCACGATCGGATCGGCGCCAAGACGCTGTTCGCCACGCACTACCACGAGCTGGCGGCGCTGGCGGCGCAGCACCCGCGGGTCCGCAACGTCAGCGTGGCCGCGCGCGAGTGGAAAGGGGAGGTGGTCTTTCTGCGCAAGCTGACGGCCGGGGGAACCAGCCGCTCGTTCGGGGTCGAGGTCGCCAAGCTGGCGGGGCTTCCCCCGACGGTCGTCGCGCGCGCCCGAGCGATCCTCCGCACCTTGGAAGCGCCCGCCGGCGGCGTCGTCGCAGCGGTTCCGGGCGACCACCCCCGGCCGGTGACTCCCGATGCGGCCGAGGGGGGCGACGGGCAGCTCGGTCTATTCGCGTCGGCGCCGGCGACACTGGGCGGCTTTTCTTCCGCGCTGTTGCAGGAGCTCGCCGACGGCCTGCGGGGCGTCGATCCGGAGGATCTCTCCCCCCGGGCCGCACATGAGCTGGTCAGCGAGCTGGTGAGAAAGTTGACTCGGGAGCCGTAGGTCCGTTTTGATGAAATTGGCGCGCGCGTCGCGCATGCTCGAAGGCGCGGTCGCCGGTTTACCCCGATGTTCAAGCTCTCCGTTGGTCTCGCCGCCGTCGCGTGCCTCGCGCTCGCCTGGCCACGCGCGTCGGCGGCGGCCGCGCCGGTCGCCCGGACCGTGACCACCGCCCACACCACCACCAAGACGACCACCACCGTCACCAAAGGGCCGCGCAAAGCCGCGAGCAAGAAGGCGCCCAAGAACGGGCCGGTGGTCCTCTACCACGTCAACCGGCGCGAGACGATGGCGCTGCGGCTGCGCGACGCGCACGGCCGGCCGGTCAAGGGGATGCAGAAGCGATTCGATCGCTTCCTGCGCTGCCACCACACCAACGTGCAGCACAAGATGGACCCCCGGTTGATGCGCCTCCTCTATGCCACCGGGCGTCACTACCCCGGGCGCCGCCTGGAGGTGGTGTCGGGCTATCGCCACCCGTCGGTCGCCAAGAACCCCCACAGCCCGCACATGTTGGGGCTGGCCTGCGACTTCCGCGTCGAGGGGATCAAGACGGCTGAGCTGCGCGACTACCTGCGCAAGAGCTACGACAAGGTCGGCGTCGGCTATTACCCGAACTCGAGCTTCGTCCATCTGGATGTGCGCAAGGACCGCTCGGCCTTCTGGATCGATTATTCGGGTCCGGGCGAGCGCTCGATGTACTCCGAGACGCCGGACCAAGACCTCCGCTCGGGGCGCGCGGACCGCTACCACCCGACCAAGATCGACAACGCCTGGACCGACGATGGAACCGGTCCGGCGCCGGCGCCGGACCAGGACGGAGAACCCGACAAGGTTCAGCAAACGCCCTGATATTTTGTGCTAATGTCCGACCTTCCCCGGCGCCCGCTGCCGGGAAGGCCACTAGGAGGGCTCGATGAGAATCACTGGTGCTTTTGTGCTGGCTCTGTCGCTCGGTACTGCCGCTTTGGTCGCGAGCCCGGCGAGTCACGCCAAGGGCAAGGCGAAGCCAAAGAAGGGGTCCGGCTCCGCCGGCGACGAGGGCAAGGCGCCCACCGCCAGCGCCTCGGAGGTGGACAAGCTGAAAGCCGTTCACCTGGGCGATCCAAAGGCCGGAACCTTCAAGTGGGGGATGAAGCCCGAGGAAGTGGTGGCCGAGGTGCGGGTCGCGATCGAGACCAAGTACCAGCCCCGCATCCAGCAGGCGGCGCAGGATCCCGGCAAGCAACAGCGCCTCCGGGACGAGATGACCCACGAGATCAACGCGGTCAAGAAGAGCTTTACCAAGTTCGAAGGCCAGAAGAGCGGCTGGGACGTCTCCATCGTCGGCCCCGAGTTCCAGCAGGGGACCTCGGAGGCGGTGCTGGTGACCAAGGAAGATCAGTGGACCCGGTACTTCTTCTTCTTCGAAGACGGCCTTTACAAGATGTTCCTGGCGTTCAACAAGGACGCGCTCCAGGGCAAGGGCTTCCAGGACTTCGGCAAGAGCCTGGAGGCCAAGTACGGTAACGCCCGCGCGGTCTATCGGGACGAGAAGAGCAAGGGCGGGATCAGCCACATCCTCGACCACTACGTCTGGGGGGCGGGCGGCAGCGATCGGCTGAAGCTGGTCGACCGCTCGGAGTTCTACGGCGTCTACTGCCTGGTGCTCTTCGATGGGTCGGTGCAGGACCGGGTCGTCGAGCGGCGCAAGGTGGTCAACCCCGGTGGCGTCGAGAAGGACCCGCTGGTCGAGGCGGTCACCACCCGCGGCAAGGACGGCAACGACGAGAACGACGACATCATCGATCGGGTCACCGGCAAGGAGACCAAGAAGCCGGGGACCGAAACGCACGAAGATATCGTGGTTCCCTCGACCTCGGGCAAGGCCGTCAGCCCCTCCGCCGTCAATTCCAAGAGCGGCGGCTCCTCGTCCTCCTCCTCTTCTTCCACCTCCGACAGCGGGAGCAAGAAGAAGAGCAAGAAGGGCAGCGAGAGCGCCACCGACGGCCTCGAGCTCTAACCGATGTGAAGGCCACGGCGCTGGCAATATTGGGCGGCGCCGCGCTGCTGGCGCTGCACCCGCGCGGGGCGGTGGCCGGCGCCTGCAGCGTTCTGAGCTACACCTTCCAACCCGACTGCTTAGGGGCCAGCGCCGGCGGGGCCTGCGTCTTCGATCCGAATCATCCCGATTTCGGACCCCAGATCGCCGTGTGGGTGGGCAGCGCCGACGGATCGCGGTTCGTCGACACGCTGATGGCGACCAACGCGGTGGCCATCCACGGGATCGGCAACCGCCCCGGGACCTGGAACCTGGGCTCCGGGCCCCGTTTTCCGTACGGGCGGCGCCAGATGGCGCTGCCGATCTGGGCCCACGCGCGGGGCGTTCTGTACGATCTGGTCGCCATGAACGACGGGATGGAAGACGAGCTCACCAACCACGTCGACAGCTCGTCGCCCGAGCCGTACTTCTGCCGGCCCATGCTGCCGAGCGAGATCGTCGACGCCATCACCTGCCCGAGTGGCCAGTTCCGCAGCGCCAAGGGCCTGCTCGACGCCACGGCGCCGCAGTCCTACTACCCGCCGCGGGCCGATCTCTTCGACTTCGGCGGGGCCCCCTGCATGCCGCTCGTTCAGTATCCCGGCTCCTGTTCTCCGGGTGACTCCGCGCAGTATTTTGTTCTCAACGACGTCGACACCGTGGCGGCGGCGACGCCGCCCTACGGCGCGCCCTATACCGGTAGCTGGATCATTCCCGGCGATCTTCCCGACGGGGACTATGCGCTGTCGGTCGAGGTCGGAAAGGAGTTCGACCCCAACGCGGCGAACCAGCACCCGACGGAGGTGAGCGCGCTCGATCTCCAGTACTACGCCGGATACGGTCAGTCGGGGAACGTCGGCCAGCCATCGGTGCTGTTTCAGGTTCCCTTCACCGTCGGCGCCGGCTCCATCGGGACCAGGGTGGCCACCGGCGCGATGGCCGGCTACGGCGACTGGAGCGGAGCGACCGGCGACCTGCTGCCGCCCGACGCCACCATCGCGAGCGATCCCGGGAGCGGGGAAGGGCGCCTGCTGCTCGTCGACGGGCCGAACGGCCCGGCGCGCGTCTCGATCTCGATCGACGCCTGCCCGACCGTCGACTGCACCTTGAACCCTTCGCCGACCCCGCTGCCGGTGTCGTTCACGGCCACCGCAACCGATACCGGCAGCGGCGTGACGCTGACCATTCTCCAGTCGAGCGAAGGCGGAAAGGCGGTGCTCGGCTACGAGGCCCGCTACGCCATCCTGGCCGGGTCCACCGGCGCGATCGATCCGTCGTCGTTCCCGGCCTGGACCCCGACCGGGACCATCCCTGTCGGGCCGCCCGGTTCGCAGACCGCGATCGAGGTCGATGCCCTCTCCCCGCAGAGCAGCTACGCGGTGGGCATTCGCGCGACGGGGGTCTGCGGAACGTCCCCCATCGCCTACCAGCGTTTTGCGACGCCGGCGAGGAGATTCACCCAGCTGTCGGGCTGCTTCATCGCGACCGCCGCCTTCGGCTCCGACCTGGCGCCCGAGATCAAACGCCTGCGCGGCCTGCGCGACGCGGCGACCGCCCGGAGCGCGGTGGCCCGGACCGCCGTCGACCTCTACTACCGCGCCTCGCCGCCCCTGGCCGGCGCCATCCGACGCTCGGACACGGCACGCGCGCTGGTCCGCGCGGCCGTCCGGACACTGACGTTGACCCGCTCGCTGAGCGCGCCGACCCGCTGAGCGCGCGGACCCGCTGAGGGCGGACCCGCTGAGCGCACGACCCGTCGAGGGCTAGAATACGGTGAAGATGTCGGGGCGCGCGGCGTCCTTGCTGACGCCGTCGATGAGCTCGTGCTGATTGGTGGTCAGTCGGCTGACCAGACCGCGGATGTTGGCGATGCGCTGCTTGTAGCTCTCCTGGCGCACCTGATCGGGCGAGCCCGACATGACCGCGTCCATGAGCGGGGTCGGCTTCAGCGGAACGAGGTTGCCGGAGTCGAGCTTGCCGCCCGTCTTCCGATCGACGAACGGAGCGCCACTGCCCGAGCGGATCTTGAAGCCCACCAGGTCCTTGGCGCCACAATCCTTGCCGCCGTTCTTGCAAACCTGGTCCCCGATCTCGACCAGATTGGCCACGATGATCGTGCCGGCGCTGTTGTCGAACACCACGCCGTAGTTCTTGGCGGGCCCCGTGGTCTTGTCGGCGTAGGCCTTGAGCGACTCGGCGTCGTTGTCGGTCCGGCGGATGTGGCGCTCGAGCTCGTTGTAGAGCGCGATCGTGTCGTAATAGTAGTTGAACAGCTTGTCCACGTCGGCGTCGGGCAGCCGGAAGAAGTCGACCCGGAAGATGGTGGCGGTCGTGGGCCGCGGATCCAGCTTGATGGTCTTCAGATCCGCGAGGAGCTGCGGATCGTAGGAGAGGGGATCCTTCTTCGCAGCATTGAGACGCTGCTGGCTCATCGCGACCATGCGGCCGATGACGGTCAGCGACGTCTGCATCTTGTCGAGCTCGGTCTTGACCGCCTTGGCCGCGTGGTTCGCGGTGTTCATGTTGGCCCGCCCGACGCTGGCGATGCCGAGACCGCCGCCCAGCGCGAAGGCCGCGGCGCCGACGATCACGGAGGTGAAGATGACCGCTTTGCCGCGTCCCGAGCGCATGTTCTGCACGGGGGCGCCGTCGTCGATGGTGCGCAGGTCGAATCCACCCTGCGGCGCTTTCATGTTGGCGTAGGGGTTCATCCCGGCCGGGGGTGGCGCTGCGGGCGCCGCCTGAGGTGCGCGCGCCTGGGGTGCGCCGATCGCGGGGGTAGGGGCCCGGCCCGGCTGCTGCGGGAATCCGGGGGCGGGACCGCGCGGTGGCATCCCACCTGGCCCGGGAGCTCCCGGTTGTCCGCCGTCGGGTCGCTTGAGACCGAGACGGGCCTTCAGATCGCTGATGTCCTTGGTCGGCGGGACGCCTGGCTTCCTATTCTGATCCACGGAACTCCTCCGGCGCGGTTGCCATCACGCGCGCTTGGTCTGGTCGGCGGTGGGCGGAAAAAGCAGGCACGGAAACGAAAGAAAACGGACCATACTGGCGCCCTCCGCACCTGTCAAGCGAACCCCGCCAAAACAAAGCGCGTCTGCGTGTCGTCGCCCTCTGCGTCGGGGTTCATGGAGTCATTCCAGTTAAACGGCGAGCGAACGACGGCTCACCGGGGTCAACCCAGAGCTCGACCGGCGAGGGATCTATCGCGCGTCGGGCGCTTTGGGAGCGTCGAAGCTGAGAAACGATTCGATGGCCCAGGCGGCGTCGGGGGGCAAGTTGGTGAACCGGATGCCGACCGTGCGGCCTTCGCGCGTCACCGTCTCGCCGGAGGCCGTCAGGATGTCGTCGCGATCGGGAAGCTGGAACTGCAGGCCCATGAAATGGGGCGCGCGGCTCCCGTCCGGCTCGATCATCGGCAACAGGCGAGCGCCCGTCCGGCTGATGTCGACCATGCGACACATGTACGGTTGTCCATCCAGGAACCGATTCATGTAGACGTCGATGTTGACCCGACGATGGGTCCGGCGATCGGGTCCGTGGGCGCGCAGTGTCCCGCGACGGTTGAGTATGCGATCCGAGCTCTTGGCCTTCGACATTGGGTCCTCCTTCTAACGGTCGTTCCTACATGTAGGTCCAAGTAAGTTTCCCGTCAAATTTTTGCAAAGTTTTTGTCCGGTGGGGCGGGCGCGGCGGTGCGCCCGTATGCGCGACGAAGTCCCGGGAGCCGCGGGAACAATGGCTGAATCATTGACTCGGGGCGCCGCGGTACCGATAATCCCTGCCCGCCTAGACCCCCTAGCCACCTTTTAAGCTGCACCGCAGCTGCACGCGCACCACTCCCCCCCTTTCCCCAAAGCCGACCAGAGGAGCCAGGTATGCACCGCATGAAGATCGGGCTTGTTGCCGCCGTAGTCCTGTTCGTGTTCACGGTCGGCGTTTACACCGTGGTGACGCACGAGCTGAGGGACGCCACCGTCCGCTCCGTCGAATCCGACGTTTCGCGTGCCCAGCGGATGCACGGCGATATCCAGCGCCTCGAGGGATTCGAGTTCGCGAACCTGGTGGCCGGCCTCGCCCGCCGCCCCGCGGTGGTGGCGGTGTTCTCCAAGCCGGACGAGAATGGTCGCCGCCAGGCGGCCTTCGAGCAGTGCGAGCAGCTCAACGGATTCCTCCAGACCGGCGGCGCACACAAGGCCGACATCGTCTCCATCATCGACGCCGAAGGAAAGGTCGTCGCCCGCGATCTCAACGTCAATGCGATGGTCGGCGAGGATCTGCGCGCCAAGTACCCGGCCGTCGCCACCGCGCTCCGGGGCGAGGCGGTCAAGGACATCTGGACGCTCGCCAACCGGATGACCCGGGTGGCGGTGGCGCCGGTGGTTCAGCCGGACGGAACGATCCGCGGGGCGCTGCTGGTCGGCTACGTGGTCACCGCGCGCGACGCGCAGGCGAAACGCGATCTGCTCGGTACCGAGGTGGCGTACTTCCACAACGGGAAGGTTCACACCTCCAGCTTCGTCTCCGAAGGTACCGGCGAGAACGCCAAGGAAGATGGCAACAAGACGCAGGCCTTGAACCAGATCCTCTTCCAGTCGACCGACGCCTGGGGACAGCAGGCGCTGCAGAAGGGGACCGCCAGCGAGGTCTTCCATCTGTCGCTCGACGGACGCGAGTTCGTCGCCGTGGCGGCGCCGCTGCACGGCAACGCGTTCGACAAGACCAGCGGCGTCGTGACGCTGTCGTCGGTCTCCGACGCGCTCGACCCGGTGTCGTCGGTCGGCGAGAAGGTCGCGGGCTTCGGCGTCCTGGCGATCCTGGTCATGCTGGGCGCGGTGGTCTTGACCTCGCAGCGCTTCGGCAAGCCGCTCGACAAGATCGAGCTGGGCGTCGCCGAGATCATCAATGGCAACATCGACTATCAGTTCAAGCCGGTGGGCCCAGACTTCGAGGGGCTCTCGAATGGCCTCAACGTGATGCTGGCTCGGTTGCTGGGGCGCGAGGAGCCGAACGAAGACGAGCCCGAGGAAGAACAGGACGAGACCTCGCGCTGGCGGTCCGACCAGATGCTGGTCGAGGAGGGCTCGGGGTCGGCGGCGGCCGGGCCGGAAGCCGCCGCGCTGTCGCAGGAGAGCGAGCCCGTCTACTACACGCGCATCTTCAACGAATACGTCGCGGCCCTCAAGAGCCAGGGGAAGCCCACCAAGGGAATCACCGTCCAGGCCTTCACGGCCAAGCTTCGCCTCATCGAGGGTGGCCTCAAGCAGAAGTGGAAGTGCCGCATGATCCGCTTCAAGGTCAACGCCCAGGGCGAGCAGGCGACGCTCAAGCCGATCCCCATCAATTAAGTCTGGAACCCCGAGGGGTTCCAGGCCTCCCGCGATGGGCTCCGGTGGGCGAAGCCCACCTGCGCCCGACGCGATCAAGTCCTCTCTTGATATAAGGTGAAGTGGTGCGAGTTGAATGCGGGCTAGACGTTCTCTGCCGGGAGCGGCTCGGTCTTCTGCGCGGCCGGCGGGTGGGTCTGCTCTGCCATCCGGCCAGCGTGGCGGACGATCTGACCCACGTCGTCGATCGCCTGATCCAGGTCGGCGTGCGGCCGGCGCGGCTGTTCGGACCCGAGCACGGGGTGCGCGGCGAGGCGCAGGACATGATCGGCTTGCCGGACGAGCGCGACGCGCGCACCGGAATTCCCGTGGTGAGCCTCTACGGCGAAACCTTCGAGTCGCTGGTGCCGGCGGCCGCCGATCTGGCGGAGCTCGACGTGCTGGTGGTCGATCTGCAGGACATCGGCAGCCGCTACTACACCTATGTCTGGACCATGGCGCTCGCGCAGGCCGCGGCGGCCCGGGCCGGGGTCGCGGTGGTGGTCCTCGACCGGCCCAATCCGCTGGGTGGTCTTCTGATCGAGGGCGGCGGCGTGCGGGAGGACTGCGAGTCGTTCGTGGGCCTCGGCGCCGTTCCGGTGCGCCACGGGCTCACCATCGGCGAGATCGCGCGTCTGTGCGCGGGGGGTATGCCCTGGGGTGGGCCCCGCTTTGCGCGCCCCATCGACGGCGAGCTCACGGTCGTCCCCATGCGGGGGTGGCGTCGCACGATGCGCTTTGGCGAGACGGGCCTGCCCTGGGTGATGCCGTCCCCAAACATGCCGACGCCCGACACGGCGCTGGTCTATCCGGGACAGTGCCTATTCGAGGCGACGAATCTATCCGAGGGGCGGGGCACCACCCGACCGTTCGAGCTGGTGGGCGCGCCGTTCCTCGACGGATACGCCTGGGCCGAGGCGCTGCGCGCGGAGGCGGGCGGCGGCGATCTGCTGCCCGGGGTGCAGTTTCGACCGCTGTCGTTTCGGCCGACGTTCCACAAGTTTGCCGGCCGCTCTTGCGGCGGTGTCCAGCTCCACGTGACCGACCCGACCACGTTTCGCCCCTACCTGACGGGGATCGCGCTGCTCGCGACGGCACGACGGATGGCGCCAGCCGATTTTCGCTGGCGTACGGAGCCGTACGAATTCGTCGCCGATCGCCCGGCCATCGACATACTGACCGGGGGCGAGGAGATCCGGGGCGCGATTGAAAAGAACGTTGCTCTCGACGAGATCGCCGGAGCGATGGAGCCCTTCGAGCGGGCCTTCGCCGAGCGCCGCCGCCCGGCGCTGCTGCCCGAGTACGCTTGATCCATGCGGTTGACGTAGCGGCATGCGGATCGCGCTGTACGGGGGAAGCTTCAATCCGCCACATCTGGCGCACCAGATGGCGGCGCTCTACGTCCTCGAGACGGCGCCGGTCGACGAGATCTGGATCATCCCGGCCTTTCGGCACGCGCACGGCAAGGTGCTGGCGCCCTTCGAAGATCGTCTGGCGATGTGCGAGCTGGCGGTCCGCGCGCTGGGACCGCGGGCGCGCGTCAGCGACGTCGAGCGCGAGCTCGGCGACGAGAGCCGCACGTTGCGGACCGTGCGCCGACTTCAGGAGCGATTTACCGGCCACGCGTTCTCGCTGGTGATCGGCGCCGATCTGCTGGCCGAGGTTTCGTCTTGGTATGGCGGCGCCGAGCTTGCGCAGACCGTCCCCTTCATCGTCGTGGCGCGGGCCGGCGTGGGGCCCGTGGGCGCGGCGGCCGGGCCGGGGCGCGGGCTGGCGCTTCCCGAGGTGAGCTCGACGCAGGTGCGCGCCGCGCTGGCGGCCTCCAAATCCGTCGAGGGGCTCGTCCCCCGCGCGGTTCTGGATTACATATACGCCCACAGTTTGTATAAGGCCGCTGAGGAGTCCGCATGAGCTATATGTCCGAAGCCGAAGTCAACGCGCGCGCCGCCTCCGAGGGACCGGCGGAGCCCACCCCATCGGTGTTCATCATGGGCGCCGGCGTGGTCGGCACGGCGCTGGCCGCGCGCCTGGTCCGCGCCGGCATTCCGGTGACGGGTTTGCACGGACGCCAGGTCGAGCTGACCGATGCCGCGCGCGCGATTTCGGGCGTGGTCGGCTCGACCGGCGACGTCCCCCAGATTCTCTCCGAGTCGGACGTCGTGATCATCTCGGTGCGGGACGACCGCGTGCCCGAGGTGGCCGAGCGCCTCGCCCGCGAGGGGCGGCTGCGCCGCGAGCAGATCCTCCTGCACACCTCCGGCGCCAACCCGGCGCGGACGATCTTGGCCGCCGCCGTCCCGTACGTTCGTGCCGTGGGAACGCTGCACCCGCTGGTGTCGTTCGCGGACGCGCGCGTGGCCGTCGAGGGCCTGCAGCAGGTCGCCTTCGGGATCGAGGGGGACGAGCCAGCCAAGGCGGTCGCCAAACGGATCGTGCGGTCGCTGGGCGCGCGGGCGGTGTTCCTCGAAGCGCAGAATTTGGCCCTCTATCACGCGGGCGCGGTGATGGCATCGAACTATGTGGTCGCGCTTGCCGACACGGCCCAGTCGCTCCTGATCAAGGCGGGGGTTCCGGCCGATCAGGCGCTGCCGATCCTCATTCCCCTGTTGCAGAGCGTGGTGCAAAACCTGGCGCAGCTCGGCCTGCCGGGGGCCCTCACCGGTCCGGTCGCGCGCGGCGACGTGGA
Organism: uncultured Myxococcales bacterium; assembly: GCA_937889515.1. Classification (GTDB taxonomy): domain Bacteria; phylum Myxococcota_A; class Polyangia; order Fen-1088; family Fen-1088; genus JADGRB01. The sequence goes on along the minus strand of CALAOV010000294.1, from coordinate 4,154 downwards.
GTCTGTCGAACGGCACCTCGCCACGCTCGAGGCGCGCGCGCCCGAGCTGGTCGCCCTCTACCGTCTGGTCGGCCGCGATGTCCTGCGACTGGCCCGCGAAAAGGCCGACCTCGATCCGGCCGGAGCGGCGCGCCTGGAGGCGCTGTTTTCCGGCGGCGTCGCAGGCTCGCCATCTGGCGGCGCTGGCGGCGCTGGCGGCGCTGGCGGCGGTGTGGGACCCAACGGCGGTCGGCGTCCCGGCGCATAAAATCGCCGGTTTCTTGCGACGAGCTGGCATTTGGGCCGGGTCTTCGCCTATCATCGGGTCCCGTTTTTCATGTTGCGCCCCTGGCGCGGGAGCTTTGCATGCACAAGCGATTTGCGCTCCGATTTGGGACCGCTTTAGCCCTCACGATCTTGATGCTCGCCCGCCCCAGCGCGGCCGGTAAGCCCGAGGACGTCTTCAAGGGGAAGATCATCATCACCAAGAACCGGCTGCCGATGCGCTTCGCGTCGCCGGGTGCGTTCGTGGGCGCGCTGCAAAAGAACAAGATCGACAAGATCTGGCCCACCGAGGAGAGCGGGGCCGAGCACGGCGTCTGGAACCTGGAGTACCTGGCCTTCTTCGCCCAGCCGCTCGATGACAGCGAGATCCAGGTGAAGTTCTACGACATCACCGGCGGCGACAAGCGCTACGTGGCGGGCGATCCCCAGTACACGCGCGAGCGCGGGTCGCGGATCTTCGGGTCCAGCATCCAGCTGGCCAAGCCCGAGTTCGACGTGCGCAAGCACTACATGATGAGCATCGAGTCGAAGGGCCGGACCATCGCGATGACCACCTTCTGGCTGCTCGGCAAGGGCGCGAACTACAGCGGCAAGGTCGAGTTCTCCGACTCGGACACGCGCGCCAAGTGAGCCAAGCAAATCGGTCCTCGCCTTGAAGCGCCCAGGACTCAACGTCCCCAGCCTGGTGCTGGCCCTGGTGTTGTCGGGCCGCGCTTTGCCGGCGGCGGTGTCGCCCACCGAGACCGCGCCGGCCGGCGCCACCAAGACCAAGGGCAAGACGAAGGGCAACGCGAAGGGCAGGACGACAACGACGGCGGCGCCGCTACCCGCCGCCCGCCTCGAATCGCTGCGGTTGGCGCTGGCGGGCGACGACGACGGGGCGGCGATCGACGCGGCGACCGCGCTGGGCGCCTCGGGCTCGGCCGGCGCGCGCGAGCCCTTGGTCGAAGTTCTGGCGGCGGGCGCCACCTCGGCCCGCGCCCAAGCAGCCATCGAGGCGCTCGGCAAGCTGAGCGAAGCGCACCTGCTCGGCAAGGATCAGACGACCGTGGAGGTGCTCGATCTCTATGCCGGGCATCGCGCTCCGGAGGTTCGCCGGCGGGCCATCCGGGTGCTCGGGACCATCGCCGATGCCCGGACGGTGCCGACGCTCATGGAGCGGCTCGGCGACGCGGCGCCGGACGTGCGCGCGGCGGCGGCGGAGGCCCTGGCCGCGCGACGGGAAATCAAGGCGTCGCGTCGGATGTTCGCGCTCCTCAAGGCGGGAGATGCGGGCGTGGCGGCGCCCCTGGCGTCGATCGCGACCCCCGATCTGATCCCGCAGATCGCGGAGCTGGCCGGCACGATCGACGACGGCATCGTCGCCACCGCGCTCGGTGAATACGTCAAGCGCGCCGACGTCCCCGATGGCTTGCGCGTCGACGTGCTACGAACGATCGGGCGCCTCTCCGGCGCGGCGGCGACGACGGCGCTGGTGGAGTACGTGGCGTCGGTGCCGGCCAAGGACGATCGCCCCTCCAAGCACGAAGCGCAGAAGCTGCTCGACCAGCGGGGCGCCGACCAATGAGATCACCGGGTCGCCTACTCGCTGCGGTCGCCGGGTTCGGCGCCCTCGGATTCGCCGCCTGCGCGACCAGCCCGTTTCAGCGGGCCGGCAACGCCGACGACATCGCGGGCGCGCTCGCGCGCTCGCACCCGCCCGCGGCGCCCACCCGCAGCCTGGTCTTTCTCGTCCTCGGGGGGACGGGCGGGCCACGTCTGAGCGCCTACGACCTCGCGGCCTCGAAGGTGCTCTGGACCCAGCCGACCGACGTGACCACCCGGGTCGAGGTCGGGGCGACCGTCCTCGTCCACGGAACCAAAGGCGCCGGCCCGAGCGGCACGATCGTGGGGCGCGATCTCGAGACCGGCGCCGTCCTCTGGCAGCGGGCCATGCAACCCAAAGAGCGGCTCTTCGGTTACGTGCTCGACGGCGATGGGGTGTTCCTGGTCGTCCAGTCGAGCGCCGCCGCCGGCCGCCCGACCGGCGCGCTGTTCTCGCTCGACGCGCGCACGGGCGTCGAGCGCTGGCACCACGAGCTCCCCTCGGGCCGGGTCGCCGCCCCCGCGGCCCGCGGGGGCCTGCTCGCCGTGCCGCTCGATTCGCAGTACGTGCTCCTATTCGACGGCCAGAGCGGCCTCGAGCTCGGCCAGGTGCTCTCGACGGAGGAGGCGGCCACCTTTGTGCGCGCGCTGCCCGAAGGACTGTTCTACGGCTCGCGCGGCCTCTTCCTGCTCGAGCGCGGGACCGCGCGCGGGACCCGCCACTCGCCCGGCTATCTGTCGGCGCGCCTGCCCGATTTCGTGCGGCCGGTCTATTGGTACGACCTCTATCGCCCGGAGCAGGCCGAGTACTCCGCGATAGATCGCAACCGGATCCTGTGGCGCGTGACCGTCGACGGGGATCGCCCGCAGTTCCGCGACGGCCTGGCCTTCGTGCACGACTATCGCTTCTTCTTCGCCTTCGACGCCGGCTCCGGCGCCCTGCGCTGGGCCTACGGGGCCCCCAATTCCGACGCGGTGGCGTCGGTCGACACCGGGCACGCCATCCTGTTCGTGACCGCCGACGGTGAGATCGGCGGCCTCGATCCCATCACCGGCGCGCGTCTTTACGAGGCCCATCTGTCGGGCGAGATGGTGCGCGGCGCCAGCTTCGACGCCGAGGGTTTCGCGCCGGTGGGCGCGGCGGCGGCCAGCAAGCCGCCCGACATGCTGACCGCGCTCACCTCGATCATCGCCGACCCCGATCAACGTTTCCCGGCCCTCAAGCTCTTCGCCATCGAAGAGCTCGGCCGGCAGCCGGGCCGCGAGGTGACGGCCAAGCTGATCGACATTCTGCAGCGGGAAGGGCTGGCGCCGCTGGCCTACCAGAAAGCCGGCGAGATGCTGGTCGCGCGCCGCGACGCCGGTTCGCTCGACTTGATGACGGCCGCGCTGCGCGCCCACGCCGATTACGCGGAAAAGCGACCCGCGCCGCCGGTGGAGGTCCTGGCGCGTGCGGTGGGCGCGCTCGGTCCGCTCGGGCGGGCGCTGGCGCCCGATCTGGCGGCGCACCTGCGTCTGCCCGAGACCTCGCCGGCGGCCGCGGCGGAGATTGCCCGGGTCCTGGTGGCGGTCGGCGCGCAGGAGTCCCTGCCGGCGCTGCGCGATTTCCTGTGCCTCTATCGCGCCGACAGCAGCTACGAGCGGGATCCGACGGCGCTGGTGGCAGTGGCCGAGGCACTCTTGAAGCTGGGCGGGCCGACCGATCGCGCGCTGCTCCTCTTCCTGGCCGAGGAGCCGCACACGGCGACCGGGCTGCGCACGCACCTGGTGCGGGCGCTCGGTGAGACGGGTCCACACGCCGGCGTCACCATCCAGCCGACGGCCTCGGCCCGGGACTGATGGCGATGACCGTCGTGGTCTGCCGCGGCCCCGTCTGCGGCGATCGCCGGGACGCCGCGGCCCTGACCGCGCATCTCGCCGAGAGCATCGCCCGGCGCGGCCTCGCCGATCGGGTCCGGGTTGCCGAGGAGGTCTGCCTGGGACACTGCCTGCGTGGACCGAACGTCCTGGTCTGCGACGACGACGACCGCAATCCCGTGCTCTACAACCGGATGACCGTCGCCGATCTCGACCGGGTGATCGACCGGCATCTGGTCGGCGGGATCGCGGTCCGCCCGCTCATGTACCGCCCGCCGGTTCGCGATCGCTGAGCGCAGCATGGGCATCTACCTCGATCACAATGCGACGACGCCGCTCCGCGGCGAGGTCCTCGAGGCGATGACGGCCGCGTTGCGCGACCTGTCGGGGAATCCTTCCAGCGCGCACGCGCCCTGTCGGGCCGCGCGCGCGGCCGTCGAAGAGGCCCG
>CALAOV010000293.1 GCA_937889515.1 uncultured Myxococcales bacterium | reverse complement strand
ACCGCCCGTGCCCGTCGTGCCGGCCTTGCCGCCCGTTCCGGTCGTGCCACCGGCGCCCGTCGTACCACCGGCGCCCGTCGTACCCGCGGCGCCCGTCGTACCCGCGGCGCCCGCTGTACCACCGGCGCCCGTCGTACCCGCGGCGCCCGCCGTACCACCGGCGCCCGTCGTACCCGCGGCGCCTGTCGTGCCACCGGCGCCAGTCGTGCCACCGGCACCGCCCGAGGGTCCGCCGCTCGAGCACCCCTGGAAGAAACAGAGCGGCGCGAGAAGAACCATCGTTCCTAGAATGAGGCGATTCATTGAAATCACCGGCAGGTCCCGGAGGGCACCGGGAGACCGTAGGATTTTGCGAGCGTCGCGTACTCGGCGATCGCCGCGTTGGTGACGTACTTGCCCCCGTTGCCGCCGGTATTGCTGAACAGAACGCTGTTGCTGCCCGTCGCGCCTCCATTCAGCTCGGGGTATCGGGTCGGTTCCCAGATGAACGTTCCGCGGCCCATGTTCTTGGGAAGGGCACGCATGACGCCGTTGATGGCATCGACATGCACGTTGGAGTATTCGCAACTCCAGACCGGTTTGTTGTAGGTGTTGATGACGTAGCTGAAGGACGTGGTCCAGTCCCCTCCCGCGGGCGTGGTGGTGGTCCCGTAGGTCGACCCGCAGATCCCATCCTCGTCGATGGGCAGCGTGCCCGACGGATTGCCCTTCAGATACCAGTCGACCCAGGTGTTGAAATCGGGGCTCTCGCCGTTGCTGGGACGTGGCCGCCCGTCCTGCGCGATCACGATGATCTTTGGATCGGTCTCGCGAACAGCCTTGATCCCCGCATTGACCAGATTCGCAAAATTGGTCCAGGGATTCATGCCGACGCCGGACATGTGCGAATCGGTCTCGTTGCCGATCTGCACCATGTCCGGTTCCACCCCGGCCGCCACCATCTGAGCCAGCGACGATTTGACGTAATCGTGGGCCGCCGTGTCCATCGCCGAGGCGGATAGCCCGGCCCAGGCGGCCGGAACGATCTGCGACCCGATCGACGCCCAGGTGTCGCTCATATGGAAGTCCAGCAGGATGCCCATCCCGCAAGCCTTCACCCGCCTGGCCCAGGTGATCGTGTGGGCGATATCGCCGAATCCCTGTCCGGGGCTGTAGCCGCCGGCGTCGCTCGGATTGACGAAGGTTCGGATGCGGATGTAGTTGAACCCGTAGTCGGCCATGATCTGTTCGAGCGGCTGAACCTTGCCGCCGTCCGAATAGGTTGCGCCGGCGGCCTCGTCCTCGAGCGTCCAGGTGATGTCGGCGCCCAGCATGTACACCGGATTGAAGGGGAAGGCCGCGCCGGTGCCGCCGGCCGTTCCGCCCGTCGAGACGCTGCCCCCGGTGCCGGCATGACCGCCGCTGCCGGTGCCGGCGGCGCCGCCTTTTCCGCCCGCCGCGCCCGCCACGCCGGTTGTTCCGCTCGCTCCTGCCGCGCCGCCAGCGCCGCCTTTGCCCGCTGAGTTACCCGCGCCACCTGCGCCGGCCCTGCCGGCCGCGCCACCGACTCCAGTTGTTCCGCCGATCCCCGATCCGGCCGCCCCCCCTAGCCCCCTCGTTCCGCCCGTCGAGACCGAGCCGCCCGCGCCGCTGGTCCCGCCCATCGCCGCCGATCCACCCGCGCCGCCCGCTCCGGTTGTTCCACCACTGCCGTTCAGGCCGGCTACGCCCGTTCCACCGCTTCCCGTGCCCGCATTTCCCGTCGTGCCGCCGGTTCCAGTTTCGCCGCCGGTGCCGTTGGTCCCGCAAGCGGCCAGAGCGACGCAGAGAGTCGCGATTCCGAACGAAACCTTGGTGGTGCGTGACATGACTATCGATCAGGGGCAGCGGCGGCGAAGTTGGTGCCGGGCCGGCCCGTCGCGCCGCCGGTTTTCCGTCGGCGGCAACAGTTTCTCCGCGGCGAGCCCTTACTAGCAGATGCGAAACACTCCAGCCCCCGTCCGCAGCGGTCGCAGCACGACCTTGGCCTTGATGGCGTTCCTTCCCGCGATCGTCGCCTGGGGCGTCGGATGTGGTTCGAACGACAGCACGTCGACCGACTCGGGCACGCCACAAGGCTCGGGGGGCTCGGCCGGAGGGAGAGCCGGAACGGCCGGCGACAGCGGTGGCGCGAATGGCGGCGCGACGGCGGGGGTCACGGGATCCGGGGGAGGCCTCAGCGGGACCGCGGGTGCCTCTGCCGGGACCGACGGCTCGGCCGCTGGAACCGGTGGCTCGGCCGCGGGATCCGGCGGGGCCGCCGCGGGGACAGGCGGGACCGCGGGCACGGGGGAAACGACGGGGCTCGGGGGTCGTGGCGGAAACGCGGGCGGCACGACGGGGACCGCGGGCACCTCGGGGCTTGGCGGCAAAGGGGGCGCCGGTGGCGACGCAGCGGGCGTGGGCGGCAAAGGCGGGTCCGCCGGGAGCGGCAGCGGAGGATCGGCGGGTGCGGTTGGCGGACATGCGGGCGGTGCCGGAACGACCGGCAGCGCGGGGAACACCGGCAGCGCCGGATCCTCGGGGACCATCCCCACCGGATATCCCACGCCCACGACGGCGAACCGGGCGATGTGCCAGTCGGTGGCATTGTCCACCTCGCCGGGGGGCGCCATGGTTTGCCCCGGTGGCGGCGTCGGACCGACCTGCATCCAGTGCCTCTTTGGCGGCGGCACATACACCGATACCGACGTCGCGACCTCGCAAGGAACGTCGGAGGCCGGAAATTACCTGGTGACGGTGACCCTCGGCGGATCGGCCGCCGGCCAGACGGAGATCAACGCGGAAGCGAACCGGGAGCTCACTGGCCTCGTCGCGACCACGGCGGGCCAGTCGGTGACCTACTCGTTCGCGGTCAACGTTCGAGCCAAAGAGGGACAACCCACCGAGGACGTGGCGGCCGGCTATCCGGGCCTGGATCTATTTTTCTCGGCGCCGACCAGCGCCGCGCTCCAGGTCTCCGCGATCGGGTATGCGCTGGTCACCGCGGCCACCAAGCCGGTCATGGTCTACGTGGCCAGCGATTCGACGGCTTGCGATCAGACCGACACCGACTACGCGGGCTGGGGGCAGATGCTCCCCGAGTACTTCGCGCCCCCGGTCGACGTGGCCAACTACGCGGACAGCGGCGAGAGCTCGGCGAGCTTCCTGGGCAGCGGCGCCGAATGGGGCGCGGTCAAGGCCGCGATGGTGTCGGGCGATTGGGTGCTGATCCAGTTTGGGCACAACGACAAGAGCACCACCTCGGCCGACTTCCAGACCAACATCACGAAGATGGTGACCGACGCGAAGGCCAAAGGCGTCACACCGGTGCTGGTGTCGCCGCCGGCGCGCGCGACGTTCAGCGGCGGGACGCTGGCCGACCAGTCCAGCCTGCACTCGGCGGACATGCAAGCGGTCGCGACCGCGCAGAAGGTGGCCTACATCGACCTGACGTCCATCACCACCGCCTGGTACAACCAGATTGGTTCCAGCGCCTGGCAGCAATACCACGCGCTCGGGACCGACCAGACGCACACCAACGCCGCGGGCGCCGTGAAGATCGCGGGCTTCGTCACCAGCGCCATGCGCACGCAGAACATTGGGCTGTCCCAGTATCTGCGGAACTGATCCGGCGAAAGTTCCAGCCGGTCGGCGCTGGGGCTTGTACCATGGTCCGGGAGGCGTCCCCGTGCCCAAGAAGTTCGCCAGCTTCTCGGATTTTTATCCGGTGTATCTCGCGATGCACGACCATCCGGTCAACCGAGGCCTGCACCTGCTCGGCAACCTACTGGCGCTGGCGTCGCTGGCGCTGGCCTTCGTGACCCGGACCTGGTGGCTGCTGCTGGCGGCGCCCGTGCTCGGAAACGCCCTGCCCTGGATCGGCCACTACGGATTTCAGCGAAATCGACCGGGGGTCTTCACGTACCCGGTCTACGGCTTCATCGGAAGCTGGCAGATGACCTGGGACATGTTGCTCGGGAAGATTCGGTTCTGACGGCGACCCCCGCGGGCCCAGCGGCCGCAATCCTGCGGCGACCCGGCGCCAGGCGATCACTGATCGGTCAAGCAAACCTGCGACGCGGTGATGGGTGCCTTGAGGCAGGAGCCGGATTCGACCTTGGCGCCGGGACAGGCCCGCAAGCACGAGAACTGAACGGCGCACGCCTTCTGCGTGCGGTTGGAGCTGTTTCCACAAAACGGCGACGATGGCTTCCCGCAGCTGTTGACGCACTTTCCACTCGCGCCGTCGGTGGGCACCACGACCCGACGCGGTTTGGTGAGCCCCTCGGCCGGTGCCGGGGAAGCCGGTTGCTTCGCCTCCAGCGCGGCGAGGTGCTGATTCGCCTCGGGAACCCGAAGGGCGACCGGAGAATGCTGATAGGCGTGAAATTCCGCGATGGCCTCCGAATCCCGCTCCAGGCGCTCGTAGCAAACCGCGAGCTCGAACAGCAGCTCCGGATCGCTCGAATCGGTGACCGCCACCTCCAGCTTGGCCGCCGCCTTCGCGAACTGCCCCGCTTGGAAAAGACGATGTCCCTCGGTGGCCGCCGCAGCTGCGGCCGCCGTCTTCGATTCCCCGGCCACACCCTCAGACCCGAACGCCAGAAACGCCAGAAACGCCAGAAACGCCAGGAACGCCGCGCCTCCGGCCACCGCAATCCTCATCCTCGAAGTATAGGCACGAATGAAGAGAGCGCTTCCGTCGGTGGCGTTACTTTCGTCTCTTGGGCCGGCCGGCGCGCCGCTTCGATGACTTCTTGCCGGCCTTCTTGCCGGCCTTCTTGCGGTCGATTTTCTTCTTGCCGACCTTCGGGGCCGCCTTCTTGGTCTTTCGTGCGCTGGCCTTGCTCGTCTTGGCGACCCGGCGGGCCTTCGCGGCCGCCTTCCCACGCTTGGGCGTTGCGCGCTTTGCCGGTTTCGTGGGCGCGCGTTTGGTGGACGCGCGCTGCGTGGACGCGCGCTGCGTGGACGCGCGCTGCGCGGGCCCGGGTGTCTTGGTCTCGGCCTTGCCCGCCGCTTCGGAAAAATAGGCCTTCATTCGCGACAAATAGAACTCGTTCCAGCCGCTGCGGTACCGGTCGCTCTGACCCGTCGGGATGTCGGTGTGCAGAAGCGTCACCAACGTCCCGCCCAGCGTCGGCTCGAGCGTGATCTCCAGCCGAGAATCCGGGCTGTCGGCGGGGAACTCGCTGGTGCGCCAGCTCTGGACGATCCGCGATCCGTCCTGCAGCTCCAGGATTCGACCCTGGATGTAGCCGTCGAACGCGCGGTGCGCGCCGCCCAACCCGGGCTCGATCGACGCTTGGCTGCCCGTGAAGGCCGAATGCTCGATGCTGTCGAGCCAGGCGTTGAAGATCCGCATCGGGGCACCCGGAATCACATCGGAGATCAGAATCGATTCGTTTGCCACGTCTCGCCCTCCTGGAAAACGGCAGTATACCCAGGGCCGCGTCCCCCGGTGGACGACGTCCAAGGGGCCGCATCGATCTCGGCGCATGGCGTAAGATGAAATCGTGGGGCGCGCGTCTGAACATCGGCTCGCCTGCCTGCTGGTCGTCGCGGCGGTCGGCTGCGTCCAGTCGCCAGCCGGACCGCAGAACCCAGCGGCCGTGACGACCCGGTCCCCGCCGGCGGCTGCCGCCGCGCCGTCCCCCTCCGTTTTCGAGCGCCCGTGGATCTGGAGCGACGAAGGCGGGACGCCGGTTGCGCTGTCGCGCTGGCGGGGGAATCTGCTGGTCGTCACCCTGTTCTTCACCTCGTGTACGACCACCTGTCCGGTCACCGTCGACAAGCTCCTACGCCTCGGCGATACCTTCCGGCGCGAGGGGCGCGCGGCCACCTTCGTCCTGGTCACGCTGGATCCGTCGAACGACAAGCCCGCCGAGCTGCGACGTTTCAAGACGGCGCGCGGACTGCCGCCGGACTGGCACCTGCTCCGGGGAAACGACCAGGAAACGCGGGAGCTGGCGGATTTCCTGGGCATCCGGATCATGAACGAGGACTCCCACATCGTCCACGACGGGCGGATCGTGTTCCTCGATCCCCAGGGCCGGCTGCTCGGCCAGTACCGGGGCTAGCTCAAAGACCGAAGGTCCAGTCGACGATTCCCCGCTGGTCCCAGACCTTGGTCGCAACCAGGTAGGTCGGGCGGTACTCGACCTTGATGGCGCTCCAGGTGTTGAGGTCCCACCGCAGTCCCGCCGTCGCCTCGTCGAACCTTCCCAGGATCGCCGACTCGGCCATCGGATCGGGGAAGAAGAACGGATCCTGCGCGACGTCCCCAGCGCGCACCTCGACCGTCGCGTACGGAGCGAGCACCCCGAACCGATAGGCCACGAGCGCGAAGCCGTCGAAGGTGTTCCAGTGCCCGCCGGTCACGGTCGCCGAGTGCGCGATCTCGAACGCTTCCGCGATCACGGTCAGCTCCGAGCCGCGGTAGGCGAGGTAGGCGTTCGCGATCAGCTCCGCGATCGTCTCGTTGGGCAACTGGGGCCGCGTCGCTCCGCCGGTCGCGCTGGTGGCGGGCTCGGGCGCGATGCGATCGTAGAAGCTGGAGACCCCGAAGCGCAGCTCCCGGGCCCCGAATCCCTTGGCTTCGATCTTGAGGAGCAGGGATTTGAACAGGTTGGTGTCGCGATCGAGCTGCAGATTGTCGACGATGACGCCCCGCCCGTTCCCGACCGCGCCCATCGCCTCGATCTGGTGTTCGCCGGTCAGCAGACGCCACCTCCCGGTCACGCCGATCGAGTGGATGGGCAGAATGCCCCCTTCGTCCTCGAACAGAACGGCGCGCGGCCGATCGACCGGCATCTGCAGCCACCGGCCGTGGTGAAAGGCGTTGTTCCAGTAGCCGAGCTCGGTATGCGTTCGTCCGGCGTCGATCGAGAAGGTCTCGGTGTGCCACCCCACGAACCCGCGCTCGAGGTCGATGCCGATCTGGCCGGTCTCGTCGTCGGTCTCGAGCGCGATCTCGGACAGCGCGATCAAGTTCCCCGAACGGCCCGTGAGCAGGATATCGAGCGGCCCCAGAACGAACGCCGGCCTGCTGCCCGCTGCCGAGTCGACCTTGAACGCCGTGTCGCCGAAAACGTTCAGCGTCACCCGGGTGTTGGTCGTCGCCACGGCGATCTCGTCCATGGTCAGCGGCCGCAGCTCCGGGGTGGGGGACGGCGCGGGCGGAGCCGCCGTCGGGCCCGTCGGGTGCGCCGCCGTCACCTCGGCGGGTTCGAAGCGCTGGATCGGCCCGCCCGCCGATTCATCCGCGGGCGCCTGGGCACGCGCCCGACCAACCGAGTAAAACGACAACAGCACCGTGAAACCGACCGCAAGGGGGGCGCGCACGGCTCCGGAGACTAGTGGAGATTGAACGGATAGGAAATCACGGCCGGTCCACCGACGGGCGCGGGGAACTTCCAGCCCGAGACGGCGCCCACGATGCACCCTTCCACCGAGCTACTCCGGAGCGAAGAGCTTTCCACCGCCGCCGCCGAGACTGCGCCGCTGGCCGAAACGGCGATCCGGATCGTCACCCGACCCTTGAGCTCGGAATCGTCCATCTTCCCTCTCTCGTAGCAGCGCTGGATCTCGCTCAGGTGGCTCCGGACGACGGCCTGGGTCTTGGTGGGATCGAGGCCAGCCGGCGCCAGCGGGTGGGCAACCACCGCCGGGCTTGGTTTGCTCTTGGCCACGGGGAGCGCCGGGGATGAGGCCGCCGGGGGACCGATATCGACGGGCGGCTCCGCGACCTTCGGCGCAGACGGCGGGGGCGCTACGGCGGGTTCCGCCGCGGCGCCCGACTCGGAAAGAGCCGCGCTGGCGACGGTCCCCTTGGTCTCGGATCCGCCCGCGCCCTTGGGGCGATGGCTCGAACGATGGGGGGCGGGCGCGCGAAGGTCCGCCGCGCCGGGGGCGACCTCGCCGGGCGAGTGGGCGGACTGTTCGCCCAGGGCCAGCGTCGTCTCCTCTTCGCTGGCCTCGATCACACCGCGGCCAGCCGACAGCTCCGCCGCCAAAGTGGCCGGCCGATCAAAGGTGATCCAGAAACGCTTCCCTTCCCGGCCCGGCGCCGTCAGCTCGACGATCTCGGGTTGCGACCCGGGCTTGACATCCTGGCTGAACGGCAACGGATGGGTTCGTCCACGAATGGTCACCCGGGCCTGCGGCGTCGGCGAGCTGACCTGAACGTGAACCGGTTGGGGCTCGGCGGGCGGCGATGGCTTGGCGGGAATCGGCGCCGGCGGAAACGCCTCCGACGCGAGTGGGCGCGGCGAAGCCGCTGGCGAGGCTTCCCGCGGACGCAGACGGGACAGCGCGAGAGCGCCCCCCGCCAGGACGATCAAACCCGCTACGGCATAGAGCAGCCTTCGGCGAGGATTCGCCGCGCTCGAGGGAGGGGTCGACGGGTTCGGCGTCCTCCGCGCCGTGCCGGGATGCGATCGGGGCGCCAGACCGGCGCTGGGCGCCTCGAAGGTCTCGGGCAGCTCGCCGGTGGTGAACACCCGCGAGCCGAAGCGGGCCAGCTCGGTCCCCATCGCTTGCATGCTGGCGAACCGATCGGTCGGATCCTTGGCCAACGCCTTGATGACGATGGCGCGAATCCCATCGGGGAGATCGTCCCGCTCGATCGGCATCGGCGGGTCGACGACGATCTGCGTGAGCAGCGACTGCAGCGGCACCCCGCCAAAGGGCGGGTGGCCCTGCAGCATGTGGAACATGATCACCCCGAGCGCGTAGATGTCGACCCGCCGGTCGACCGACTGCGGGTCGGCGATCTGCTCGGGGGCCATGAACTCCGGCGTCCCCATGGTGAGCCCACGGCGCGTCTTGGGACCAGATTCGTTACCCGTCAGGAACTTCGAAATCCCGAAATCGAGCACCTTGACGTGATCGGGGCTCCCCTCGTTTTCCGTCAGGAAGATATTGGACGAGGTCAGATCTCGGTGGATGACGTCCCGGGCGTGGGCGGCGTGCAGGGCCGAGGCGATCTGGAACGCGATGCGCACGGCGCGACGAACCGGCAGCGGTCCATGTGTTGCGATGTCGTCGCTGAGGGTATGTCCACGCAGATACTCGAGCACCAGGTAGGGAATATGGCCGGGCAACTCGCCGAAGTCGGTCGACGCCACGATGTTGGGATGCCCAAAGGTTCCCACAGCACGCGCCTCATTGAGAAAGCGTCCCACCAGCTCGGGGTCGCCGGCCATGTCGCGGTGGAGGACCTTGATGGCCACGATCCGCCCGATCTTCACGTGGGTCGCCTCGTAGACGGTGCTCATGCCACCGACGGCGATCTCGCGCGTGATCTGATAGCGGCCGTCGAGGAGCTGGCCCAGCAGCGGATCCGATTGGTGAGCTTCTGTCACGACGTTCCCAACCGCTTCGTATTTCGGCGGGTTCGGTTAATTTCTGGACTGTATTGTAGCCCACAAAATAGCTGAGCTGGATCGGTCGAAATTAATGGCATTCGGGTATTGGAACGCCGATCAACGCGTCGCGGTCGATTCCTCGGCCGCCAGCGCTTCCTGGAGCGCCCGCAGGCTGCCGTCGCAGGCGGCGGCCAGCGGAGGCCTGCCGGTGAGCGACAGCGATAGCGACCGGACGTTGCTGTTGCGGCGCGAGAGGGAGACGATCTTCCGCGACAGGTCGACGAAACGATCGAGCGCCGCAATGGCCGACGCCAGCGGGGCGCGGGCACCTGGGGCGGCCAGCTTCGACAACCCATGGAGCGCGCCGCGGGCGCTGGTTTCCAGATCCGCCATCTGCTTCTCCATGCGCGCCATCGCGGTATCGTCGGGCTCGGCGATGTGCGGCGCGTGCAGCACCTGGATCTCGCGCACGCCGAGCACCGCCTGCCCGACCAAGGCGTCGACCGAACAGCGATCCTTGGCCGGTGTGGCGCGCGCGACCGTCGCCAGGAGATCCCGGAACGAGTCGGCCGTTTCACTGGCGGGACCGAACGAAAGGCTCTGCGCCTTGAGGTTGGTGTTCTCGACGGCCAGGTCGAGGATGGAGCGGTCGAGCTTGCGGTACTCCGACCAATGCCCCGCGAACTCCCCGAAAATGCGCGTCTCGTTGGGGAAGCCCAGGCTGCGAAGCTGCTCCGCGAGCTTGTCTGCGTCCCCCTGGACGACTTCGGTCGTCTGCTCGGCTTCGTGCGCGAACGCGATGGAGGCCGCGTCGGTGTCGGCCATCACGGCGCGATTCGAGGCATCGACCGCCCGGCTGAATGAAACCCGCAGATCGGCCGCCAGCAGGCGCGACTCGGCGAGACGCGCGAAGACGGCGCGTGGCTCGGCGTGGCATCCGGCCATGATGGCAATCCCCGAAAGGACGGCGACGACCCACCTTCGAGCGGCGACCGAGGCCAGCTGGCGCATGAACCGGAAGGTAGCATCTATGCGGTGCGACCGATCCTCGTTACTGTCTCTTCCGTCGCGATGCACCGGATCACAGCCGCTGTCGCTCTGGGTCTCGGTCTGGGATGCCTCATCGGGTGCGGCGACGACGCGCAATCTTTCAGCAAGGTCTCCGCCTGCAGCGGGGCCTGGAGGCCGATGACGCCGCGGGCGTCTCTCCTCAGCGTCCCGACGGCTCTCGCCTACCAAGACGGAGCTCTCTACTACCCCTCGAGCGCCACCGTCACGCCCGCGATCCAGACGATGTCCGTCGGCGACGCCTCGGTGCAACCCTTGACGATGACCTGGCCGGGCGCTCCGGTTTCGATCGACACTCTTTGGGCCGAAGGCGATCATCTTCTCCTGACGGCCTTCGAGCAGTTCTACAGCCTCCCCCTGGCCGGCGGCGCGGTTCAGCCGATCTACGACGGGGCCGAAACGACGGACGCCGACTCGAACCTCCAGGCTTTTTCCGAGACCGATTTCTTCTGGACCGACCTCGCCTACAACAGCCAGGATGTCTTCTCGACGACGGTTCGCCGTGGCGCCCGGGGCGGCGGGCCGCCGATCGACCTCGGAACGCTCCCGAACATCTTCCAAGGAATGGCCCTCGGCGCCGACGCGCTCATCCTCGGTGGCCCCGGGACCGCCGTGGCGGTGCCGCTGGACGGCGGCCCGGCCCGTCCGCTGGCGGACGTTCGGACGTTCTTCGCCGGCGTCGACGCGAGCGGCGTCTACTGGTCGGTGGTCTCGGCGTCGAACCCCGACGACGCCCAGATCCTCCGCTCGCCCGCCGACGGCAGCCCGGGCCAGGTCTTTTGGCCGAGCATCCCGCCCTGGACCGCGCCGCTCGGTGTCTGGCCCGACGGCCAGGGCGGTTGGGTGGTCACGGCCAGCCAGGTCCTCGACGATCGCCTCTTCCACCTGACCGTCTGGTCGATCGATGCCGGCGGCAACGGGCAGCTCCTGGCCTGCGATCCGGACGTGGCGGGCCATGCCTTTCCGGCGACGTTCGGCCCCGCCATCGCGCCCGATGCCGTCTACCTGGTGACCGGCTATCTGGGCGACGGCGGCCTGTGGGAAATCGATCGGGTCGCCCGCTGACCCGCGCCGCGCCCGCCGAATCGAAACATGAAGGTAGCCCGCTCGAAACAGAGATTGCGTAGACTGGCGCGATGAGCACGCTTCATTTTATCGGCGGAGAAAAAGGTGGCGTCGGCAAGTCGGTGGTGGCGCGCCTGTGCGCCCAGTACTGCATCGACCGTGCGCTGCCCTTCGTCGCGGTCGACGCCGACGGCTCGCACGGGGCGCTGCTGCGCTTTTACGGCGACTACGCCCGGCCGGTCGATCTCTCGCGTTTCGAGAGCGCGGACGAGATCCTCTCGCTCGCGACCGACGAGCCGCGCCGGGTGCTGGTGGATCTGCCGGCGCAAAGCGACCGCCCCCTGGCCGCCTGGATCCAGGAGGCGGGAATTCTGGAGCTGGCGGCGGAGAGCGACGTTCGGGTGGTGTTCTGGCACGTCATCGACGACGGGAAGGACTCCATCAAGACCCTCGATCGCCTGCTCCGGCGCTACGAGGGGGCCGCGCGCTATTGCGTCGTCAAGAACCTGGGACGGGGCACCGACTTCTCGCTTTATGACCGCTCCGAAACGCGGGCCCTGGCCGGCAGGCTGGGAGCCGCCGTGCTGGAGCTCCCCGAGCTGCACGCGCCCGCGATGCAGAAGATCGATCGCCTGGACGCCAGCTTCTGGTCGGCCATGAACGTGGTGCGGACCGGTCCCGATGCGTTCTCACGGATGGAGCGCCAGCGCATCAAGGTGTGGCTCACCGCGGTCTACGATCAGTTCGTGCGCCTCGGCGATCTGTTTTGATCTGCGGATCCACGTTTCCACGTTCCGGGCTCGACCTCTATTTGACTGGCTCCCCATTCTCGAGCCCGTGGCGCACGACCAGAAAGAAGGTGAGGACGCCGAGCCCGATCCCCAGGCCCACCACGGTTCGGGTGAGCGTTTTTTCGTAGCGATAGACCTCCACGCTCTTGATGTCGGCCAGCGCAAAAGAGGTGAGCGCCCGATCGTTCTCCCCGATCTGCAAATGCGCGGAGGCCACGTCGCAGCGGATGGGGCTGGCGAAGTCCGCGCTCTGCGCGCCGGTCGTCACCTTCACCGCGAAGTCCCCCTCGACCTCGAAGGCCCGGCCATCCAATCGCTGAATCACCGCGACCGGTGCGCCCCCCTCCGGCCAGCCGAGCGCCGGGCGCGGCGCGTCCTGGTCCAGCTTGACCACCTCGGGCGGCGGAACCTGGACCCAGCCGTAACAGCCGGCGGTGGTGAGAGCCACCAAGGGGCACCAGGCCATCGCTCGAAGACCTCTCGCGATCATCCCCCGATCGATCATCCCCCGACCGATCATCCCCCGATCGATCATTCCCTGATCGTACGCAAGCAACGTGCCGCGAGGGAACCCCCGGATTGTCGCCCCCATCCCGAACAGATCGGGACATCCTTGTCAGGCTCTAGAGTCGCCAGGTGTACGGAGGCGCCAGGGTGAGGTCGGTCGTGCTGGTGGCCGGGCTGACGGTGTTGTCGACGTAGCCAAAGTACGTCCCGCTCGACACGCTGAACCCCTGGCCGCGGAATTCGATGTCGCCGATCAGCGAGGAGGTGCCGAGGGCGGACTGTCCGCCCTCGAACCATCCCAGCGGCATGAACGTGGTCTGGATGTTGGCCGAGCCGCTGACCGTGAACGGAAAGGCGTTGTACGGCGTCGAGGTGCTGCCGATCAGGCTGAGCGCGCCGACGGTGCCGCCCGACACCGTGCCCGACACCACCGTCGCGTGATCGACGATGCGTGCGCTGCCGCTTACCGTGGTTCCGCTGAGCACGGTGGCGTACGGGCCCACATAGACCGACGACGCCAGGCTCGACGGTCCGCAGCCGCCGCCGTTCGCGACGCGGGACAGGCCCGACGGACAGGCGGACTGCGTTCCGCCCTGCCAGCCGTCCGGCCAGGCGTTGCTGAGCTGGATCATGTACGGATAGCGGTAGATGGTGTTGTAGAGCTGGTCCCAGACGATGTGCTGCTGGGCCGACGGCGTGGCCGCCACCACCAGGAACAGCGACTCGCCGGCATTGACGCAGAAGGTGAGTTGCGCGTCGGTCCCTTTCTGGATCGCGCTGTAGCGGGGTTTGGTGATTCCGGAATCGGTGGCCACCAGGCCCCAGCGGAAGTCCGGGTTGGCGCCGCTCTGGATGATCCCGCGGAAGGTCACCGTCACGCTGGTGGCGCCGGCGTCCGGATAGAGGCGCACGATGTTGTAACCCCAGCGCTGCGGCGCCCAGCCCGACGGCGACACGAACCGCCGGTTGGTCGCGTAGCTGCTGTCGAGAGGGTCGAGCGTCACGGTGCGAATGCGGCGTTCGGTCTTGGATTTGTCGGTGATGAGCCCGTAGTTGGAGCGAAAGAGCGCCCCTTGGTTGCCGCCGGCCGTGCTCTCGGGCGCGGGGTCCTGGTAGTCCCAGGTCACGTCGTGCATCGCCCATTCGCCGAAGAAGTCGTTGAGCTGGCTGACGCTCCAGCCCCGGGTCGACATGATGTTGTTGAACGGGTCGTTGCTGGCGGGTGACGCGAGCCAGATGTCGTTGACCGCCTCGTAGCAGTACTTGTCCTTCAGATACTCCATGAACTGCCAGTTGCAGTACCGGTCGCGGGTGGAGCCGAGATAAAGGTGCGGGGCGTTGGCCGACATCTCCGAGCAGTGCACGTTGGACGCGTGGTACTCGGGGAGCTGCTGCGCCGACCAGTTGGCGTGGCTCTCGTAGATCCAGCCGCAGAGATTCTGGCCGCTGCCGCAATTGAGGCCAGTGCCCACGCTGCATTGCCAGGAGTGCGTGAACTCGTGGGCGAGCCCCCAGTGATCGGCGGTCGCGCCGGGACCGACCCACATGCCCGGCAAGCCATTCCCCCAGCAGCCGCCGGTCAGGCCGTAGTCGCTGTGAATGACGATGCTGACCTTCGACTTGTTGGCCGACTTGCAGAACGGCTCGGGCTCGAACATCGGGCTTCCGAAGCGCATCGGCCAGATGGCGTTCTCGAGCTCGTCGGTCGCGGCCGTGCATTGCGCGGCGGTGATCGTCCCGGCGGGGGAGTGCACCGCGAAGTGGGCGCTCTGGCACTGAAGCGGATCCCCCGTCGTCGAGCCCGGGTCCGTCCAGGTTCCAGCGACACAGGTCGATGCCGCCGGCGCCGCGGTTGCGCAGTTGCTGGCCCAGACCGTCGTCGTCGTCCCCGGGTCACAAGTCCCGCTCATTCCCGCGGTACCCGTCGTTCCGGCCGTCCCCGTCGTCCCCGCCGCGCCGGTTGTCCCCGCCGCGCCCGTCGTTCCGGCGGCACCGGTCGTTCCCGCCGCACCCGTGGTTCCGGCCGCACCGGTCGTTCCCGCCTTCCCGGTCGTCCCGGCCGCTCCCGTTGCGCCAGCTGTTCCAGTGGCGCCGCCTCGCCCGGCGGCTCCGGTTGTCCCGGCCGCACCGGTCGTTCCCGCAGCACCGGTTGTCCCGGCCACTCCGGTCGTTCCCGCCGAGCCAGTCGTGCCAGCGGCTCCCGTCGCGCCAGTCGTTCCGGCAGCGCCAGTCGTTCCGGCAGCGCCAGCCCCTCCGGAGGTTCCCGGGGTGCCGCCATGGCCGGCCGAGCCAGTCGTGTTGCCACCACCGGTCGTGCCTGCGCTGCCCGTCGACCCGGCTGCGCCGGTCGTACCGCCCTTGCTCCCGCCATCGCTCTCGGTCGATTGGCTCTCGGCGCACCCGACCAGCGCGAGACTGGCGACGGCGAACGTCAGGACGGCATAGGTACGGCGCATGGAGCCTCCGGGGACGTGATGTCCGTCACCGAAGTGCCGCGCTCGCCCAGCCGGGGCTCACTCAAATTCGGAAAGGCTCGGTCGCTCGACTAGGAGTCGTCGGTCCGACGGACGGAGATCCGTCGAATGCAGACCCCAGCGCCGCGGCCGCCCGCGTCGTGAATGCGCGCACGCACCCCAACGAGGACGATTGCCGCCAGCGGTAGAAGAAAAAGCAGAAGACTCACCCAGAACAAGTACCCGCAGGTCCGCCAAATGGCTCAGAACTGATTTTGGGGAAGGGGGTCCCGCCGGTGCTATCTAGGGACTTTCTCTCGGAAGGAACGCGGGGCATGATCGCGCCAGAGTTCGGAGGAGACCGGGTGGTGAGACTATCTGGGTGGGCGCAAGGGCTAGCGATCGCGGTTCTGATGACGGGCTGCTCTCGCAATGGCCTCGTCCGGACGCGGGGGGGAGACGCCGGCGGGTGGACAACCGGCCCGAGCACTCGCGACGCGGCCGGCGCCGCCGACGCGGGCAGTGGGACCACCAAGACCGACGCAGCCGGGACCAAGACCGACGCAGCCGGCGCCAAGACCGACGCCGCGACGGGAGCGGACCACGCCAGCACAACGCCGGCGCTCGGCTATCTCGGCGCGAGCTGCACGAGCGGCGGCGAATGCCTGAGTGGGTTTTGCGCCGACGGCGCCTGTTGCGACACCGCGTGCGACGGATTGTGCGTCTCCTGCTTGCTTCCCGGCTCGGTTGGAACGTGTTCACCGGTTCCGGCCGGGGCCGATCCGCGCGGAGTCTGCCCGAACGAGGGAGCCACCAGCTGCGGGCACGACGGCTTCTGCGACGGCCATCGCGGTTGCCGCTTTTACGGCGCCGGCGTGAGCTGCGCGACGCCCGCCTGCTCCGGCGATCTCTGGGTCCCCGCGCGAACCTGCGATGGCGCGGGGACCTGTGCGGCCGGCGTCGGGCTCTCCTGTTCGCCATTCACCTGCGATCCACAGACGAACCTTTGCCACACGTTCTGTTCAGGTCCGGACGACTGCGCGCTCGGGCAGGCTTGCTCCAAGAGCGGGCTTTGTGGCGGCAACAATGGAGTCGGCCCCTGCGCGGTCGACAGCGAGTGCCTGACCGGGTTCTGCGCGCAGGGGGTCTGCTGCGTTTCGAGCTGCGACGGTCCCTGCTCCTCCTGCGCCTTGCCGGGCAGCCTCGGGACCTGCGAACCGGTCCCGCCGTCGGGCCTCCCGGACGGCTCCGTTTGCCCCTTTTGAAGATTTATCTATCAAAATAAAAATAGTTTTAAAGAACACATAAAATAACGCCGAGTAACTCTACCGTGGGTTGCCGGATGCTTTCGAGCCTCGCCTTAGTGGCTGCCGCGACAGCCTTTTATCCGCTATCGGCATGGGCCGCCGATGTTGACGCGTCGCTCAGCGCGACCGCGGAAACGGCCCCGGTCGCCCACCGGCTGCCGCAGCTCGGCGTCATGGCCGACGCGGGCCTTCCCGACGGCGCGAACGCCTCTCTGGTGTTCCGGCCGCTGCGCTGGCTGCGGGTCCATGGCGGCGGCGGGTACAACATGGTCAGCGCCGGTCTCCGGGCCGGGGCGACCGTCGTCCCCTTCGGCATGGGCCCCTCGGCCACCCTGGAGGGCGGACACTACTTCGACGGCAACGCCAACGGCGCCGTTCAGCGCTTTGCGGGCCAGAGCTTCTCGAGCCCACTGCTGGAACGGGTCGGGTACGACTACGCCAACTTCCATCTGGGCCTCGACCTCGGCTACCGGCGCGTCACGTTCTACATCCACGGCGGCATGAGCTACGTCCGGGCGCAGGTTCACAACCTCGACAGCGTCGTCTCCTCGCAGGCCCCCGCCAGCGATGGCAACGGCACC
>CALAOV010000292.1 GCA_937889515.1 uncultured Myxococcales bacterium | reverse complement strand
CCAGCGGGCCCATTCGCTCCGGTCGCTCCAGTGGCGCCAACGGGACCAGCCGGTCCCGCCGTGCCCGGAAGACCCATGGGTCCGATCGGCCCGGTGGATCCGGCCGGTCCTTGCGCGCCTGCGGCGCCGGCTGGCCCGACGGGCCCAGCCGGTCCGACGGCGCCGGTCGCTCCGGTGGGACCTGCGGGGCCAACTGGTCCGGGGGGGCCCTGCGGTCCCGGAACGACCGGAACGCCGACGCAGCTTCCGCCCGTGCCGGCGAAGTCGGCGGTCTGGTTGGCTTGAAGATTGTTGAAATTGCGCGCCCCCGGAAAGGTGCATCCGGTGGCGCTTGCCGAGACCGAGTAGTTCTGGCCGGTCGGCAGGCCGGTGAACGAATAGTTTCCGCTGGCGTCCGAGAAGGTCGCGGACTGGACGCTCCCATTGAGGCTGATCTTGATTCCCGAGATATGGCCGCTCGGTCCGGAGGTGGTTCCAGAGATGGTGGCCGTCGACGACAGCGCGGATGTTTCAGAGGTGAGAGGGTCGGCGCTCGCCGACTGGCTGGTGCAGCCCGTCGCACATGCGCCGGCGAAGATCAACGCCACCGCCATCCCGCGCGCGATGCGCGCCGACTGTTCCCCCAAGATCGTGTCTGTCCCAAAGAGTCTTCGACTGGTCGTCATTGGCTCGCTCCCTCGTTGTGCGCCGCGCGCGGTTGTCTGCTCCAGCTACTCCGGAGCCTGGCGTATCCGACCGCTAGAACGATCGTCAATGGCAAAAGTTTCAGCGATCCTGATATTCCCGCAGCGAATGACCGCACGCGGAGCTCTCCGCGGTGCTCATCGGTGGCGACCTGTGGCCCAGCATACGAGGCCCACCTCGGGGAAAGTCGCTGTTGCGAAGCAGTAACTCGATCGTTACGGCGGGTTTGCCGGCTCCGGCGGGAGACAGAGCCGTCGCTCGTCGCTGCCGGGGCGGCGCATGTGGGCGTACCAGCGCATGTACACCGGCGCGGCCGCGACGGAGAACAGGGTCATCCCGACGATCCCGATGATGAGCTCGACCTGGCGGCGGACGACGGCGAAGTCGCCGCGGGTGAGCGTGGCAGAGGCCGCCAGGGCCAGCGACGCGACGATCGCGCTGTAATAGTCGACGGGGAATCGCCCGATCCAGGTGCGCCCGTGCCACCAGACCGCGCCCTTGCGGAACCGGCTCCAGCCGAAGCGCGGGTTGAGGATGAACCAGAGGAGATCCCAGGTGACGGTCCAGATCATGTACGCCGCCAGCGTCGCCGCCTCGGCGGCCCAGCTCCAGCGGACGCCCGACACGAATCCGAAGTGAAAGCTCCACAGCGGGAGCACGAACATCACGGCGTGGTAGCCGGTGAGCGGTTTGCCGCGCATGAAGACGCCGTAGAGGCGCGCGTAGGGCGGCGTGATCCGGAACCAGGTGGGGAGGCGTTCGGCCCAGCCGTGGGGACCTTCGATCTCGATCTCGACGGCCGCGAACAGGAGCGCATAAGTGAAGAGAAAGAGGACCCGGAGGGCGAACGCGGTGGCCGAGGGGGACGGGGACATCGCGCTAGCATGACGCGGGTTGCGCGCCGGGGATAGACTCGCGGGCGATGCGGATTCTCTACGGGGTCGTCGGGGAGGGGATGGGACACGCGATGCGCTCGCGCGTCGTGCTCGACGAGCTGACCAAGCGGCACCAGGTCCAGGTCGTGGTCTCGGGGCGCGCCTACGACTACCTCAAGACCCGCGTCTCGGAGCGGCTCGCCGTCGAGAAGATCTGGGGCTACAGCATCGTCTACGAGGACAACCAGGTTAAGAACTTCAAGACGCTGCTCGCCAACGTCAAGGGCGCGCTGCGGGGATGGCCGCGCAACGTCCGGGCGTACTTCGATCTGGCCGAGAAGTTCCAGCCCGACGTCGTGATCTCCGACTTCGAGAGCTGGAGCTATCTGTTCGCCAAGAACCACCGGCTGCCGGTGATCTCCGTCGACAACATGCAGATCATCGACCGCTGCCGGCACGCCCGCGAGATCCTGGCCGGCCTCGGGGCCGAGCTGCGGCTCACCAAGGCGATCGTGCGGACCAAGGTGGCGGGCGCCTTTCACTACTTCATCACCACCTTCTTCTATCCGCCCGTGCGCAAGGCCAAGACCTCGCTGCACCCGCCGATCCTGCGGCCCGAGATCCTGGCGGCCCGGCCCGAGCCGGGCGGGCACCTGCTGGTCTACCAGACCTCCACCTCGAACCGGGCGCTGCCCGAGATCCTGCAGCGGTCGGGCCTGGAGTGCCGGGTGTACGGCCTGCGGCGCGATCTCCCGGCGGACGTCCGCGAGGGGCGCGTCCTCTACCGGCCGTTCAGCGAGCGCGGCTTCATCGACGATCTTCGAACCGCGCGCGGCGTGGTCGCCAGCGGCGGCTTCACCCTGATGGGCGAGGCGGTCTACTTGCGGCGGCCGATGCTGGCGATACCGGTCCGCAAGCAACTCGAGCAGGTGATCAACGCCCGTTACCTCGAAGCGAACGGCTACGGCCTCGCCGCAGACGCGATCTCGGGCGAGCGTCTGGGCGCCTTCATCGAGCGCCTCCCCGACTTCGAGCGCCGGCTCGCCGACTACCGCCAGGACGGCAACCGAGATCTGCTGGAGGCGCTCGAACGGGGGCTCGCGGCGGCCGTCACGTCTCGATAGTCAGGCTCCTGCGGTCGCCGGCTCTCCCTCAGGCCGCCAGGCCCGGCGACGCGGGTGCGCCCTCGCCCGCGTCGCCGGCGTTCGATCCTCGGACGCGCGCGCCGTCGACGCGCGCGAGGTCGCCCACGACGAATGCGCAGGCGACGGCGACGAAAAAGATGTCGAACGGAATCCGGTAACGGACTTCGCCGGTCGCGATGGCGACCGTGATGGCCAGCGCCAGCACCGGCGACAGGACCAGCGCGGTGCGACTGGTCGCGAGCGCGCGCGGGCCCTGCCCGGCGAGCCGCGCGCCGGCGAGCACGGTCGGAATGAAGAGGAGAACCACGAACGCATACTGCGAAAGGTTGGCGTACGGCCACGACGCGGTGTTGAAGCTAGGCCACATCGTGGCGCCCAAAAAAGTATCGTAGATGTGATCGAGCGAGAGGACGATCGCCTCGAAGGGGTGCGCGAAGATCCACCGCCAGGCCTCTGCGCTGTTGGCCCGATTGTCGGTCATCGGGAAGGGCACCTTGACGTGTTTGTCGTAGCCCCGCAGGAAGGATGAGGGGCTACCGAACTGGAAGGCGTGCCCTTCCTCGGGCGCCCAGGAGATGTCGGCGATCGGCCCGTAGTGGCCGAGCAAGAAGTCCGAACCGACCTTGTTTCCGGTGACGCAGAAGTGGCCGCGGTTGGCGCGCGTGCAAACCCGCGCCATCCCGATGAGGAGGGGGGCCGCGGCGACGGCCGCGACGATGGCCCGCAGAAGCCAAGGCTGGAGGCGCGCCGGCCATCGGATCCCGCCGGCCGGTCGCGCCAGCAGCAGGGCCAACGCCTGCAACCCGAAGAACGCCAACCCCGCCGGGAGCGCCACGGATTTGAGGGCGATCGCGAACGAGAGCGCGAGCCCTCCGGCCGCCGCCAGGCCCAGGGAGACGCTGCGCCGGCGGACGCCCAGCGCCGCAAAGAATCCGGCGAACGCGAGCGCGAGCCAGAGGATGAAGTGAATCTCAGAGAGCAAGAAGGCGCCGTACTCGATGAACGGGAAGTAGAGGCTGGCGACCGCGACGGCCGCGAGGGCGGTGCGCCGCCCGAACGCGGCCGCGCCCAGCAGGCCCACCGCGAGCGGAACCAGGCAACTCACGAAGAGCTGTAGGTTGGCGGCGCGGGCAAGCGAGCCGCCGTCCGAGAGCAGGAACGCCAGCAGCGCCGGATACCCGAGCGGGTGGGTCACCTCCCAGGGCATGAGCTGGGCGGTCGACCCCGCCAGCCGCTGCGCGAGCGACAGATAAAACTCCATGTCCGACGAGATGAAGGCGTCGGGCGGATGGACGTGGGCCGTGTACTCCACCCGCAGCCCGATCCCGAGGAGGTAGACCAGGAAAACGCCGACGGCGGGGTGTCTCAGGATCGCGTGCGCGCGGGGAGAGAGCACGCGGGCACGCTACCACCGTTCCAAGGGCGGGCGACTGGCCACCATCGGGCGCGGGGTGAACGGGGCGGGGCGTCGTGCCCGCGCGTAGAATAGCGAACATGGCTGATCGCACCCCCGCCGCCCGTGGCCCAGCCACCACGCGCCTTTCCGGATGGGGTGGCAACCTGCGCGCCGACTGCGTGCTGGCCGAGCCCGAGACCCCGGCGGAGATCGCGACGCGGCTCGACCGGGCGGGCACCATCGCGCGCGGCCTCGGGCGCAGCTACGGCGACGCCGCGCTCAACGCGGGCGGGCAGGTGCTGGACCTGCACAAGCTCGATCGCTATCTCGCGTTCGACGAGCGCACCGGCAGCTTGACCTGCGAGGCGGGCCTGAGCCTGGCGCGCATCATCCAGGACTTCGCGCCCCGCGGCTGGTTTCCGATGATCACGCCGGGGACGAAGTTCGTCACCGTGGGCGGCTGTATCGCGAACGACGTGCACGGCAAGGCGCACCACGCCCAGGGCTGCTTCAACACCTGCGTCGACGCGCTGACCGTGCTGCTCGCCAGCGGCGAGGTGCTGCCGGCCAGCCGCAGCGAGAACCCGGATCTCTTCTGGGGGACGTTCGGCGGGATGGGCTTGCTGGGGATCGTGCTCACCGCGACCATCCGGTTGCGCCCGATCGAAACCACCTACTTCCGCCAGAAGGCGATCCAGGTGAACGATCTGGAGGCGATGCTGGCCGCGCTGGACGAGCACGACCGGACCTTCCCGTACTCGGTCGCGACGCTCGACGTCCGTGCGACCGGCGCCCGGCTCGGCCGCGGCGTCCTGAGATCGGAAGAGCACACGTCTGAACTCC
>CALAOV010000291.1 GCA_937889515.1 uncultured Myxococcales bacterium | reverse complement strand
AATGTCCAGCCTCAGCCGCAGAAAATCGTGGAACCCCAGCCGATCGGCCACCGCCGCCATCTCTTCGGTCGTGCGCCGGGTCAGGTTCATCACCGACTCGTCGGCCTCGGCGAGCGCCCGCCGCAACTTGGCGTTCTCCGCGTCGAGGGTGGCGCGATCCTCCGCCGCCCGGCGCAAGCGCCCGCGCAGCTCTTCGATCTCGTCCCCCTGCGCGCGCGCCACCCGCACGGCCGATTCGGCGTCCTCTAGCTTGCGGCTCTGCTCAGCGGTCAGCTCGGGACCCTGACCCGTTCCCTTCGACGCGGGCGCCGGCTTCGTCCAGGGGATCTGCACCAGCGCATAGCCGAGATCGGTGACCGGCGTGACGCCGGCGATGGCGACGTAGGTGAGGGGCGGCTCCGGCTCCTTGACCAGCCGCGAATCGATCCGGAGGGCGTCGACCGCCCCGTCGAACTCGACCACACCGACGCCCAGGAACGGCGTCACCCCCAGCATCTGCACCCCCGGCAGATGCGGCGCGATGGCGTCGTGAAGCTCGTAGTAGCCGAGACCGCCGGACGCGCCCGGCCGCTCCGCGTTGCCGACCGCGACCACCAACCGGCCCCGCTCCGAGAGCAGCTTGCGCCAGGTGGCCACGGTGCCGGGCCGCTGAACCAAGGCATCCGCTTCGGGAACGACGACCACGTCGAACCGGTCGTTGCTGCCGATCCCGGCCAGATCGCCCTCGGAGGTCACCACGGCCGCCGCGCCCAGGGAGGTCAGGTACTCGGCTCCCCCGGCCGCGCGACCGATCTCGAGGACGCGCCGGCCCACCCAGAGGGGCTCCAGATAGGCGTACAGTGGCAGGCGGCGATCGAGAAGCTGGGCGGCTGAATCTTCCGGCATGAGCGGCTGCACTATACCCGACTTGCATCCGGGCGCTTCGCCCACTATAACGTCCGGCTTCCGAGACCACATCATGGCAAAAAAAGGGATTCATCCAGTCTACAAGCCGGCGACCGTGACCTGCGCGTGCGGGCACACGATCGACACCTACTCGACCCGATCGACGTTCTCCGTCGACATCTGCTCGAACTGTCACCCGTTCTATACGGGCAAGCAGAAGTTCGTCGACGCAGCCGGGCGGATCGAGCGCTTCCAGAAGAAGTACGGCAAGACCAAGACCGAGACCGCGCCGTAGGCGGTCACCTTGCTCGACCAACTTCTGCTCGGCAAGCTGGCCGCGGTCGAGACGCGTTACGAGGAGCTATCCCAGCTCCTGTCCGATCCTGTCGTGCTGGCCAACCGCCAGCAGATGCAGAAGCTGAGCAAGGAGCACGCCGATCTGCGTGAGCTGGTCGAGGTGCTGCGCCAGCACCGCGACGTCTCCGCTCGGATCGCGGAGGCGCAGGAAATGCTGAAGGATCCCGAGATGCGGGATCTGGCGCGGCAGGAGGCGACGGATCTGGGCGTCGAGCAGGAGCGGCTGGAAAAAACGCTCAAAGAGCTGCTCATGCCCAAGGATCCCAACGACGACAAGAACATCCTGCTCGAGATCCGGGCCGGCACCGGCGGCGAGGAAGCGGCGCTCTTCGCCGCCAACCTGTTCCGCATGTACACCCGCTTCGCCGAGCGGCGGCGCTGGGCCATCGAGATCCTGTCGACCTCGAGCGCCTCGGCGGGCGGCATCAAGGAGGTGGTGGCCGGCATCAACGGGCGCGGTGCCTACTCGCAGCTCAAGTACGAATCCGGGGTCCATCGCGTGCAGCGCGTCCCCGCCACCGAGGCGCAGGGGCGGATCCACACCTCCACCGCCACCGTGGCCGTCATGCCCGAGGTCGAGGACGTCGAGATCCAGATCGATCCCAAGGACCTCACCATCGACGTCATGCGCTCCGGCGGCCCGGGCGGGCAGTCGGTCAACACCACCGACTCGGCGGTGCGCATCCACCACCTGCCGAGCGGGCTCATCGTCCACTGCCAGCAGGAAAAGTCGCAGCACAAGAACAAGGCCATGGCGATGAAGCTGCTGCGCGCCAAGCTCTACGACATCGAGCTCGAGAAGCGCGACACGGCGGAGCGCGACGCGCGGCGCAGCCAGATCGGCTCCGGCGATCGCTCGGAGAAGATCCGGACCTACAACTTTCCGCAGGATCGCCTGACCGACCACCGCATCGGCCTGACCCGCCACAACCTCCCCGGCATCCTCGACGGCGATCTGGAGGACGTGATCGGCAGCCTGCGCGCCCACTTCCAGGCCGAGGCGCTGAAATCACCGGACGACGAACCGGGATAAACTGCCGGGATGGCCGAGACGCCACCCCAAAAGATCGTCATCCTGGACAGCTTCGCCGTCGACCAAGGCGAGCCGGAGAGCACCTGGCAGGCGCTGCGCCCGCTGGGCGATCTGGCGATCTACCCGCAGTCGGCCGAGGAGGAGATCGTGTTGCGCTGCCGCGACGCCACCGCGCTGCTCACCAACAAGGTCCGCCTTGGCGCCGCGCAGCTCCGCGAGCTGCCGGCGCTGCGCTACCTGGGGGTGACGGCGACGGGAACGAACATCATCGATCTCGAAGCGGCGCGCGCGGCGGGAGTCGCCGTCACCAACGTGCCCGGGTACGCGACCGAATCGGTCGCCGAGCTGGTGTTCGCGCTCATCCTGCATTTTTCGCACGACGTCGCCGCACACAACGCGGCCGTCAAGGCGGGCCTGTGGGCGGCCTCCCCCGACTTCTGTTTCTTCCGCAAGCCGCTCCACGAGATCGCCGCGAAGACCCTGGTGGTCGTCGGCGCCGGCGCCATCGGCGGCGCGGTCGCGCGCATCGGGGAGGCGTTCGGGATGCGGGTCTTGCGCGCGGCCGTCCCCGGCGCGCCGGTCCGCGCGGACGCGCCGCGGGTGCCGCTCTTCGAAGCGCTGCCCCTCGCCGATGTGGTCTCGCTGCACTGCCCGCTCACCGACGCTACCCGCGGTCTGGTCGGCGCCGCGTTTCTCCGGGCGCTGCCGGCCGAGGCCATCCTGATCAACACCGGCCGCGGGGCGCTCGTCGACGAGGAAGCGCTGCGGCGGGCGCTCGGGACTGGCCACCTCGGCGGCGTGGGGCTCGACGTCCTGCACGACGAGCCGCCGCCGCCGAATCACCCGCTCGCCGATCCGCGCGCGCCCTGGGCCGGCCGCGTCGTCATCACGCCCCACATCGGGTGGGGAACGGTCGAAGCGCGCCGGCGACTGGTTTCCGAGGTTGCCCTCAACCTGGAAGCCTTCTCGAACGGCCAGGCGCGCAATCGGGTGGCCTGAAAGAAACCTGCCGCTACTCGCCGGTGAGGGTCGCGATGCCGCTTAGCGTGGCTATGATCGTACGGGCGCCGCCATTATCGCGGTGCTCGCCGAGGTAGATCCCTTGCCAGGTCCCGAGGGCGAGCCGGCCGCCGCGAATCGGGATGGTCACCGAAGCGCCGACCAGCGTTGCTTTCACGTGGGCCGGCATGTCGTCCGCGCCTTCGGCGGTGTGCTCGAAGTAGGGCGCGTCCTCGGGCACGGCCCGGTCGATCCAGCGCCCGAGATCGGCGCGCACGTCCGGATCGGCGTTCTCGTTGACGCCCAGCGACGCGGAGGTGTGTTGGATGAAGAAGTGGGCCAGGCCGACCTTGAACCGGGCCAGCTCGGGGAGCGCCGCCAGCAGCTCGCCGGTGACCAGGTGAAAGCCCCGCGCGCGCGGCTGGAGGCGAATCTGCGCCTGATGCCAAAGCATTTTTGTCGTCCGTGGCCTTTAGCACGTTCGCGGCCGCGTGACGCCGGACATCGCTTTTCGTCGCCAAGGGTTGCCAAAATCGAAATCGTCACTTTAATAAAGTCGCTCGGCGGAACCGCCGGGACATACCCGCAAGGAGATCCCATGAGACCCCGCAAGCCCCTGACCGTCGGACTCGGCATCGCGCTCTTGACGCTGCTGGGATCAATCTCCGCCGCCCAGGCGCAGTACGCGCCCCAGCCCTACTACCCGCCGCCCCCGCCACCCCCGCCGCCGCACGGCGTGTACCGCAGCGGCCTGGTCTACGGGTTCTCGGTCGGTGTCGGCTCCATCGGGTCGAGCAACTGCGGCGACGCCTGCGGCGCCGCGGGCCTGCTGGAGTTCCACATCGGCGGCATGATCAACCCGCGAACGGCGCTCCTTTTCGAGGTATGGGGAGCGGATCACCCGTGGACGGGCCCCGAAGGTGACTACGACGAGACGACCAACTCGTTCCTGTCGGTCGCCCTGCAGTATTGGGTCACCGACCTCATCTGGGTAAAAGGTGGCGTCGGCGCGGCCACCCTTCGGCTCACCGACCAAACGAGCGGTTTGGAGACCGATCTCAGTGGGTTCGGCATCTGGGGCGCGGCAGGCCTCGAGCTCATACAGTCCTACAATTTCGCGCTCGACCTGCAGCTTCGAATCGGAAACGGCTTCTATTCGCAGACCCAGGGTGGCGACGCCCAGAACTACGCCCTGATGGTCGGCTTCAACTGGTACTGAGCCAGAGTTTCAGAGCGAAATAATTTTGGCGGCGTGTTTCGCGCGGACGGCGCGGGTGGCGTTGCGCGTGTCGACGACGAGCTGCGCGCGCTCGCAGAGCGCGGCGTAGTCGACGCCGCTGTGATCGGTGGTGATGACGACGCAGTCGAAGCGGCCCGCCTCTTCGATCGCGGTGCTGCGCATCTCCCGCTCGCCGGTGCGCAGCGTCGGCACGTGGGGATCGCTGTAGGCCACCTCGGCACCGCGCCGTTGTAGGAGCTCCATGATGTCCAGCGCCGGCGACTCCCGGACGTCGTCGATGTCGCGTTTGTAGGTGACGCCGCAGATCAAAATCTGCGAGCCCCGCACCGACTTCTGCCGCTCGTTGAGCGCGTCCGCCACCATCACCTCGATGAGCTCCGGCATCGCCGAGTTGATCTCGTCGGCCAAGGTGATGAAGCGGGCGTTGTACTTGAGCGTCTTGAGCTTCCAGGACAGATAGAGCGGATCGATCGGGAGGCAGTGCCCGCCCAGGCCCGGCCCCGGATAGAACGGCATGAAGCCGAAGGGCTTGGTAGCCGCGGCCTGGATCACCTCCCAGGTGTCGAGCCCGAGCCGCGCGCACATGATCGCCACCTCGTTGACGAGGCCGATGTTCACCGCGCGGAAGGTGTTCTCGAGCAGCTTGACCATCTCGGCGCTGTCGGTGGACGAGACCGGCACCAACGTCTCGATGAAGCAGGCGTACATCGCGCGCGCGATCTCCAGGCTCGGCGGCGACACGCCGCCTAGGACCTTGGGCGTGTTGTGGGTGAAGTATCTCGGGTTGCCCGGATCGACCCGCTCCGGCGAGAACGCCAGGAAGAAGTCTTCGTCGGGCTTGCGGCCAGCCTGGACGAAGCGTGGCAAGAGCACCTCGCGCGTGAACCCCGGGAAGGTCGTGCTCTCGAGGACCACCAGCTGCGGACGCCGCATGCGCGTCGCGATCATCTCCGCCGCATCCACGATGAATGAGTTGTCCGGATCCTTGGTCTTGTTGAGCGGCGTCGGGACGCAGATGATGATGACGTCCGCGTCGGCCAGCACCTCCGGATCGGTGGAGCCGGCCAGCGCCCCCGCGCGGACCAGCGCCGCGAGGCGGGTCGATGGGACGTCGTTCACGTAGGAGACGCCGCGCGCGAGCGACGCCACCTTGTCGGCCGACTTGTCGTAGGCGGTGGTCGGAAAGCCGGCGGCCGCCACCTCGACGGCCAGCGGCAACCCGACGTAGCCTGCGCCCACCACGACCACCCGGGCCTGCCGCGCCTGGATCCGCTCGAGCAGCGTCATGTTGGGCCACCCCAGCTACTCACGCGCCGTCCGGTCCTGTCAACGCGACCGCCGCCGAGGCTGCCCGCCGCCGCGGGCCTATTGCCGCGTCTGTTGTAGGCTCAGCGCCAACCTTGGCCAGCCTCGGACTCGGCGGACTACTGTCGCGCGCACGAAGCAGGAATCTGCACCTGTGGGGCCCCGGGTACGCGCGCTGGGCCGTACGAACCGCCGCCGCGCGCGCGCGGGCCAGCCTGGGCCGGGCGGACGCCGGCCCCCGCCACCTGCTGTTTGCCTTCTGCGATCACTTCGAGCCGCTCTGGAGGACCGACGACCGGGTGCGCGGCGCCGCCCGCGTCCGCGCCTGGCGCGAGGGATATCCGGCGCTGGCGGCGGGCTTTCGCGACGCCGACGGCCGGCCACCGCAACATTCGTTTTTCTTCCCTGGCGAGGACTACGCCCCGGACTACCTCGAGTCCCTCGCCGAGCTGGCCCGCCTCGGGCTGGGCGAGGTCGAGCTGCACGCGCACCATCAAAACGATACGGCGGACAGCCTCCGGGCCAAGATCGAAACCTATCTGCAGCTCTTCGACGAGCACGGCCACCTGACCCGCGATCCGGATGGGCGGCTCCGCTACGCCTTCATCCACGGCAAGTGGGCGCTCGCCAACGCGCGCCGCGACGGACACTGGTGCGGCCTCGACGCCGAGCTCCCGCTGCTCTTCGCCACCGGGTGTTACGCCGACTTCACTTTCCCCTCGGCGCCCGACGAGACCCAACCCGCCATCGTGAATCAGCTCTACTGGCCGGAGGGAGATCTCGCTCGACGCCGCGCGTACGAGCAGGGCGCGACGGCCACCGTCGGAGAGGTGCGGCGCGATCGGCTGCTCATGATCGAAGGTCCGCTGGCGCTCACGCTCGAGCGCGGTCCCGGGCGGCTCCCGCGTCCCCGGATAGACAGCGCCGCCATAACCGCCCAGGATCCGGCGACGCCCGCCCGCATCCGGACCTGGGTCCGCCAGCAGATTCACGTCGCGGGACAGGCCGACTGGGTTTTCGTCAAGGTCCACGCCCACGGCGCGCCCGAAGCGCAGGCGGAATCCTTGCTCGGCGACGGCGGACGGATGCTGCACCGGGAGCTGACCACCCGGTACAACGACGGGCAGCGCTGGCGCCTGCACTACGTGACGGCGCGGGAGATGTTCAACATCGCCCTGGCGGCCATGGAGGGGCGCCAAGGCGATCCCGGATTGTTCCGAGACCACCTGCTCCCGCCGCCCCCGACCCGGACCGCGCGCGCGCCGGGCTAGGCCAGCCCGCCGGCCGAATCAGCGGCCGACTGGAAGCGTTTATCCGACATATCGGGACTTCTCCTACGAATCGTCACTTCTGGGCGTCCGGTCACTTGCCTTGCCCGTTGGCCAAAGCCTATCTTTGCGGGCGCAGGTGACTCGGAGGCGGTCAGGTCCGCCCGCCCGGGGTTGGGGCTCGCTGGGATCCGTTGGGGGCGCGACCGATTCCAACCACATGAGCGACAGCACCCAGGAAATGATGAGTCGGAAATCTCGATACGCCCCGGCCGCCCTTCTGTCGGTCTGCCTCCTCGTCGCCGCCTGCGCGGGTCGAGGGGGCAACGGAAGCCCAGGCAGCGGCGCCAGTGGCGGCAGCGGTGGCAACGGCGCCGGCTCCGGCGCGACCGGCAGCGGCGGCGCGGGCGGGACCACCATTCAACCCGACTCCGTCGGGCTGGCGCTCTTCAACGACACCTCGCTCTGCCAGCCCGGACAGGTCGGGGCGACCCCGATGCGCCGGCTGTCGCGCATCGAATACAACGACATGGTCCGCGATCTCGGCCTCGACCCGAGCGGCACCCAGCCGGCAAACCAGTTCGTGTCCGAGCAGAAGATCGACGGCAACTTCAACACCAACAGCTACGCCTCCATCTCGGGGACCATCTTCAACCAGCAGTACCTTCAGGCCGCCGAGACGCTGGCCGCCGCCGCGGTCGCCAACAACCTGAGCTCGCTGGTCACCTGCACGACGCAGGACGCCGCCTGCGCGAGCCAGTTCATCAGCGACTTTGCCGGCCGGGCCTTCCGCGGGCAGCTCGACGCCACCGAATCGGCGGCGCTCCTGACTCTGTACAACAACGTGCGGGCTGTGCCCTTCGACTTCCCCACGGGGATCCAGGCGGTGATCACCTCGGTGCTCACCTCGCCGCGCTTCCTGTTCGTGCTCGAGTTCGGGCAGCCCCCGGCGAGCGGAACGCCGGCCGAGATTCCGCTGGCGCCCCTCGAGCTTGCGACCCGGCTTTCTCTCTACCTGTGGCGCTCGCTGCCGGACCAGACGCTGACCAGCGCCGCGACCGGCGGCCACCTCGTCACGGCCAGCGACGTCACGACGCAAGCGACGCGCATGCTGGCCGACCCCAAGGCGGCCGACGCGCTCCACGATTTCGCCAATCAGTGGCTCGACATCGAGAACATGGATGCGGTCACCAAGGATACCCAGTTCGGGAACTGGAGCGCGGCGCTGGCCGAAGAGCTGCACCTGGAAACGCTGGTGACGTTTAGCTCGACGGTCCTGGCCGCCACCAAGAACGGCCTTCCCGATCTCCTCACCTCGTCGTCGTCGTACCTGAACTCGGACCTGGTGACCTTCTATAACAACCCCTCCGCCTACGCGAAGAACACCACCGGGCCGGGGGCCGCCACCGACTACAAGCCGACCGCCGTCGGTTCCAGCAGCGCGCCCCGGATGGGCGTCCTCACCGACGGCAGCGTCCTCGCGATCCACGCGCACACCTCGCTCCCCTCGCCGACCAAACGGGGCCGGATGCTGCGCCAGCAGATCCTGTGCGAGCAGGTGCCCGACCCGCCGGCCTCGGTCGGCGGCAAGCCGATTCCGGCACCGCCCACCACGCTGACCGCCGGCACCACCCGCGCCGCCTATCTGCAGCACGTGTCGGCGGACACGGCGTGCAACGGCTGCCACCAGTACATGGATTGGCTCGGCTTCGGCTTCGACAACTACGACGCGATAGGGGCGTACATCACGACGGAGAATGGCGCCGCGGTCGACTCGAGCGGACAGTTCATCCAGGAACCCGGATCGAACGATATCTCGGGCACCTTCAGCGGAACGACGGACATGATCCAGCAGCTGTCGGCCAGCCCTCAGGTTGACCAGTGTTACGCGCTGGAGCAGATCCGGTACGCGCTCGGCCGGGTCGAGAGCAACTCCGACGCCTGCTCGGCGCAGCAGATCTACAAGACCTTCTCGACCAGCGGTAGCTTCAACCTCCAGCAGCTCCTGATCGCCGTCGTCAGCAGCAACTCCTTCATGAATCGGACGCCGGTGAACGCGGGGGGGACCTGTCAATGAACCAGCGCAAGATCCAGCTCGAACGGCGGCACTTCCTGCAGATGGTGGGCGCCTCCGCCCTCACCTATCCGTTCCTGCGGGGCGTCCCGAGCTACGCGGCGGCGAGTGGCACCGCGCCCACCTACATGGTCCTGGTCTTCACCCCCTGCGGTTGCGTTCGCCCGCTGTGGGGCGCGACCGACGCCAGCGGAAACGACGTCCTGCCACCCGCCTACGGCAGCGCGCCGACGGTGAACACCAACTTCATCTTCCGCAATACGCTCACGCCGTTCGCCTCGGGCGGGACCGTGGGCGGCGCCAGCTGGACGACCAATCTTCAGAGCAAGGTCATCATCCTCGACGGCCTGAACAACAGAGCCGCGCAGGGCTCCCACGAAGCGGGCATGGCTTCGCTCTGGACCGGCCAGATCTCGAGTGGCAGCGCCGCCACCAGCATCAGCATCGACCAGCAGATCGCGGCGCAGCTCAACGCCGGAACGCCGTTTCCTTCGATTCAGCTCATGGTGCGGGCGGCCTCGGACTACACCGATCGCAGCGTCCAGACCCGGATGCTCTACAACGCCGCCGGGGTGTTCATCGATCCGATCGACACGCCGCTCGCCGCGCGACAAAACCTGTTCGGAAACGTCACGCCCACGGCGGGCCCCGACAAGACGACGTTCATCCGGCAACAACTTTTCGGCGGGGGCGCGGGCCAGCTCAACAGCGAGCTGACCGCGCTCATGCCCAAGGTGTGCAGCGCCGACCGGGCCCAGCTTCAGGCGCTCCAGGACGGATGGAACAACCTCGACACCCAGCTCAAGGCGGCCGCGACGGCCACGGCGAACTGTACGGCGCCCGAGACGGTCCCCGCCGGCACGCTCGACTACCCGACCAGCGCGAAGCTTCAGATGGACATCCTGGCGATGGCGCTGGCGTGCGATCTGACCCGGGTGGCCAGCCTGCAGTTCTCGACCGCCACCAGCCAGGTGACGCACACCTGGCTCGGGTCGAACCAGGCCAAGTGCCACCACGACTACTCGCACGAGGGCCCACAGTCGCTCTACGCCCTCGCCCCCTACAGCTCCTCCGGGACGTACAACATCTACGGCGCGAGCAACTTGAACCTCTACAACACGGCCGTGCCGCCCAGCCTGGCCATGCAGAAGGCGATCGACAACTGGTACGCCACCCAGGTCGCCTACCTGGCGCAGCGGCTCAACAGCCTCACCGGCGCCGGGAGCGGCACCACGCTGCTCGACCAGTCCGTCATCTGCTGGGGGAGCGAGCTCGACATGGGCGCGGCGCACAACCACGACGACACGCCCTTTATCCTGGTCGGCGGCGCCAACGGCAAGCTCAAGACCGGCCAGATGGTCACCTTCCCGCTCGATCTGACCGACGGTGACTCCAAGGTCGCCGCCGCGAAGGATCGCGCGCACAACGACCTACTGCTGACGCTGGCCCAAGCCATGGGGGCCGCCCCGTCGTCGGGAAAGTTTGGCGAGCCGACCTACTGCACCGGACCCATCGCGCAGATCCTGAATTCCTAGCGAGCTCGAGAGCCGCGCGCCTCCGGTCGGAGCGCTATCGGCGCGCGCGCGTGAGGGCGTCTCGCATGACGCGCGCGAACTCGCCGGCCAGCGCGCGCCGATCGAATCGCGCGAAGTCCCGCGGTCGCGGGGCGGGCGGGCGGACGCCTGCGACGAACGCCCGTAGCTCGCGGGCCATCGCCGCGGCGATGGCCGCCTCGGCGCGCGGGGGCAGCAGCTCGCCGATCGTGTGGTCCCGCACCAGATCGGCCAGCGCCCCGGGCGGCGACAGGGTGAGCACGCGCAGGCCCCAGCGTTCGGCCAGGTGGCCGAGCTCGAAGATCTTCGCCGGGTAGATCCGCTCGACGTGTGGCGCCTCGTCGAGAATGCAGAGCGCGAGGTGGCTGGCCGCGAGCGCGCGCATCGCTTCAGCGTGCGGCAGATAGCCGGAGCGCTCGACGCCCAGCGCCTCGCAACCGGCGAAGGCGTCCAGCTCGGTCTCGACGATGCGACCGACGAAGCGCACTCGCAACCTCCGGGCCAGCGCCGGCTCGGCGGCGTGGAGTCGGCGCAGGGCGCCCAGGAGACCGCGGGCGCTGGTGAGCCGGAAGACCGTCCCGGCGTAGGTGATCGTCAACTTGTCGGCCTCGGCGGGCGGCCCCGGAAGCGCCGCCGGAAAATCGTCCGGATCGTAGCCGTTGGGGATGGCCACCACGGCCGCCGGATCGAGAAACGGAAACCGCGCCAGCAGATTCGCGCGAAACGCCTCGGTGGCGGTAATGATCGCGTGCGCGCTGCCGATCACGATCCGTTCCAGCACAGCGCCGACCTGCGCCGGGAGCCGCGCGTTCATCTCGTAGACCTCGCGCACCGTGCTCCACTCGTCGCGGTAGTCGAGGATCACCGCGGTGCCCGGGCGCCGACGTGCCAGCGGCCCCAGCAGGAATTGCGAGAACGGTGGTCCGCTGATCAGCACGACGTCGTCGGCGCCCCGGAGGAGGCGCCGCCCGAGCGCGAGCTGCGCGGCCGGGAGCCATAGGACCTGGGGGTCGGGAACCAGCGCCTGGCGTCCGACGTCGACAGCCAGTTTCAGGGCCCGCCGGCCGACCGACATCGGCGCCGCGGGGCCGGTCTGCGCCAGCGACCAACCGACGCGCTTGACGCCATAGCCGGGCTCCAGCGTCGGGACCCGCACGATCTCGGTCCCGACCGGGATGTCGGCCAGCAGCGAATCGTCGCGCAGCGGCGACGACGGATTCGATGCGGTCAGCACGGACGGCCGCACGCCGTGCAGGCCGAGATACTTCACCAGCTTGACGGGCCGGCCGACGCCCGCGCCGCCGGTGGGCGGGAAGGCGTACGCCACCACCAGCGCGCGCAGGGCGGCGTCGGCCTCACCCGACACCGGCAGCTCCCTCGGCGACGGCCCGCGCGAGCGTCGCCTCGAGCCGGGCGGCGCTCTCGTCCCAGCCACCGCGGGCCGCGAGCGCGGCGACGGTCGCGGCGTCGGCGTCGGTCTCGGTGTCGGTCTCGATCTCGGCTCCCAGTGCCGCCGCCAGCGCCGGCACGTCGCCGACCGGCACCAGCGCGCCCAGCTCGGCGCGGTGAACGACGTCCGGGATGCCGCCCACCCGCGTCGCCACCACCCGCCGCCCACAGGCCAGCGCCTCCAGCAGAACGTTGGGCGTCCCCTCGTGGTGGCTGGGCAGCGTCACCAGATCCGCGGCCGCCATCCAGAGCGGAACCTGGTCGAACGGGCGCGCGCCCATCAGGATCGCCCGGCCGCCGAGCGGCGCGAGGGCCGTCTGCAGGGACCGACGCGCCGGCCCCTCGCCCACCATCACGAGCGCGACGTTTGCCCCGGGACGACCGGCGGACCACGCCGCAAAGGCGGCCGCCAGATCGAGAACCCCCTTGTCTTCCTGCAATCGTCCGACGTAGAGAATCCATCGGCGGTCATCGGCGCCGTGGCCGAGCGCCGCACGCGCCTCTCCCCGCGCGCGAGGACGAAAGAGCGACGGATCGACCCCGTTCGGGACGACGTCGATCCGGGTCGGGTCGACGCCCAGCGACGCCGCGTCGGCGGCGAGCGCGCGACTGACCGCCACGACGCGGGCGGCGCGGGGCAAGGCCCGCGCGAGCTGCCAGCGCAGGGTCGGCCGCTTCGCCAGCAGATCGATGTCCGACCCGTGCAGCTTCACGACCACCGGCAGGCCGAGCGCCCGCCCGAGCGCCACCGCCGCGACCCCGTCCGGATAGGCCCACGATCCGAGCACGACGTCGAAGCGACCCCGACGTCGCCACACGGCGGGCAGCACCGAGAGGGCATAGAGCCCGGCGGAGAGCGCATGTCCATAGCGCGGAAGGTAGAGCGTGCGCGGGTGCGCGACCTCGAGCCCCTCGAGGCGATCGGTGGCAGACACCTCGGGGGGTGGCACGCGGCCGGCGAGACGCGCG
Organism: uncultured Myxococcales bacterium; assembly: GCA_937889515.1. Lineage (GTDB taxonomy): Bacteria > Myxococcota_A > Polyangia > Fen-1088 > Fen-1088 > JADGRB01. Next base: position 3,841 of record CALAOV010000291.1, on the reverse strand, counting down.
ACCATCCGCGAGCCCGGAAACCAGGGGACCGTGGCCAGCACCTCGACCTCGCACCGCCGCCCGAGCGCGCCGAGCTGCTGCCGGTTGAACGGCGCCGAGAGCGGCTCGGCCGCGTTCGGAAACATCTTGGTGATCACGAGGACGCGCATCCCTCACCAGGTGACGCGTTGACGGCCGGAGAGATACCGCCAGAGGCCAGCGACCGCGGCGGCGTTGAGCACCACGAACGTCCGCGCCAGACCCGCGATCCGGCCAGCCCGTCCCCCCAGCGCCGCCGCCAGATAGAACGCCAGCTGGGCGGCGACCAGAGCCTGCATCGCCGCTGCGCAGGTCCCACGCAGCGACCAGGCGGCCGAGGACGAGGCCACGAAGAGGGCGGCCAGCAACCAGGGCGCCCACAGGCGCAACACCTTGTGCGAAAACGTCTCCAGCCAGATCGGGTTGCGAACGGGCACCAGCAGCGCCGGCAGCAGCGCGAACAGCTGGTAGTTCCCGGCCAGGGTGCGAACCTTGCGCCCGAACTCGCGCCGGTCGTCAAAAGCGGCGTCGTGCGCCACGGCTTCCGAGACCAGGGCCACCGGCTTGCCGGCCAGGCAGAGGCGCATCGGGATCCAGACGTCGTCGAGGATGAGGTCCTCCGGCAGCGGCACGAAATCGGCGCGCCTCATCATCGCGATGGCGCCCGTCATGCCGACCACCCCGCGAAAGCGCGACTCCTGCCGCCGGATCCAGTCTTCGTAGCGCCAGTACGCGCCGCTGCCGGCGCTGCCACCCAGCACGAGGCGCCCGGTCGCGCAGCCGACGCGGGCGTCCGCCAGCGCCGCGGCCAGCGCGCCCGCCGCGTTTGGCGATAGAGGTTGGCGCACGTCGTTGAGCAGAAACAGCTCGCCGCGCGCCTCGGCGGCCAACCGATTGATCGCCACGGCCTTGCCGCGCCGGACCGGGTCGGCGAAGACGCGGATCCGGTCGCCCGCTTCCGGACGGGCAGCGGCCGCGCGCGCGACCGCCTCGCTGTCGTCGCCGCAGCCGTCGCAGTAGACCAGGATCTCGATCCGCACCGCGGGGTGATCTTGGGCCAGCAAGCTGTCCAGCTTTCGCGGCAACGCGGCCGCCCCGTCGAACACCGCAAGCAGCACGCTGATGAACGGTGCGGGTCCGGCGCGGTCGGGGTCGACGCCGCCGCCCGACATCGACATGGCCGTCGACATCGAGCGCCGCCCCGGCGCGACACGGGCACACAGGGCGATGAGCGCCGGATAGCCCAGGTAGGTGTACCCCAGCGCCGCCAGCGCCCAGATCACCAGCACGACCCGCGCGTCGCACACGCCGCCGCCTCAGGTCCCGCGCGCGCGCAGCATCACGAGCGGAGTCTTCACCAGGATCGACAGCTCGAGCGGCACGAAGGTGCGCAGGTCTTCCATCGCGCCGCCGTACGCGAGGTCGTAGAGCAGCTTCATCCGCATGTGGTCGGCGACCGCGTCCTCGGCGCCTTCGACCTGGAACGGATTGGTCAGATCGCGGGTGAACGACATCAGCTCGCTCCCCGGCGGCGGCTTGCCCGAGTAGCCCAGCGTCACCTGGGCCAGGCCGGTGATTCCCGGTTTGACGTCGCGCATCCGCTCCTCGAAATAGGGGATGGCCAGCGCGAGCTGCTCGGCCAGCTCGGGACGCTCCGGACGGGGCCCGACGATGCTCATGTCGCCGGCCAGCACGTTCAGGAACTGGGGCAGCTCGTCGATGTGGGTCCGGCGCAAGAAACGTCCCACCCGCGTGATCCGGGGATCGTTCTCGCTGGCGAGGACCGGCCCGCTGAGCTCCTCTGCGTCCGGGCGCATCGACCGGATCTTGAACATCAAGAACTCCCGAAATCGCGGCCTCGGCGGCTGCGTGCGCCCGGGATCCTCCCCTGCACCGACCCCTTCGTCGACCCCCGGCCCGAGCTGCCCGGCGCGCCGTTGACGAATCAGGATTGCCCCGGGTGAATCGAGGTAGACTGCCGCGGCAATCAGAGGGAAAAGAGGTAGAGTAATGGCAAGGCCGAGAAGCGAGCCGACGACGTCGATCAATCTCTTCGCGACGCGTACCGATCGGACCACGCCTTTACGCTACACCGAAACCTTACCCCTACGATATGACGCCGTGGACGGACCTATCGACGAGGTTCCCGCATTGATTCGGCTCCAGCTGGCCGGAATATTGGAGCATCGGGACGTTGCCCTTCGTGCGGTATCGACGGCGTGCAAGCTGGTCACGCCGCGGCCGCAGGGGCGCTCATGGAACGAATTCCAAATGCAGGTGGTCTCCGCCGTCGGCGAGGCATTCAACAATGTCGTCCTCCACGGGTACGCCGGCCGGAAGGAAGGCAGCATCGATATGCGAATCCAAACCCGGCGCGGCCTCATCAGGATCGAGTTACGCGACTGGGGGGCCAGCTTCGACCCCACGACGGTCCCGCCGCCGGCCTTCGATACCCTCCCCGAGTCAGGCCTCGGCCTTTACATCATGCAGTCGTTCATGGACATGACCTACCGAGCCGGCCGTCCCAACCTGCTCACGCTCAGCAAACGCTACGTGGCGGAACGCGCCAGCGCGGCCCGCAAGTCCGAAGGTGCCACATGAGGTTCGAGATTTCGCCGGCCAAGGATGGCACGACCCGCCTCGTCATCGAGGGGGAGCTCGATGCCGTCACCGTGGCCGAGCTCCGCGGAGATCTGGAGAAGCTGGTCAAGACCAAGCCGACCGTCGTCGATGTCGATCTCTCCCAGCTCCGGATGGTGGACAGCTCGGGGGTCGGCGCGCTGGTGTCCCTTTACAAGCGGGTGCGGGCGCAGGGTGGCAGCGTTGTCATCAAGGGATTGCGCGACCAACCGCTGGCGATCTTCAGGCTCCTCCGTCTCGACCGGGTCATGCTCAATGCCGACTCCAGGGTTCCCCCCTCGCCGCCGACGCACAAGCAGTCGAAATCACGCCACTAGGCCATGCTCGAGGCGTGCATGAGCCCATTTCCGGACTGTGACGCTTCATACGTTTTTGAATGGCACGAGGTAGTGGGACCAGTTACCTTAGAGCAGCTTTTGGGGATGACCGTCGGGCGTCATGGGTGAGGTAGGAAGATGGCCTCAAATACAATAGATCTGGCATCGCCGCTCCTGGTTGACGCGACTTCTCTCGAGGAAAACGCGAGCGGCCAAGCTGTCGCCCAGGCGGTTGCGGCGCTGGGGGAGCCGGAGTCGCCCTCGGAGCTGGCGCAGCGGCTCGCGATCGTGATCGCCATGATGTGGCCGCAGATCGCGGACGCCGATCTGTTCCTGCCCGAAAAGGGACGGCCGCTGCGCGGCGTGCGCGATGCGCGCGCGGGCGCGGGGCTGCTGGCCACTCTGAACGCCGTGTGGGGACCGATCGCGGCGCAGGGGCTCATGCCGGTGACGCCCACCCTCTTGCCACGCGACCTGGCGACCGGACGCGGCTCGACCATGTCGACGCCGATTTTCTCCGGAAAGTCGCTGGAGGGATTTCTGGTCGTGCAGCGCCAGGCGGAGGCGCCGGCGTTCACCATCCAGAACCTCGAAACCCTGGTGGCGCTCGCGGAGGGTGTGGGCGGGATTCTTCCGGTGACCCGCGGTCGGGCCTCGGCCTCGTCGGCGTCGTGGCTCGAACAGGATATGGCCGCGGCCGGCGGGATTCAGCGGACGTTCCTGCCCGAGCCGATCGGCGAGAACTCCGCGGCCGTCCGGGTGGTGACCGAGTACATGCCCGCCTACGCGGTGGGCGGTGATTTCTACGACTAGATCGGAAGAGCGTCGTGTAGGGAAAGAGTGTAGATCTCGGTGGTCGCCGTATC
>CALAOV010000290.1 GCA_937889515.1 uncultured Myxococcales bacterium | reverse complement strand
AGAACAACGTCATCCAGCCCTTCGTGACCATCGGAGACAACGTCGTGCTGTGGAGCGGCAACCACATTGGTCACCACTCGACGATCAAGAGTCACTGTTTCGTGTCGTCGCACGTCGTCGTTTCTGGATTCTGCCAGGTCGGCGAATCGTGCTTCCTGGGCGTCAACTCGACCATCGCGAACAACATCAACGTCGGGGACCGCTGCGTCCTCGGCGCGGGAGCCACGGGTCTGGCCGACGTTCCGGACGGGAAAGTCGCGGTCGGAATCTGGAAACGGCAAAAAGAAGAGAAGGCGGAATAGCCCCATGAGCAAAGTCACCGAATATCGTCAGCAGTCGCGGTCCTCGGCCGACCAGGTCGCCAACCGCGAACGTCTGTACGATCTCTTCCGCAAGCGTCCGATCCCCGACGACCAGCTGCTCGTCAACCTGGGACTCTTCATGCGCGCGCCCGCGCTGGCCCGCGTCCTGTGGATCGACGAGCTCTACCGATTGGTCCTCGACGTCCCCGGGGCCATCCTGGAATTCGGCGTGTGGTGGGGCCAGACCCTCGCGCTTTGCGAGAGCTTCCGGGCCATCCACGAGCCGTACAACCATTCCCGGCGATTCGTCGGCTTCGATACCTTCGCCGGCTATCCGGCCGTATCCGACAAGGACGTGGCGTCGGAGACCATCAAGGTCGGTGGCTACACGGTTTCCGAGGAATACGAGCCCTATCTCGAGGCGCTGCTGGAGTACCACCAGCACGAGAACGTCACCGCGCACGTGCGTAAGCACGAATTGGTCCGGGGCGACGTCACCCAGACCGTCCTGCCCTACTTCGAAAAACATCAGGAGATGGTAGTCGCGCTCGCGATCTTCGATCTCGCCCTCTACGAACCGACCAAGAAAGCGCTCGAGGCCATCAAACCTCGGCTGGTCAAGGGAAGCGTCATCGCCTTCGATGAGCTCAACTGCGCCGACTATCCGGGAGAGACCCAGGCCCTGCGCGAGGTGCTCGGGCTCGATCGCCATCCCATCCGACGATCGCGTTTTCTGCCCGATCGCTCGTATGTGATCATCGACTGAGGTGGTCGCGACGGCTTGGCACAAGCGGGGGCTGATCTGGGCGCCCCCTGGGAGCGCGACCTGGTCGCGGAGCCATGCAATGGCCCCGACGCCTCACCTCGTTTCCGCATCCGTACTGCGGCTCTACGTCGGTCTCTGCGATGCGCAAATGACGAGTCGGGTTGGGTGGGTGGATATCGATGCAGACGATCCAGCTCGGGTTCTTGCTACCGCCGAGGCTCCGGTCCTGGACATCGGCGAGCCCGGGGCCTTCGATGACAGCGGCGTAGTGCCGACGGCGATCGTTCCGAACCGAGATCGCCTGCTGCTCTACTACGCCGGCTTTCAACGGGGAACCAAGGTTCCTTACACGATCTTCACGGGTCTAGCTGTCAGCGACGACGGGGGCCAGAGCTTCGTGCGCCACGGGCGAGTGCCAATCCTCGATCGAACCAGCCAGGAACCAACCTGGCGGACCGCCGCTCACGTCGTCGGTGAGAGCGGAATATTTCGCATGTGGTACGCGGGCGGCGGAGAGTGGATCGATCTGGGCGGAAAGAAGGTCCCCCGGCTCGACATTCGGCATATCGACTCGGCCGACGGCGTCGCCTGGACGGGCCCGATCACGACATGCCTCGCAGTCGACCCGAAAACAGAAGTCTCTCTCGGACGCCCCTGGGTGGTTCGCGAATCGAATGGCTACGCGATGTACTACTCGATTCGAGGTGGCGCGACGCCCTATCGACTGGCGAGCGCCACCTCAGCCGACGGCCTCATTTGGACACAGAGGGTCGATGAGCCGGGTCTGGCATTGGGTCCAGAGCCCTGGGATCTGGAGATGATGTACGCGTCGAGCGTGTTTCGGCGGGGTGAGCGGGAATATCTTTTTTACAACGGCAACGACACCGGAGCCACGGGAGTTGGGTGGGCGGAGAGGTCGAGATCGTGAACCAATGGCGGCGACTGGGGCGCGTCGGAGCTGGTGGCGCATTGGAGGTGACTTCAGGGATGCTCCCCACTCCCGTTGTGCTCGACCCCGTTACGATTCGTGTCTACCTGGGCGTAGTCGATTCGAATACGGTGTCGCGCATTCACTTCGTGGACGTCGACGCGATGGATCCGACGCGGGTGGTACGCACTTGTACAGAGTCCGTCCTGGATGTCGGTGAGCCGGGAATGTTCGACGACAACGGTGTCTCGCCCGGCTGTGCTCTGGTCGTGGGCAACGAGCTATGGCTCTACTACCTCGGCTATCAAACCGGCTGCAAGGCACGGTTCTCGATCTTTTCGGGACTGGCCATCAGCAGAGACGGCGGTGAAACCTTCGTCCGCGCGCAACGCGTTCCCGTGCTGGATCGAACCGATCAGGACATGTTCTTTCGCTCGACACCTTGCGTAGCTGTGGAGGGTCGGCGATTTCGGATTTGGTACGCGGGCGGTGGTCGATGGTTGAATGCCGAAGGGAAGCTTCTCGCCGTCTCCGAGATTAGGCACACCGAGTCTCTGAACGGACGAGACTGGCGACGGCCTGAGGATACGTGCGTGACCCTCCCGGTCGATGGCTCCGGTCACGCTTTGGTCCGCCCGTGGGTGCAACGACTAGCGACAGGGTACGAGCTCTACTACTGCATCCGATCGACGAGAGGCTATCGACTCGGCTACGGGACCTCGACAGATGGTTTGACCTTCAGTCCGATGCCGCTCCCTCCTGGACTCGAGCCCGTCGCGGGGGCCTGGGACGAGGAGATGTCCTATCCTGCACTGGTGACAGCCGCCAATCGGACCTATCTGTTCTACAGCGGGAACAAATGGGGCGCCGCCGGATTTGGCGTCGCCTGCCTCGAGCAGACAGAGTCCTAGAGAACCTCAGGCTGGAGACGCAAGGCGCCTCCGGCGCCATTCGAGAGCGCTATCTCCCGGCTCACTATCGTAGCCCAGGAATCGGCGAAGCGCGGGGTCCTCGGAATATCGACCACCGAGAGCACGGGGCAAACTGATTTGCTGTTTGAGAAATGGGAGCGCGTAGACTTGGTTCAACCCCCGCCGCAATCCCGCCGAGCGGTTCTCTCCGGCTCGATGAAACAGCAGCGAATCGAAGACGAGGGCGGCGCCGGCAGGAGCAACAACCGAAACCTCGTGGGTCGACACGTATGCATCCGAGGGAAATCTCTCTAGTCGGTGCGAGCCGGGCAGGACCCAGGTGCCGCCCGTCTCGGCGCGAAAATCATCGACGCAATAGAGCACGCTGACGGCGATCGGCCGCGACGTCGTGAAGTGCTGGTACAGAAGATCGCGGTGCCACGCGCTCTGATAGTGTCCAGCTTTCGGGCGGTTTACGACACCGTTCTGTTGCTGGAGGATGTAGTAGTCGCCAAGCATCAGATCCATCAGCTGGCGCACCCGTTCGTGGGTCGCGAACTGCAAGAAGAAGTCGTCCGTCACGCACGGGGACCGTACGACGTCGGCGTCGTTCATCCTGCGCAGCTCGTCTTCGCCGCCAACTTCTGCAGCTTGCCCCGCATAGATCCCGTCGAGACGGATACGGGCATCGACAAGCGTCGCATTGGGCACGAGATCGGGGAGAACCGTGTAGCCTTCAATTCGAATCCGTTCTGCGTGCCCTTCGGCATCGTTCGCAACGGTGGTCGATTCCTTGATACCGTAACGCTTCAACATGTCGTCCTCATGGTGTTTGGCGAACGCTCAGGACGTCGCGAACGGCGCTGGCGACGAGCTCTTGCTCCTCCGGGCGCAAGAGCGGGAATAGCGGTAGGCTCAGAGTCGTCGTCGCGGCAGCTCGTGCGACCTCCAGATCGCCCACGACTCTGCACATGCCGGCCGGCCGATAGCAGGGCTGATCCGGGAGCGCCCGTGGGTAGTGAATACCGGTCGCGATGCCACGGGCTGTGAGACCACTCGCGAGCTCATCCCGACGGGGCGTGCGAACCGGGTAGAGGTGCCAGACAGACTTCGTCCCCGAACGCTCCTTCGGCAGGCGAAGCGGAAGATCGCCCAGCAGGGCGCTGTAACGACCCGCC
>CALAOV010000289.1 GCA_937889515.1 uncultured Myxococcales bacterium | reverse complement strand
CGGCGCGCCGATCGAAAGTCTCTCGCGGCGCGAGATCGCGCGCCGGGCGGCGCTCCTGCCTCAGGACGCGCCGGCCGACTTGCCGTTGACGGTCCGCGAGGCCGTGGCCCTGGGGCGGCTGCCACACCTCGCGCGGTTTCAGATCGAAACCGACGCCGATCTGGCGGCGGTGGCCCGGGCCCTCGCGCTCACCGACACGACGGAGCTCGCGGATCGGCCGGTGATCGAGATCTCCGGCGGCGAGCGCCAGCGGGTCCACCTGGCGCGTGCGCTGGCGCAGGAAGCCCCGCTCCTGCTCCTCGACGAGCCGATCGCGGGCCTCGATCTCTCGCATCAGCTGCAGGCCCTCGATCTGCTTCGCGCCACCGTCGACACGGGGCGTGCCGCGGTCGTCGCGCTCCACGATCTGTCGCTGGCCGCCCGCCGGTGCGATCGGATCCTGCTGCTGGCCGAGGGCGCCCTGCAGGCCGACGCGGCGCCGGCCGAGGTGCTGACGCCGGAGATCCTGGCGCGCCACTTCGCCGTGCGCGCCGAGGTGCGCACCGACAGCGCGGGCCGGCCCTTCGTGCTGCCCTACGAGACCCTGGGCGGTCGGGCAGCGGAGGATCCGCCGTGACGGCTCTCGGAACGGGCACGCTGGCGGTGCTGATGGTTCTGCTCGCGCTGCGCGCGGCGTACGCGGACGAAGCTGCGGCCGCGTCCCCGGACGCGACAGCCGCAACCCCGGACGCGACAGCCGCGCCTCCCGACGCGACAGCTGCGCGCCCCGACACGACGGCAGCGCCCGCCGAGATGACGGCGCAACCCCGACCGATGACGGCCGCTCCACCACCCACGCCGCCACACCCGCCGGCGTTTCAGACGGTCGTGACCGGACCGGAACCGGCACCGACGGTCGCGCGTGAGGACCGGGCGGCCGCCGTCTCGGTCGTCCTCCCGTCGGAGAGCCCCCGCGCCTACGACAATCTCGGCACGCTGCTCCTGGAGGTTCCCGGCGTCACGGTGGCCCGGACCGGATCGCAGGAGGCATTCAGCAGCATCACGCTGCGCGGTTCGAATCCCGACCAGGTTCTGATCTACGTCGACGGCGTGCCCCTCAACATCGCCGAAGGCGGCGGCGTCGACATCTCCACGCTGCCGCTGGGCGACATCGAGCGGGTCGAGGTCTATCGGGGGACCACGCCGCTGGCGTTCGGCGAGACGGCGCTGGGCGGGATCATTTCGATAACCACCCGCACGCCGAGCCAGACGCGCGCCAGTGTCCGGGCCGGCGTCGGCTCGTTCGGAACCGAATTCGCCGACGCGACGGCGGGTGGCCGCGTCGGTCGCCTGCGTCTCTATCTCGGCGCGCACGTCTTTTCGTCGAAGGGCGACTACCCGTACCGCTCCGACAACAACACCGCCGCCAATCCCGCCGACGACTACGACACCGTTGCGCAAAACAACGACGCCCTGGAAGGGAACGGGGTCTTTCGCGCGACGCTGACGCTGGTGGGCCGGCGAACGCTGGGACTCGGCCTGGTGGGGTTCGCGCGCGCGCAGGGGCTTCCCGGACCGACCGACTACCCGGCGCTCTATGCCCGCTTTCACACCGCGCGCGGCCTCGGCTATCTGCGCTACGAGTCGCGCGACGATCTTGGCCCGGGGGGGCGGCTCTCGGCCGAAGCGTTCGTCAGCCTGGCGCGAGACCGGCTGCTCGATCCCGACGGCGAGGTCCAGGGTCGCGGCCCGCTGACGGCGCACGAAACGACGCTGTCGACGGGGACGACGGTCCACGCGACCCGCCCGCTGGGCGACCGGGCCCGCGCGGCGCTCCTGGCCGAGGGCCGGCGCGAAACGTACACGTTCGAAAATGAGCTCAACCCGTCGGCGTCGGGCGCGCCGGCGCACCGCTTGATTGGCGTCGCCGGAGCCGAGGTCGACTTTGTCTGGCAGCGGCTGAATCTCGATCTCATCCCCTCGGCGCGGATCGAGTGGATGCAGGACGTGGTCACGGGCCAAAACGCCGCCGGCGTGTTTCTCCCCGCCGGTCCGGCCATCGGGCGCCACCTGCCGACGTACCGCCTGGCGCTCGTGCACCCGTTCGCAAAGATCGCGACGCTCAAGGCGAACATCGGTCGCTATGAGCACGCGGCTTCGTTCCTGGAGCTCTATGGGAGTCTGACCGAGCGCCTTCTGGGTAACCCCAGTTTGGTTCCCGAGCAGGGGACGAATGCGGATCTCGCGCTCTGGATCGACCATTCGGGCACCCGCCTGGCGGTCGCGAGCCGCACCACCTTCTTTGGCGCGCGGGTGGACGATCTCATCTACTGGCCTCCCAACGCGTCCGGGGCGTCTCGCGCCGCGAACCTGAAGAGCGCCCGGATCTACGGCGTCGAGCAGGAGCTGCGGCTGGGGGTGGGCCGGCATGGCCGTTTGATCGCGCAGGCGACCTATACAGTGGCGGAGGACGAGAGCGACAGCCCGACGAGTCATGGGAAACAGATCCCACACCATCCGCGTACGACCGCGTACGCGCGGCCGGAGCTGCTGCGGGTCAACCTCCCCGGAGGGCTCGACTTCGCGGCTTACGCGGACGCCTTGATCCTCACGGGCAGCTACGACGATCCGGCCAATCTCTTTCGCGTTCCGACGCAGCTCCTGATCGGGGCGGGGGCGAGCGTCCTGTGGCCCCGGGCGCACCTGCGCGTCACGGCGAGCGCGTTGAACCTGATCGGGCTTCAGAAGTGGGACGAGAGCTACTGGTCGCTGCCCGGACGGACCGTGTTCTTGGCCCTGGCCTACGACTCGATGATGGACGCTTCCGATGCGGGGGCGTCCAGTTCCCAACCTTTCAACAACCTTTGATTCAAGACCCGTGATTCAAAAAGGAGCAATTCGATGCGACGTCTATTTTGTCTTGGTTTGATCCTCTCCGTCGGCGCGGTTGCTGGCTGCAGCGATACTCCCCCCACCGGTCAGCCGTCGTTCGATGCGGCGGCGGGATCGGGAGGCGGGACCACCGCCGGCGGAGCCGGAGGCAATGGTGGCAGCGGCGCGACCGCCGGGGCCGCCGGCGGGAGCGCGGGCAACGACGCCGGCGCGGACGCCCCCAGCCTCGGGGGATCGAGTGGTGGTGGAGCGGCCGCAGGAATTTCCGGCACCGCCGGCACCTCGGGCTCGTCCGGCACGTCGGGCGCGGCCGGAGCCGCCGGCACGACGGGCGCGGCCGGCTCCGGCGGTGCTCCCCAGCTGGCGCCCCCGGCGCCGACGGGTCTGGTGGCGCTCAACAGCGACTTCAGCACCACCAGCCTGTCGATCCTGAGCACGACCGGCGGGTTGCTTCACGCCGACTGCGTCGACTCGGCGACCGGCTCTAGCGGGGGCTCGTCGAAGACGATTTCGGGCAACACGTTCCTTCCGTCGCAGCCGCAACGTGGAGGCGACATCGTGATCGTCGACAGCGGGAACGGCGCGCTCACCTTCGTCGACCCGGCGCAGTGCAAGATCGCTCGCCAGATTGCCCTCCCCGGTGGCGCCAAGACCAATCCGCACGATGTGGTGATCGTCGCCGACACCAAGGCCTACGTCACCCGCTACGACAAGAACCTGGCCGCGACGACCGTCGCGCTGGCCGGCAACGACGTCATCGTGATCGATCCGACCAGTGGCACGATGACCGGGCGGATCGGTCTCGACGCCTACGCTTCCGCCGTCTCGGGTGCGACCATCCAGGCCCGGCCGGATCGCGCGCTCATCGCCGCCGGCAAGCTGGTAGTCTCGCTCAACGAGATCGATTCGAGCTTCGCGACGTACGGCGAAGGCAAGGTCGTCGTGATCGATCCGACGACCGATCAGGTCGTCGCGGCCGTGGCGCTGACGGGCCTGTACGACTGCGAGGGAATGACCTACGTCGAATCGACCAAGACGCTGCTGGTCGCCTGCGGAGGACCTTACGGCAGCCAGAACCAACCGCTGCAGTCCGGGATCGCCGTCGTCGACCTGAGCGCTTCGCCACCCCATCTGACGCGCTCGATCTCGTCGGTGGCGTTCGACGATCGGCCGATCGACTTCGCCTGGGTCGTCGCGCTGCCGCTGACCGGAGGCGGGACCCGCGCCTTCGCCGTGACCAACGATCCGAGCTTCACCACCCCCGACGCCCTGTTCGCGTTCGACTACGTGCTCGGGACCACCACCCAGTTCGCGACCTCGGATCCCTACACCATCGGCCAGCCGGCGGGCGTGTCGGGACTGCTGCTGGTGCCCGAGGCCACCTTTTCGACGCCGCAGATCAAGCTCTTCGACGTCTCGGGTTCCCCGCACGCGACGACCGGCTTCGCGTCGGACCCGGTGACGGGCCTGCCGGCGGTGGGGGTGACCTGGTATTGACCGGGGAGCCCGACCTCGGCCGCCGGGTGGCTGCCCTGGCCTGCGTCGCCGCGCCGCTGGTGGCCGGCGCGGCGCTCTCCCGGCGGGTGCGGGCGGCCTTGATCGGCGCGCGCGGTCTGGCCGACGGTCGGGTCGAAGCGGGAATCGACGGCGGCTTTCCGCGGACGCTGCACGGGCCAACCGGCGAGGCCTGGACCCTTCCGCGACCGCCGCGTCGGATCGTGTCGACCTACCTCGGCGCCGACGAGATCCTGGCCGAGCTGGTTTCACGGGAGCGGGTGGTGGGCGTCTCGTTCTTCGCCGACGATCCGGCGATCTCGAGCTGCGCCGGCGTCTACCCGCCCGCCGTGCCGCGCCTGCGCACCCAGGTCGAGACCATCCTGGCGCTGGAGCCGGATCTGGTTTGCGTGGCGGGATTTTCCGAGCCGAACGCGCTGCGCCTCATGATCGGCGCTGGTCTGCCGGTCCTGCGCTGGTCGCGCTTCGAGACCTTCGCCGACATCCTCGCGAACGTCCGCCTGATGGGCGCGGCGGTCGGCGCCGACGCGCGCGCCGCGGCGATCGCGGGCGCGGTCGAGGCGACGCTCGGCGATCTGGCGGGGCGCCTGGCGGGCGTGCGGCCCGTGCGGGTCATCTACTACGACCCACCCAGCTTCACCGTCGGCCGCGACACCCTCATCGACGAGATCCTGACCCGCGCCGGGGCCCGCAACGTGGCCGCGGCCGCGGGCGTCGTCGGACCGGGACAGATCGGGATCGAATCCGTCTTCGGGCTCGATCCGGAAGCGATCGTCGTTCCGCGCTACGGCGCCGGCCCGCCGCCGATCGAGGCGCTGCGTGCGGCGCCGCTCTGGCGCGACGTTCCGGCGGTGCGCGCCGGGCGGGTCTACGAAGCGCCGGGCGCCTTCATGGGCGACGTCTCACACCACGCGGTGCAGGCGCTCGCGCGGCTGGCGCGCCGCCTTCATCCCGAAGTCTTCTAGCCGGGCCGGACGCCCGAGCGGCTCGGCGGGACCGATCTCAGACCAGATAGAGCCCGAAGATGACGTAGAAGATCCCGATCGCCCCCAAGAGGCCCGACGCCGCCCAGAGCAGCTTACGCTTGGTGATGAGGCAGACCGAGGCGAGGGCGATCCCGATCTGGAGGAGCGCGATCGCGAACCCAAGCGGCGGGCCGTGCTTGGCCATGCCGTCGCGCATGCCCTCGAGCCGCTCGGCCTTGGCTTGCAGGTCCTTCTCCTCGGCGCGGTAGCGCTCGACGTCCGCGGCGGCGCCCGCCGCCTCGTCGCCGGTCGTGCGGCGGGCCTCCATCTCGGCGATCCGCTGCTTGATGCTCTTGGCTTGATAGAAGGCCCAGGTGTCCGAGGCCTGCGCCTGATACAGCATCACCTTGCTGCCGAAGCCGCCCGCCTTGAGCGATCCGATCCCGGTCGCGACCGCCAGCACCACGATCATCAACGACACGTAGCGGGTCCAGCCCTCCCGATGTTCCTTCTCCTTGGCGGCCAGCCGCTCGTTGTGGATCGAGCGAATCAGCTCCTGGATGTCGTCTTGCTGGGCGGTGTTGGTCATTGGGTTGGCTCGGTCTCTCCCTCGGTGGGTAGGCCCTGGTCCAGGTCTTCTTCCGACAGCGGCGCCGTGATCCGGTAGCCGCCGTCGAGCCACTTCCCGAGATCCGCGGCTCGGCAGCGCGCCGAACAGAACGGCCGGAAGGCGCTGGGCTCGGCCGGTTCCTCGTAGGTGCGGGCACAGGTGGGGCATTTCCTACGCACGAGCAAAAGATAGGCCGACAGCGGCCGGCTTGCCAAGCGCCGTGAGGGGCCGCCATGAGGGACCTTGCCGGGCCAGCGAAAGTGCACAGAATTCGTCGCCGCGACGTTTTACCGGTAAGGATAGTTCTGTGAACCGGCCGCCCGAGCCCAGCGCCGAGCCCGATTCCGGGCCACGGCCCCCCCGGGCATCGGGGGACAGCCACCCGCTGCGCGCCCTGCGCGCCTTGCCGCGGGTGGTCTGGCTGCTCGGCCTGGCCAGCTTGCTCAACGACGTCTCGAGCGAAGCGATCTTCCCGCTGCTCCCGACCTTCCTGCTGTCGCTGGGCGCGCCGATGAGCTTCCTGGGCCTCATCGAAGGGAGCGCCGACGCACTGGGGAGCATCATCAAGATGGCGGCCGGCAAGCTCTCCGACCGGGGGCCCCGCCGCACGCTGGTCGCGGGGGGCTACGCGCTGCCGGCGATCGCCCGGGCCGGCATCGCCGCTGCGCTGGCCCCCTGGCACGTGCTGGCGGCGCGTCTCTTCGATCGCGCGGGTAAGGGGATTCGCTCCGGGCCACGCGACGCGCTCATCGCCGATTCGGTGGCGCCGTCGCAGCGTGGGCGTGCCTTCGGATTGAACCGGGCCATGGACAACTTCGGCGCCGCGCTGGGACCGATCATCGCCTGGGCGTTGCTGTCGATGGGAGCCAGCCTGCGGATGACCTTCGCGGTAGCGTCGGTCTTCGGGCTGATGGCGCCGGTGGTGCTCTTCTATCGACTGCGGGAGAACGAACAGATCGCCGACCGGAGCGGCCCCCTCGACACCCGCCCGCGGAGCGGCATGCTCGGGCGAGGGTTCTCGTCCTACGTGGTGGCCTGCATGCTGTTCGCCTTCGGCAACTCGTCTGACGCGTTTCTGCTGGTGCGGGCCCACCAGCTCGGCTGGGCCACGGCGCAGCTGCCGCTCCTATGGTCCTTCCACCATCTCGTGAAGTCGATGGTGGCCGTGCCGGGCGGCGCGCTGTCGGATCGACACTCGCGCGCGCTGGTCGTCGCCGCCGGGTGGACCGCCTACGCGCTCACCTACGTCGGGTTCGCCTTCGCCGGCTCCAAATGGCAGATCGTGATCCTGCTCCTCGCCTACGCGCTCTACCATGGGCTCGCCGAGGGCGCCGAGCGGGCGATCGTCGCCGATCTGGCGGGGCGGGGCGCCCGCGGTCGCGCCTTCGGCATCTACCACGGGCTGATCGGGGCGGCGGCGCTGCCGGCCGGTCTCGGCACGGGTTGGATCTGGGACCGCTGGGGCGCCCTTTACGCCTTGAGCCTCAACGCCGGTTTCGCGGCGCTGGGGGCGATCTGGCTCTTCGGGCTGGCGTTCGTTGGCCCCCTGCGCCGCGGCTCGGTCGCCGCGCGCTAGGCGGAAGATCAGGGACTATCGCCCTCGGCCAGGGCCGCGCGTTGCAAGGCCAGCCGCTCGCGGCGGATGTGGAGAATCTCGCGCAGGACGATCTGCAGCGTCGCCACCACCGGCACCGCCACGATGGCGCCGATGATCCCGGCCATCTCGCCCAGAAAGAGCAGCGACAGCGTCGTGACCAGCGGGTTGACGTGGACCGTGCGCCTGAAGACCAGCGGGCCGAGGACATTTCCTTCGAGCTGGCCGTAGACGATGAAGTAGATGGCGGCGGCGATCCCATGCCAGGAGCCCGCCGTGAGGAACGCCACCAGCGAGATGGCGATCCCCATCACCAGCGGGCCGGCGTAGGGGACCATGCTGGACAGACCGGACAGGATCCCGAGCGGCAAGAAAAACGAGACCCCATCGATGGCCAGGAAGGTGGTGGTCAGGGTGGCGTTGACCGCGCAGATGAGGGTGAGCCCGCCGATATATCCCCCGATCGATTGATAGATCTTGCCGAGCACGTCTCGGTACATCGCGAGGTGCTCGGGGCGCACCTCGTCGAGGATGGCGCGTATCAGGCGGCCGCCGAAGACCAGCATGAACACGACCAGGAAGGAGATGGTGACCACCGCGCCGACGCCGGTGAGCAGTCCGCCCAGCGCGTTCAAGATCGGCGTCGCGGCCCCGGCCAGCACATCGGGCAGCCGCTGCTCGGCGTTTTCGACGTAATCCGCCAGATGGAAGCGGCCGTCGAGCGCGCGAAAGATCGCGCTGCGGCGGGCGGTGTGCACGAAGTTGGGCGCGTCGTGGACCAGCTGCTTACCCTGATCGACGGCCGGCGGAATCACCGTGAAGGCGACACCGACGACCAACCCGAGCAACGCCAACGTGACGGCCGCGATGGCGAGCGGGCGCTTCACGCGCCGCCGCACCAGCATGGCCACCGCATGATCGAGCGCGACGGCGAGCGCCGCGGCCGCGCCGATCAAGGTCACGGCGACCAGCGCGCGCGCGACGGCGCCCACCAGCAGGGCGACGCCCAGCACGCCGAAGGAGACGGTGAACACCGTCTTGAGGGTCACCTGCGACGGGCGGACTTCCGGGTTCGGTTGTGGCAAGCGGTCATCCTGGAGCGGAGCGAATGATCGTGTCAACCGCGGTAACATGAGCACGATGAGCGGCGCACGGCGGGGGGCGATGTTCGGCCTGCTGGCCGCGACGACGTTCGGTCTCAGCGCGCCGCTGGCCAAGCTCCTCGGCGCGCGCCTGCCGCCGCTGCTGCTGGCCGGGTTGCTCTATGGTGGCGCCGGAGCGGCGCTCACGATCTTCGGGATCGTCCGGGTCTTCGGTGGGGCGGCGCGCGGCGGGGCGGCGCGGCGGGAGGCGCCGCTCGGTCGCCGCGATCTGCCCCTGCTCCTCGCGGTGACGGTATTGGGCGGCATGGCGGGACCGCTGCTCATGCTGTTCGGCCTCGCGCGCGTATCGGCGACGGCGGGCGCGCTGCTGCTGAATTTAGAGGGGCCGCTCACGGCGCTGGTCGCGGTGGCGGCCTTCGGCGAGCACCTGGGAGGCCGCAGCCTGCGCGCGACGGCGCTGGTGTTCGCGGGCGCGGTGCTGCTGGGCGTCGGGGGCGGCGTCGCGCCGGTCACGCCCGGGGGAGCGGTGGCCCTCGCGGGAGCCTGCCTCGCCTGGGCCATCGACAACAATCTGACCCAGCGGCTGGCGCTGCGCGATCCGATCGCGGTCGTTCGCGCCAAGACGCTCGGCGCGGCGGTGGCGCTGTTGACGCTGGCGTTCGCCTTCGGAGATCGCCTGCCACCGCGCCGGCTCGCGCTCGAGGCGGTGGCGCTCGGAGCCGTGAGCTATGGCGCCAGCGTCCTCCTCGATGCCTATGCGCTGCGCCTATTGGGCGCGGCGCGCGAGGCGGCTTACTTTGCGACGGCGCCCTTCGTCGGCGCGCTGCTGGGCGCGGCGCTGTTCCGCGAGCCGGTGACGATCACCGTGCTGGGCGCCGGGGCCTTGATGCTGGCCGGGGTAGCGGCGCTGGTCCGGGACCGACACGCGCATCTCCATCGGCACGAGACGCTCGAGCACACCCACATCCACGCGCACGACGCGCACCACGCGCACGGCCACCTCCCCGACAGCCCCGCCGGGGAGCCGCACGCGCACCTGCACCGGCACGACGCCATCGAGCACGATCACCCCCACACCTCCGACGCCCACCACCGCCACCGGCACTGAGCCGGCCTGTCTATCGTTCGCGCTGCGCTTCTTCCAGCGTGTCGCGGGCGGCGTCGGCGTTTCCGAGGCCGGCTTCGGCCTTGGCCAGCTCGGTCAGCACGGTGGCACGCTCGGGCGAGCCCTCGAGCGCGCGCATCAGGTGCACGCGCGCCTGATGGAACCGCTTGAGCTCGCTGTAGCTCCGCCCGATCAAGAAGTTGGTGAGCCACAGCTCGGGATCGTCGACCAGGCTCCGCTCGAGGAGCCCGACCGCCTTGTCGATCCGGCCGTCGCGCTGGGCGAGGGTGGCGAGGCGCGCGATCGGCAGCGCGAAGGCGCTGTTTTGCAGCGCGGCCTCCTCGTAGAGCCGGCAGGCGTCGTCGATCTGCCCGGCCGCCTCCGCCAGCGCCCCCAGGCGCTCCTGCGGCGCGCCGAATCCGGGCGCGATCGCGCGCGCCCGTTCGAAGGCCGCCACGGCACCGCTCTCGTCGCCGTCGGCGAGCAGGTGCTCGCCGAGGCGGTAGGCCGCCTGGCAGGAGAGGGGATTCCGCACCTCGGCGCGCGCGAGCGCTCCGATGGCGGTCTCGCCGGAAGCGCTCATGCCCAGCAACAGCGGCGGCAGATGACTCTCCGGCGCCAGCCGCTCGGCCACCTCGAAGGTGTGGCGTGCCTCGTCGGCCGCGCCGTCGCGCGCTTGCCGGAGCCCCTCGACGAGCAAGCGCTCGACCTTGCCCGCGCCGAGCGCCAGATAGCGCGAGTCCGGGTAGAGCCGGGCGGCCTGACGGCTGTCCGTGAGCTCGGGCGGCGGGAAGGTCAGCCGCGGTCCGCCGCTGCCGCCCAGTCGGACCCCCATCTGGGCCGCGGACGACAGGTAGAATCCCAGGCGCGCGGCGACGTGCCGGCGCTCCAGCCGCTCGGTGGCGGTGCTGGCGGCACGGGCAGGAATCGCCGCGCGCAGCTCCGCCTCGGCCAGGACCCGTTCCAGCACCGTCTCGAGCTCGGCGCCGTCGCGGAAGAGAAACCCATTTTGCCCCGGACGCACCACGCCGCGGTAGGGCTCGAGGTCGGCGCAGACCGCCAACACGCCGTGGGCCGCGTACTCGATGAACCGAAGATCCTCGCTGCAGCGGTTGAACGGGGTCGACGCGAGCGGCGCGATGCCGATGTCGATCCCCTCCAGGAACCGGTGATAGCGCTCGAGCGATCCGGCCGGCATGAACGACACGCGGGCCGCCGGCAGCGACGACAGCGTGGCGCTCAGCTCCGGGTCGCCCATGATCGCGACCCGCACCTCGGGGTGTCGCTCGAGCACGCCGGCCAGCGCCGGCAGCGCGACCAGCAGATCGTTGCGCTCGGCCCGGGCGCCGGCCCAGCCGATCACGACCCGGTCGGTGGGGCGGGCGGGCGTCGGCGCCGGGGCGTCCCAGAGCTGGCTCGGAAAGACGGCCCGGCGGGGGTTGAGCGCGGCGAACTGCGTCTCCAGCGCGGCCGTCGCGAGCTGCAAGCAGTCGGCCTGCCGGGCGAGCTGCGGCACCAGACTGCGCATCACCAGGTCCGATTGGGTCGCCGCGGTGTCGTCGCTGAGGGGCGCGGCAAAGATGTGGCAGCCGATCTCGTAGGCCGTGAGCCGCCCCTGTCGCCGCCGCGCCGCGATGATGGGCAAGAAATCGGGATCGGCGACGTCGCGGAGCACCAGGACGTCGGCCGCCAGCAGCAACCCCTGGTTGTAGATGGCGGGCGACAGCGTGAACCCGCTCACCACCGTCACCTCCGGCAGCTCGCCGAGCGCGCGGCAGGGCTGGAGGGTTCGATGGATCGCCGGTCCCCGGTCGAGCGGCTCCGGCGGCCCGATCTGAACCACCAGCAGCGCCGGCCGCTCGCCCGGGGGCGAGGGGGACGCGGGCGGACCTCCCGGCAGCGGCATGTCGCTCGCGGTCACGGTCGCTTGGGTTGGATGGCGGGTGAGCCCGGTCCGGTGGCCTGGAGGCCGCGCTCGCTGCTCGGCACCGCGGCGGCGAAGCGCACCTCCTCGGCCCGGAAGTCCTCGGCGAAGAGGGTTCCCATCATCGCCGCCGAGGAGGCGGCGCCCCCTTCGATGTGCGGCCCCAGCGCCGCCTCGAACTCCCGGGCGGTCTGGTAGCGCAGGTTGGGATCGACCTGCAGGGCCTTGCGGACGATCTCGGCGCACGGGCCGGGCAGGGCGGCGATGCGGGCCAGCTCGTCGGGCCCGGGCCCCGTCGCCGCCTTGACCAGCAGCTCGTAGGTGGTCTCGCCGTGGTAGAGCACGCCGCCCGTCAGGCAGTAGAAGATGACGAGACCCAGGGAGAACAGGTCCGCGCGGCCGTCGATGTTGATGCCGCGCGCCTGTTCGGGGGACATGAAGCTCACGTTCCCCTTGACCACGCCGTGCTGGGTCTTGGTGACGCGCCCCTCGGCCTTGACGATCCCGAAGTCGAAGAGCTTCACCTCGCCACGCGCCGAGACCAGGATGTTGCTGGGCGAGACGTCGCGGTGAACGATGCCGAGGCGCCGGCCTCCTTCGCCCAGCTTCGAGTGCGCGTACTCGAGCGCCAGCAGCGTCTCGGAGGCGACATACAGCACCGTGGCCGGGGGCAGCGGGCGATGCTGCCGCTCCAGCATCCGCATGGTGACGCGCCCCAGATCGCGCCCCAGGATGTACTCCTGGGCCAGGTAGTACTCCTCACCGACCTTTCCGAAGTCGAACACGGGGATGACGTTGGAGTGGACCAGCGTCGAGCCCAGGTTCGCCTCGTCGATGAATTGCGCCACGACGGCCGGATCGCGGGTCAGCTCGGCCCGCAGGCGCTTGACCACGAAGGTGCGGCGGAAGCCTTCGGCGCCGAAGGTCACCGCCGTATAGACCTGGGCCATGCCGCCTTCCCCCAGCTGGTCGAGCAGCAGATAGCGACCGAAGCTGGTGGTGCCGGCGGGGGCGGGCCGCGCCAGCGAACCGTCGGTGCGATGAAGCTCGGTCGCGGCGCCTCCCAGCGCGGCCTGCGCCCCGCGGGGATTCGAGCCCGGCAGGCGCCCCGACGGGGCACCCAGGCCGGGGCGCGTCCGGAACGCCGGTGAGGCGCCGGTCGTGGGGCGGCCGGCGTTCGGGGCATTCGGGGCGTTCGGATCGGTGACCGGAATCCCCATCCCGTCCGCGGTCCTTCCAGCCGTCGGCTCCTTGGTGCGCAGCCCAAGGAAGAGCCCGACCAGCGCGAGGAGCCCGGCGACCGACCAGACCGTCGCGGTCGTCGCGATGGCCGTGCTATCCGCCTCGTGCGCCGCGGCCGCGCCGCTGGCGTACGACCAGAGCCAGAGGCCGGGCACCAGCGGGCTGACCGCGGCGGCCCAGGTTCCGTCGCTCGACTGAAAGATCGGCCCGCGCGACTCGGAGCCAATCGCGCCCCGGAGCAGATCGCGCTCCGGCTCTGTGCCGGCTTCGATGACCGCGTGCGAGCCGTCCGACAGCAGCACGGCACCGCGCGACTTCTCGGCCAGCTTTCGTACCGCGCCGTCGTCGATCGGTTTCGCCAGCAGCAGCACGGCGGGGGTCGATCTGCCCGGCAGATCGACCGGCGAAGCCGCTGCCGCGAAGGGCCAGCCCTTGCCCATCACGATGTGCGCCACCGCCTCGTGGCGCTCGCGGGCCTCCCGGACCAGCAGGTCGGAGAAGAAGTCCGCGTTCTTCATCCCTTCGATGACGTCGAGCTTGTCGGTTTCGAAGGCCACCGCATAGACCTTGAAGGCGTTGCGGTACGGCTCCCACCACTCTTCGTTGCGGAACAGATCCTGGAGCGTGGCGGCGTCGGCATTTCCCCGCAGGGCGGCCACGAGGCGCGGGTTGGAGGCCGCGTTCTGGGCCTCCAGTTTGAGCTCGCGGACGTGGGTCTCGAGCGCGTCGGTGGCCCGCATTCCGCCGGCCTCGGCCGCCCGTGCGGCCTCCCGCTGCACGGTCCGGGCCCGCCCCGCCTCGACGGCACGCGCCACCACCGCCGCCAGCACCAGCACGGCCGCCGCGAAGAGCAGGGCCAAAACGCGTTTCACCCGCAGATTCTTTCCCGCACGCGCCGCCGCGTCAACACGTCCCGGGCTTTTCGACCGGTAATAATCCGCCCGGTCCCGGTTCCCGAGCTGCGATTAGGGGGCCGCGATCAGCTTCTGCGCATCGGCGACCAGCTGGGCACCGGTGGCCAGCTTGAGCCAGCCGGCGGTGTGCTCGGTGCGGGCGTAGACGTCGGCGACGGGGGCCTCTTCCGAGACGCCGCCCGCCGATTCGGCGCGCGCGAACTCCATGAAGCCGACCGGCGTCTTGCCGTCGGTGTAGTCGATGCGCAGGACCACCGTCGGTTTGCCGGTCGGCGGCTCCTCGCCGCGCCCCAGGATATCCGAGGGGAAGGCCCTCCACATGGCGTCGTGCCAGTTCTTGGCCATCTGATCGGGCTTGTCCGGCGTCTTGGCCGGGGCGAAGGCCGACTTGCCGCGGACCTCGCGGTTGATCTGCAGGTACGCCTTCTGCTTGCCGCCCGACGAGAGCACGAAGCGATCGAAGTCGGCGATCTCGAAGGCGTGCAGCCGCCGATCGACCAGGTGGTTGGGGTTCTGCAGATCGGCCAGTAGCCCGCGCGGCAACAGGTAGACCCGGCCATCGCGCGTGTCGCGCAGGAAGGCTTCGCCCCCGGTCGCCTTCTCCGGCTGTCCGATGTCGAACCGGCGGACATCGCCCCGCACCGTGACCTCGAGGTGGCGCGTGGGGGACTCGAGGCCGAGCTCCTTGAGCTTGCTCGCGTCGAGGACGCCGAACGCGCGGGGCGAGATCAGCGGCGCGAATCCCTCGAAGATCTTGGTGGCCGGCTCGCTGCCCAGCAGATCGCGGGGCGGCTCCGGCGTCGTCTTGGCGTCTGGCTTGGCCTTCTCGTTCTTGGCTGGTGGCTTGGGTGGGGCCTTGCCCGTCGGCACCAGGTGAATCCAGACGGCGGGGCCCGCATTGTCCTTGCCGCGTTCGAAGTCGACGGCGTTCGCGTCGTCGGTGTAGTGAACGTGGGTGATGTCGGTCTTGACCGCCTCGATCACGCTGACCGCCCCGGGCGCCTTCTCCGGCTCGCGCTGCCAGGTGAGGTAGACCGCCAGCAGACCGGCCGCCGCGAGGCCTCCCTGAATTGCCGCCGCGCGCCCGGTCACGACTGCGCTCCCTGCGGGCTGCCGGAAGGGGAAGGGGAAGGGGGCGACGGCGCAGGTGGACCAACCACCCGCGCGCCACGTCGCCGCCCGCGGCGGGTCACCAGCAGGCCGGCCACGATCACCAGCGCCGGCGCCAGGAAGATGGTTCCGTAGAACCAGAGCACGTCCTGCTTGCGGGTGTGGGAAACGGGGGCGTCGGCCTCGGTCGAGATCGCTCCCGAGTAGGCCTCGTCTCCCATGAGCCAGTGCACCACGTCGATGGCGAGGAGCTGATTGGCGGCGATCGGGATCACCTCGTCGGACACGGCGTCCGAGTCGGCCAGCACGAACACCCGGGCGTCCTTCTTGACGGCGGTCGCGCCGATCTCCCAGGCCCGCCGATCCTCGCCGGGGTCCTGCTGAAAGTTGCCGTTCTTGTCCACGAAGGTCGCGTGGTGCGCCTTGATCGGCGCGTCGACGCTGACGCCGCTCTTCCGGTCGCGGTTGGTGTTGATCCACCCGGCGCCCGGCAGGATGATGGGCGCGCGCGCGCCGAGTCGCTGCAAGGTGGTCACCGACGGGTGCGAGGTGTACGTGGCGGTGATCAGGTTCAGGTGGTCGTTGTCCTGGTGGGTGCGCCGCGCGAAGACCTGATCGTTGGCCAGCGTCTCGTCCTTGTACTCGAGGTAGAGCGGCTTTAGCACCTCGGACATGGTGACGTGGTTCTCGGGATCGAGCGCGATGAACAGGCGGCCCCCGCGGTCGATGTAACGATTGAGGGAAGCCAGCTCCTCCGGCAGGAAGGGTTTCTGGGGGCCGATGATCATCACCGCCGAGATGTCCTTGGGGACGTCCTGCATGAGGCCGTCGGCCGCGCTCAGGGTGCGGACGTCGTAGGTCTGGTCGACCAGGATGTCGCGCAGGGTCTTGATGCCGGCGCGTTTGTCGGTGTCGCCGGTCGACTTGTCCCAGTTCCGCTCGCCGTGGCCGAGCGTGAAGGCGGCCACCCGCGGCGGCTTGACGATCATCATGAGCCGCTGCTGGACCTCCTTGTCCAGCGTCCGCAGGGCGTTGCGCGCGCTCTCGATCTCGCGCGGGAGACCGAGCTGCTCGTGGCGCGCGCCGCGCGTGAAGACCAGCACGCTGTTGGTCGAGACGCCGTATTCCTTGGCCTTGGCGGGGTCGATGTCGAAATCGTAGTGGACGATCTTCAGCTCGCCCGACTCCTTCGCGAGATCCTGGATGTAGTTGTCGACCTCCTCGCGCACTTCGTTCCCCGAGGGGAAGAAGACCGCGATCTCGATCGGCTGATCGAGGTGGCTCACGATCCGCCGGGTCACCTCGCCGGGGCGGGTGGTGCGGAAGTAGGCCAGGTCGACCTTCTTGTCGCGCTCCGAGGCGACGTAGGCCAGCGCGAAGGCGAACACCAGCGCCGCCGCCAGCCCGAACCCGGAGAACATCGCGTCGCGGATGCGGCCGTTCTCGATGCGCGGGGCGCGCGCCACCTGAGCGTAGGCCATCTCGATGAGCGCGATCGGCCAGGCCGCGGCCGTCCAGATCGCCGGCCACAGGGCGGCCAGCACGGTGGCCAGCCGCGGCGAGTCGTGTTCGAGCGCCTTGCCCTTCCAGAGCGTCGGCAAGTCGGATTGAAAGAAATAGAGCGCCACGGCCAGCAGACCGAGACCGTAGAGCGCCAGCAGCGTCTGCTCGACCTGGCGTCGATCGGACGCGGCGCCCTGCGCGCGCCGGACGCGGATCGCCATGGCCGCCAGCACCATCGCGAGCCCGCAGATGGTCGCCACGGCGCGGCCGCCGCCGACGCCGATCATTCGCTCGCCGATGAAGATGGCGAGCATGCCGAGGGCCCATAGCCCCGACCACCGCGCGGACGGCCGCACCGCTATCGCCATCGTCGGGCCTCCATCACGCGCGTCGCCGAGAACAGCGCGATGTACGTGACCATCAGGTAATAGACCACGTCGCGCAGGTGGACCGTCCCCGATTGAAAGGGCGGGAAGTGCTTGCCGTGCAGCGCCATCGAGACGAAGACGTCCTGAAGCGGGCGCTCCGTCACCTTGGCGAGCAGCCAGCAGACGATCAGCGCCACCACCATGCAGCCCGAGAAGATCGCGGCCAGCACCTGGGTCCGCGCCAGCGCCGAGCCGAAGGTGCCGATGGCGAGGGTCGCGCTGCCGAGCAGCAGCAGGCCGAGGTAGCCGGCCACCAGGTGGCCGAAGGAGATCTTGCCGTTCACGAAGATGAGCGCGGGCATGTAGACGGTCGCCAGGGTGATGATCGCCAGGAACGCGAAGGCGGAGAGGAACTTGCCGAGCACAATCTCCCAGTCGTGAACCGGCGACGAGGTGAGCAGCACCAGCGTGCCCGTCTGGCGCTCCTCGGCCAGCAGGCGCATCGAGATGAAAACGCTGGCGATGATGGTGGTCCCGCTCGAGAAGTAGAAGAACAGGCTCAACACCTCGGCCGACAGCTTGTCGGGACCGCCCAGCGCGAAGGCGTTGAACAGCAGGCCGTTGATGATGAGGACGGCGGCGGCGATCACGTAGCCGGTCATCGAGCGCAGGTAGGCGCCCAGCTCGCGGCGGGCGATGAGGAGGGTGGCGCTCATTGCGGCGGCCCCGCGGTCAGCTTGAGGAAGATCGATTCGAGGCGCGCGGCGCCGCGATCGATGCGCAGCAGATCGATGCCGTTCTGCACCAGCGCCCGGGCGACCTTGGGACGCAGGTCCGGGGCGCCCTGCAGCGAGATGAGCGCGATTCCGTCTCCCTCGCGCAGGACGGTCCCTTCGCCGATGCCGGCCACGGTGCGCGCGGCCTCGATGGCGCGCGCCGAGGGACCGGCCACCTCCACCTCGATGGTGCCGCCGCCGCCCAGGCTGCTGGCCAGCTCCTGCTCGCTCCCCTGCGCGACGATCTCGCCGTGCTGGATGACCAGCAGCCGGTCGCAGGTCTGGCTGATCTCGGAGAGGATGTGGCTCGAGAGCAGGATGGTGTGCTCGCCCTTGAGCAGGTGGATGGTCTGGCGCATCTCGACGATCTGCACCGGGTCGAGGCCGCTGGTCGGCTCGTCGAGGATGAGCAGCTTCGGCTTGTGCACCAGCGCCTGCGCCACGCCGACGCGCTGCCGATAGCCGTGCGAGAGGCTGGAGATAAGCTCGCCGTCCACCTCGCGGGTGGCGGTCTTTTCTTCGGCCTCGGCGACCGCCTTGCCGGCCTCGGCGCCGGGGACGCCGCGCAGCTCCGCCGCGAAGGTCAGGTAGCGGCCGACCGTCATGTCGCTGTAGAGGGGCGGCGTGTCGGGCAGGAAGCCGATCCGGCGCCGGATCTCGTGGGGATCGCGGGCGATGTCGATGCCGTCCACCGTGACCTGCCCGGCGGTTGGCAGGAGCACGCAGCCGAGCACCTTCAAGGTGGTGGTCTTCCCGGCGCCGTTGAGGCCCAGAAAGCCGATCACCTCGCCGCGATCGATCGCGAAGTTGAGATCGTGAATGGCGGCGTGCTCGCCGTAGTACTTGGTCAGACCTTTGACTTCAATCATGGAGGGCATGGGGGCACGGGCAGCGTGGTCGGCGTTTCGCGGGCGCATTATGCATGAATCTGGTGAGGCGTGAAATCGGGGACGGCGCCTGCATATTCCCGGCGATGTGCTAGCTTGCTTGCACCTTGTGCGGGGTGATCGGCGTCTTTGGACACCCGGAAGCGGCGAACCTGGCCTACCTCGGCCTCTACGCCCTGCAGCACCGCGGCCAGGAGTCGGCCGGCATCGTCTCCACCGACGGCGCCCAGCTGTTTGCGGTGCGGGAGATGGGGCATGTCAACGACATCTTCACCGCCGATCGGCTCAAGCATCTGCCCGGGTTCGCGGCGGTCGGCCACGTGCGCTATTCGACGGCTGGCGAGTCGACCATCCAGAACGCGCAGCCGATCGCGGTCAACTACGCGGGCGGCTCGGTGGCGGTGGGTCACAACGGCAACCTGGTCAACGCGATCGAGCTGCGGGAACGCCTGGAGGCGGAGGGGGCGATTTTTGCGAGCAGCTCCGACACCGAGGTCATCGTTCATCTGATCGCCCGCTCCCGTGAGCTGACGCTGCCGGACCGGATCGCCGACGCGCTCCGCCAGGTCCGGGGCGCCTATTCGCTGATCTTCCTGAGCGAGGGGATGGTGATCGCGGTGCGCGATCCGATGGGCTTTCGCCCCCTGGCGCTCGGCAAGTCCAAGGACAAGGGCACCTGGGTCGCCTCCTCGGAGACCTGCGCCTTCGAGCTGCTCGAGGCCGAGTTCGTGCGCGATGTCGAGCCCGGGGAGATGGTCATCATCGACAAGACCGGGGCGCACAGCTTCCGTCCGTTCGCCTCGCAGCCGGCGCACCGCTGCGTCTTCGAGTGGGTCTACTTCGCGCGACCCGATTCGACCATCGATGGCCGCTCGGTCTACCGCGCGCGCGAGCGGATGGGCCGCCGGCTGGCCATCGAGCACCCCGTGCCCGCCGACGTGGTGGTCCCGGTTCCCGATTCGGGCGTCGCGGCGGCCATCGGCTACGCGCGCGAGAGCGGCATCCCCTACGACCAGGGGTTGATGCGCTCGCACTACATGGGGCGCACCTTCATCGAGCCGTCGCAGCAGATCCGCCACTTCGGCGTGAAGCTGAAGCTCTCGCCGGTGCGCGAGGTGCTGGCGGGCAAGCGGGTGGTGGTGGTCGACGATTCGATCGTCCGCGGCACCACCTCGCGCAAGATCGTCGGGATGATCCGGAGCGCCGGCGCGCGCGAGGTGCACATGCGGATCAGCTCGCCGCCCACCGTGGGGCCCTGTCGCTACGGCATCGACACGCCGACGCGAGAGGAGCTGATCGCGTCCGACCACACCGCGGAGGAGATCCGGAAGTACGTCGGCGCCGATTCGCTGGGCTACCTCTCGCTGGACGGCCTCTTCGCTTCGGTCAAGGGCGCCAACGAAGAGGCCAAGAACGGCTTTTGCGACGCCTGCTTCTCCAACAACCAGCCGATCAACATCCAGCAGCCGGCGCGCCTGCGGCAGCTCCGGCTCGTCAGCGCGTAGGGCCGAGGGAAGCACGGTGGCGACGGTCGCGACCTCGGTCACCGTGGTCGACGGCCCGTTGGCCGATGCGGGGGCCCTGGATGCCCGAATCGGCGAGCTGCGCGCGCGCTTTCCGCGCGCTATCTTCGATCGGTACCTGGCGAAGCTGCCCACGCTGGGCGCGCGGATAATGATCTCGGCCGGCGCCGCGCTCTGCGGCGAGGTCCGGCTCGCCGACGACGTGTCGATCTGGTACGGCGCCGTCCTGCGCGGCGACATCGCGCCGGTGACGGTGGGTGCCCGGACCAACATTCAGGACGGAACGGTGGTTCACGTGGCCGACGACGGCCCCTGCGAGATCGGCGCCGACGTGGTGGTCGGCCACCGCGCCATGCTCCACGCCTGCCGCGTCGAGGACGCCTGCCTCATCGGCATGCAGGCGACCGTCCTCGACCAGGCCGTCATCGGCGCGGGCTCGGTGGTCGGCGCGGGCGCGCTCGTCACCCAGCGCACGGTGATCCCGCCCCGCAGCCTGGTGCTGGGCGCACCCGCGAAGATCGTCCGCGCGCTCACCGCCGAGGACGAAGCCTTTCACAGGGCGCTGGCCGCCAAGTACGTCCGCCTCAAAGAGAACTACCTCCGCGACGCGCTCCGCGGCGGCTGAACGTGCGGTCCGGCCGACGAGGGCAGGCCTCAGCGAACGAATGCGAGTAAAATACGGGCGTGTCGAACGTAGGTCCGATCGACGATGAAGCGATTCTGCGTCGGTTCGGCTTCGAGCCGGATCCGGTGATTGAGGCGTACAAGAAGGACGTCGACCGTACCTTGCTCCGGGAGAACCTGAAGCGGACGCCAGAAGAGCGCTGCGAAAACTTCCTCGCGATGTATCACTTGGCCGAAGAGGTGCGCCGCGCTGGAGCCAAGACGCGTGGCCGCTGACTTCGCCGGCGTAGTCGGCGTGCTGGCCGACGCCGGCGTGGAGGTCATCGTGATCGGCGGGTTGGCCGCACAGGCCCACGGCTCGGCCAGAATCACTCAAGACACCGACTTCCTCTATCGCCGGACGCCCGACAACATCGAACGTCTGGCGTCCGCGCTCGCTCCGCACCAGCCCTACCTGCGCGGTGCGCCACCCGGATTGCCGTTCCATTTCGATCCGCCGACCATTCGGCGCGGCTTGAATTTCACACTGACCACGAAGCTCGGGGACGTGGATCTACTGGGAGAAGTGACAGGAATCGGCACCTACGAGGCGGTCGTGTCTCACACGGTCCGGTTGCCGGTGTTTGGTCGCGATCTACTAGTACTCGATCTGCCTGCGCTCATCCGATCGAAACGCGCCGCCGGCCGACCGAAGGATATCGAAGTCATGGCCGAGCTCGAGGCTTTGCTCGCGGAACGCCACCGCGACGACTAGCTCCGCTCGTGCTGTTCGTCGGCTCCCTTGGTGCTATCCTCCCGCGCCATGGAAATCAGTCCGCTGCGTGAGCGTGTGTCGAAGTTGGAGAGCCGCCTGGAGATTCTCCGGGGGCATCTTTGACATCGACGGCAAACGTTTGCGCATAGCGGAGCTGGATCAACAGACGGGCGCCGCGGACTTTTGGAACGTTGCGGACAAGGCGCAGGCCGTCCTGCGCGAACAGGCGCGCATCAAGTCGGCCGTCGAGGTCTGGGAGGCGCAGGGCAAAGCGGTCGAGGACGCGAGCGTCCTCATCGATCTGGCCGACGAGGCCAAGGACGAGCCGACCGCGGCCGAGGCCGCCGCCATGCTCAAGGCCATCGAAGACCTGGTGAGCAAGATGGAGTTCGCGCGGATG
Source organism: uncultured Myxococcales bacterium (assembly GCA_937889515.1). Classification (GTDB taxonomy): domain Bacteria; phylum Myxococcota_A; class Polyangia; order Fen-1088; family Fen-1088; genus JADGRB01. The sequence goes on along the minus strand of CALAOV010000289.1, from coordinate 2,142 downwards.
CTGTCGGGGCCCTACGATCGCAACGGCGCGCTGGTCAGCATCAACGCGGGTGCCGGCGGCACCGAGTCGCAGGACTGGGCCGAGATGTTGCTGCGCATGTACGCCCGCTGGGCCGAGCGCAAGGGGTTCAAGATCGAGGAGCTCGACCGGCAACCGGGCGACGAGGCCGGCATCAAGAGTGCGACCATCGGGGTGGAGGGGGAGTGGGCCTACGGCTGGCTGCGCGCCGAGGCGGGGGTGCACCGACTGGTGCGCATCTCGCCGTACGATTCGCAGGCCCGCCGCCACACCTCGTTCGCCAGCGTGTTCATCTACCCGGACATCGACGAGACCATCAAGGTCGAGATCGACGACAAGGATCTGCGCATCGACGTCATGCGCTCGGGTGGTGCCGGCGGGCAGCACGTCAACAAAACCGAGTCGGCGGTCCGGGTGACCCACCTGCCGACCGGCATCGCCGTGCACTCCGACCAGGAGCGCTCGCAGCACAAGAACAAGGCGACCGCGATGCGCATCCTTCGCTCGAAGCTGTTCGAGGTCGAGCAGAAGAAGCAGGAAGAGAAGATGGGCAACATCCACGCCCAGAAAAAAGCGATCGAGTGGGGCAGCCAGATCCGATCGTACGTGCTGGCGCCCTACAGGCTGGTGAGCGATCACCGGACGGCGTTGAAGGTGAGCAACGTCGACGCCGTCCTCGACGGCGATCTCGATCCGTTCATGGTCGCGATGCTGCTCGAGCTGGCGGGCGATCCGACGGCCAAGCCCCAGCCACCGCAAGGGCAGGCGGATGACGACGTGTGATCGCCCAGGCCGTTTCGAAACAAATCCACAAGCCTGTGGACTAATTCAGCGGACCGAAGGAAATACAGGCTGTTGCAGGCCGCCAAGCTGTTGATGACCCGTGGAGAACCATGTCGGACGAACGTGAGCTGATCGCCGAGCGCGAGAAAAAAGTCGAAGAAATCCGCGCGCTCGGGGCCAACCCCTACGCCAACGGGTTTTCCCCAACCCACACCGCCGCCGAGATCGCGGCCAAGTTCGCCACCGAGGTGGCGGCCTTCCAGCCGCCCGCCGAGACCGCGGACAAGAAGGCGCCGCCGGAGCTGCTCTCGGACGACCACTTTGCGATCGCCGGTCGTATCGTGGACTACCGCGGGTTCGGCAAAATGGCGTTCGTGAAGCTCCTGGACCGCAGCGGGCAGATCCAGGTCCAGATCCGGAAGGATCTGATCGGCGACGCCGCCTTCGCAATCTGGAAGAAGGTCGAGCGCGGCGACTTCATCGGCGCGGTCGGCAGCCCGGCGATCATGCGGACCGGCGAGCTGACCATCATCGCCGAGAACGTGGTGGTCCTGACCAAGGCGACCCGGTCGCTCCCCGAGAAATTTCACGGCCTGTCCGACCAGGAGATCCGCTACCGGCAGCGTTACGTCGATCTGATCGTGAACCCCGAGGTGCGCGAGGTCTTCCGCAAGCGCAGCGCCATCGTGCGCGGCCTCCGCCGCTTCCTGGACGCCCGTGGCTTCTTCGAGGTCGAGACGCCCATGATGCATTCGATCGTGGGGGGCGCGGCGGCGCGGCCGTTCAAGACCCACCACAACGCGCTCGATCTCGACCTCAACATGCGCATCGCGCCCGAGCTGCACCTCAAGCGGCTGGTGGTCGGCAGCCTCGAGCGGGTCTACGAGATCGGCCGCAACTTCCGCAACGAGGGGCTGTCGCGCCAGCACAACCCCGAGTTCACGATGCTGGAGTTCTACCAGGCCTACGCCACCTACGAAGACCTGATGACGCTCACCGAGACGCTGTTTCAGGAGCTGGCGCGCGAGATCGCGGGGGGCGTGGCGATCGTCTACCAAGGGCAGGCCGTGAGCTTCGCGTCGCCCTGGCCGCGGATCCCCATGAAGGACGCGATCGTCGAGGCGTCGCGCCGCGAGCTGCTCCCCGGCGGCCTCGCACGGGCGGTGCTGGACGATCCCGAGGCGCTCACCCGCTGGATCGACGCCAGCGGTGTCGGCCGGCGCGGCGACGATCTCGGCGCCGTCCTGCGCAAGTCGGAGAGCCACGGCGAGCGGGTCGGCGCGCTGTTCGATAGCAGATCGGAAGAGCGTCGTGTAGGGAAAGAGTGTAGATCTCGGTGGT
>CALAOV010000288.1 GCA_937889515.1 uncultured Myxococcales bacterium | reverse complement strand
GGCTCCGCCGGGCAGGCAGGCGGCGGCGGTCGGGGCGGTGGCGCGGGCGGCGCGGCGACGACCGACGGTGGCGTGGGCGGAGGCGGTGGACGCGGCGGTCGGGATGGCGGTGCCGTCGACGCCATGGGCCAATGTCCCAGCTCGAACCCGGATCCCTGCATCTGCGGGCGTCCGGATGCCAACTCGCTCTCGGCCACCGAATGCAGGGAAGAAAAACGTTGTCAGGCGGCGGGTGGAGTCTGGGAGCCGTACTTCGTCTCTCTGGCCGACGGTGGAGAGCACGGTCCCCGATGTCAGACCGTCGATGGATCCGTCTTCGATGCGCCATGATCTCATCGGACGCCCGATCGGACGTCGTCGGTAAGGTCCCGCAGGTCACCCTGGCCTTCTGGGCCATCAAGCTGCTCGCCACTACCGTCGGCGAGACCGGTGGCGACGCCCTGTCGATGACCCTGGGCCTCGGCTACGGCATCGCGAGTCTGGTCTACGTCGCGTTCTTCGGGATCGCGCTGGCCACGCAGATCGGCTCGAAACGGTATCACCCCCTCGCCTATTGGGCGGTGGTGGTGGCCACGACCACCGTCGGTACGACCGCCTCGGACTATCTCGACCGGACCGTCGGCCTGGGCTACATCCGATCGTCGATCCTCCTGTTTTGCGGCGTGTTGGCGGTCCTGCTCCTCTGGCGGCGGGTGGAGGGCCGAATCGCGTTCCAGCACATCGCGACCAGGCGGGAAGAGGCCTTCTATTGGGTGACGATCCTGGTCTCGAACACGCTGGGCACGGCCCTGGGCGATTTCGTCGCCACCACCACCGGGCTTGGGTTCGAGGGCGGCGCGCTGGTGTTTGCGGGCCTGCTGGCGCTGGTGGCCGCGGCTTACGTCCGCCTGAAAACGATCCCAGCCAGCGTGCTGTTCTGGGCGGCGTACGTTCTGACCCGGCCGCTGGGGGCCACGCTGGGCGATACGCTCACCAAGCCCCATGCCGAAGGAGGTCTGGCGCTGGGCCGCATCTCTTCTTCGCTCATGATTGCGGGCCTCATGGTGCTCGGAATCGTGTTGGCATCGAGAAAGCAACTGCCGCGCAAGGCGCCGGCCGCTTCCTGAAATGAAATAGATTTCGGCGGCCGCCTGATCCCGGCGCCCCCTGGGTACCTGCCTAACGGTGGCTCCCATGCGTTGGTCGACCGAGCGGTCTCTTCAAGTCCTATTGTTGCTCTCTCTGGTGGGTTGCAGCTTCTCGCCTGGAAACGCCGGGGCGCCGGCCGTCCCCGCCGGCAGCGGCGGCGGATCGGGCAACACGGGCGCCGGCGCCGGGACCGGAGCGGGCACCGGAAACGCGACCGGCACCGGGCTCATCGGTGGCGACATCACGGGCGCGGCGGGCGCGGGTGGCGCGATGAGCTGCGGCCAGATGAACGTCGGGATCATGCCGCTGCCGCCGGACATCCTCATCATCGAGGATCGCTCGGGCTCGATGGACAACGATCAGAACGACAAGGCCTGCAACAACGGAGGCTGCGGCGCAAACTCGAAGTGGGCGCTGGTTACGGCGGCCATCAATCAGGTCGTCTCCACCGATACCAACGTCAACTGGGGCCTCAAGTTCTTCGCCGACGCGGACAACCAGTGTGGCGTCAATCCCGGCGTGGCGGTCGGTGTGGCGACTGGAAACTCAGCCGCGATCGCGGCGGCCATCACGGCCTCCACCAAGGCCAACGGCGGCGTGAACAACGGAAGCTACACGCCCACCCGGGCCGCGGTGAACGCGGGCGCCGCCTACCTGGCAACGTTGACCGACCCCAATCCAAAGTACCTGCTGGTGGCGACCGACGGCTTGCCCAACTGTCCCCCGGGCTGCGGCGGAAACGGAAATAGCTGCACGACCACCCCCAACACGGCGGAGTCGACGGCCGTCGAGCAGGCGATCATGACCGCCCAGACCGCCGGCTTCAAGACGTTCGTGGTCGGCATCGCGACCGCCTCCGACATGGCGGCGAACGCCACCCTCAACGCGATGGCCGTCAGCGGGGGCGAAGCGCAAACGGGCGCCGCAACCTCGTACTACTCGGTGACGGACACCGCCTCATTGGTGGCGGCGCTCAACAAGATCGTGGGCCTCGTCGCGACCTGTACGATATCGCTGGCCACCGCACCCACGGGATTCACCAACGTGGCGATCTCGGCCACCGACGCCGCCGGAAACACGGTCGTGATCCAGCCGGATCCGACCAACGGCTGGTCCTACGACGCGACGAAGGCCAACATCATTCTCAACGGAACGGCCTGCACGAATCTCCAGAACGGCATGTACTCGAACTTCCAATTTTATTATGCGTGCGCCGGTCAGAAGATCTGCATCGACAAAAACGCGGCGGGGCAGTGCGCCAACTGAAGGGAGATCGAAAGTGTCAGTACGCCGGCGAAGGAAAGCCGCGACCGGGTCGCGCGAAGAGATAGCCCTGGAAGAGATCGCCCCCGAGGTCGCAGAGGCAGTCCCGCTCTTCGGCCTCCTCGACGCCCTCGGCGATGATCTCGGTCTTGATGTCGCCGCACAGCGCCGCGAATGAGCGAAAGAGCTTCTGTTTGACCGGCGACCGGTGGATCCCGCGAATGAGCGACATGTCGACTTTCACGATCTCGGGTTCGAGGAGCGCGAAGCTCGACAGCCCCGCATAGCCGGCGCCCAGGTCGTCGAGCGCCAGCCGGTATCCGAGCTCGCGCAGGCGAACGACGCCGGCCGCCACCCCCCGCACCTGCTCGAGCGCCGCCCGCTCGGTCACCTCCAGCACCACCCGCGACGCGAAGGGGGCCAGCGCGCCCTGCCCGGAGCAGAGCTCTTCATCCACCAGATCCGACGGGTGGAGGTTGACGAACATCTGGGCATCGGCCGCCAGCGCGGGCATCTGATCGGCGATGCGCCTCCGGATGGCCCGCCCCAGCTGCGCCGTGCGCCCCAAGCGTTCGGCGGTCTCGACGAAGTCGATCGGATTTCGCAGCGTGGGCTCGTCGGTTCTCAGCAACGACTCGTAGGCGTAGACCGAGCGGTGGCGCCACGAAATGATCGGCTGCATCGCGATCCACAGCTTCTCGACCGCGGAGGCATAGCGGGACTCCAGCCCCGCGCGATCGCCGATGAGCTTCTCGGAGGTCTCGACCGTGACCTCCCGCCGCACCAGCGCCAGGCGATGCACCTGGACGGCGAGCTCCACGACGCCCGTCAGCAACTTCGAATCGACGGGCTTCACCAGGTAGCGGAAGGCGCCGTATTCCATGGCCTCGACCGCGGTCTCGAGGTCGGGGCTGCCCGTCAGGAACACCACCGGCACGTCCAGGTCGCGCGCCCGCACCGCCCGCAGCAACGTGAGGCCGTCGGTGTGGGGCATCTGGATGTCGCTCACGATGACGTCGAAGGTGGCCGCCTCGATCCGCGCGATCGCCTCGCGACCGTCGGAGGCGGTGGTGACGACGTACCCGGCGGCCGCGAGGAGACGCGCCAGGCTGCGCACGATGCCCGGCTCGTCATCGACCAGCAGCACGTGGGGGGCGGACGACTCGGGCGGTTGGCTCACCGTCCGTGCCCCGTCAGCTCGTCGCGGTGGCGGTCCCCCGGCCCCGGCGCGTCGAGCACGCCGCGGACCTTGGCGCTGAGCGCCAACGGCGTGAACGGCTTCTGCAAGAACGGCGTGCCTTCGGCGACGATACCGTGGCGAACGATGGCGTCGTCGGCGTATCCCGAGATGTACAGGACGCGCAGGTCCGGCCGGACCTTCACCAGGCATTGAAACAGCGGCAACCCTTCGGACTCGGGCATGATGACGTCGCTTAGCAGAAGATCGATCGGATCGGCAAACTCTTCGGCCACCCGCAGCGCGACCTTGGGGTTCTCCGCGTCGAGGACCCGGTAGCCGCTTCGCTGCAGGCTGAGGCGGGCCAGCCGGCGGACGGCCTCGTCGTCCTCGACGAGGAGAATCGTCTCGGACCCCCGCGGGGCGCCCTGCGGCGCGGCGCCCAGCTTGAGGGCGGCGGTGGCGAGCGCCTCCACCCGGGGCAGGTAGATCTTGAAAGCCGACCCGTGTCCCGCCTCGCTGTAGACCCAGATGTCCCCGCCGCTCTGCTTGACGATTCCGTAGACGGTCGCCAGGCCGAGCCCGGTCCCCTTGCCCACGTCCTTGGTCGTGAAGAAGGGCTCGAAGATTCGCTGGCAGGTGGACTGGTCCATCCCGACGCCGGTGTCGCTGACGGCGAGCAGGACGTAGTCCCCCGACTCGACCGGAAGATGGTGCCGGCGGTAGTGCTCGTCGAGGTGAACGTTGGCCGTTTCGATGGTGAGCCGGCCGCCGCCCGGCATGGCGTCGGCGGCATTGACGGACAGATTGACGATGATCTGTTCGAGCTGGGTCGGATCGATCTTGATCGCGCCGATGTCGGACTGGAGCGCGACGACCAGGTTGATGTGGGCCGGGATGAGCTGCCTCAGCATCGGCTCCATGCCGCTCACGAACTTGTTGATGTCGAGGACGTTGGGCTGCAACACCTGTTTGCGGCTGAAGGCCGAGAGCTGCCGGGTGAGCCCCGCGGCGCGCTCCCCCGCCTTTTTGATCTCGAGGACCTCGGTGCGGTTCGGATCCTCCGGGGCGAGGTCCATCAGCAGGACCTCGCTGAAGCCGAGGATCGCGGTGAGGAGATTGTTGAAGTCGTGCGAGATCCCACCCGCGAGCTGACCGATCACCTCCAACTTCTGCGCCTGCCGCAGCTGCTTTTCCAGCTGCCTTTGCTCGGTCACGTCCCGGCCGATCGTGAGCACCAGGTGCTCGCCCCCCACATCGACCGTGGTGGTCGAGAACTCCAGGAGGAGGTTCGTCCCGTCGGGCGTCGCGATCTCGACGGGACCCGAAAAGGCCATCAGCGGGCCCTGGGCCGACCCGTCCGCCGGGAGCTTCTGGTCGGCCCGCCCGCCCGAGGCGAAGTCGCGCATCCGGCGTCCGATCAGCTGCTCGCGGGGGAGACTGATGATGTCGGCCCAGCGCTGGTTCATCTCCAGCACCACGCCCTCCGTCGTGAGCACCGCGATCGCGTCGTTGGCGCTCTCGAGCAGCGTCCGGTATCTCCGCAGCTTCTGCCGCTCGTCCTCGGCCTGTTTGCGGGCGGTGTTGTCGGTCCCGATCAGCAGATAGCCGATGATGAGCTCCTGGGCGTCGCGCAGCGCCGTGACCGACACGACCGCCGGGAACCGGCTCCCATCCTTGCGGAAGTAGGTCAGCTCGTAGATGTCCTCGATGCCCCGGGACGCCTTGAAGGCCAGCGCTTCGAAGCCCGGCGCGATCGGCGTTCCGAACTCGACGCTCAGCGCCTCGGAGCGGGCGATGACCTCCCGGGGATCGGAGATGTCCGCCGGCGTGATCTTGTTGAGCACCTCGGCGGCTTCGTAGCCCAGCATCCGCTCGGCCCCGACGTTGAAGATCTGGATGACGCCCCGGGCGTCGGTGGCGATGCTGGAGAAGTTGGCGCTGTTGAAGATCGCGCGCTGCAGGGCCCCCGTCTTCAGGAACGCCGTCGCGGGCCGGAGGTTCGAGCCGGCATCGGCTGCGTCGGGGTCGGGCCCATGGACCGAGAGCATGTCGCTCATCGGCCCCACCCCGCTAGCGGGTCACTCACGGAGACAACCGACCGGTCGTTGCATACACGCGCCACTCCTCCTGCCCATGGTCCCCCCCGACACCCGTAGGTCCGTCGAGGCTACACCGGCCAGGCAGGCCCCGTGAACGAATTCGTCAGTTCGAGGGGCGACCGTCTTCCGCCTCGGGCGCTTCGGCAATCTGGGCCGGCGCGATCCATCTCTGCACGCCGGTGGCGCGATCGATCGCTTGCTCGAGGCTGGCCATGGCCGGGGGCGCCGACCAGCAGCCGCTGTCGTGAACGACCGTCTTTTGGACCGACCCGGGCCGGTAATCGAGCGTCACGATCTGGCGTCCCGTGTCGGCGGAACAGACGCAGCCCGATGCTGGAAGATCCAGGAAGTGCATGGTTTCGATCGTCGAGATCAACTCGCTCAGCCGATCGGCCGAGATCTTGCCCTGCCGTTGTCCGATCACGGCTACGTTCGCGCGGCCGTCGTAGACCACCGTTCCGTCCGAAAAAATCGAGACGCCGTAAACCGAGCACCGATCGGGCGCACAATCCTTCCGGCGCATCTGGATGAGGGCATCGGGATGGTCGGGGAGGCTCCCCAATGACTGGGCGCCGTGCGCTCCCGATCCACCCGGGCCGGCACATCCCGCCGCCGCGGCCAGCGCCGCCAGCACCAACGACCCCGCCCGCGTTCCTCGTTGCGACCGTCTCATCCGCGTCCTGCCCTTCCCCTTCAAACATAGCCACGAACGGCCGGTGGGGCCTGCGATATTGAGAGCATGGACGATTCAGATGCGCGCTCGGACAGGCAGGCATCCCGCCTAGGTGGGCGCGCGCGGGGAAATACCCGCCGCGACCTTGGTACAATGGAACGCCGATGCGAATTCCAGCTCTGGGCGCGATCTTGGCTCTGCTCTTCGCGGGCTGTAGCGGCGCCGGCCCAGATCGGAAGAGCACACGTCTGAACTCCAGTCACTGACCAATCT
>CALAOV010000287.1 GCA_937889515.1 uncultured Myxococcales bacterium | reverse complement strand
GGGGCTGGCGGCGGTGGTGGCGGAGCCGGCGGCGGCGGAACCGCTGGTGGAAGCGGCGGCGCCGGTGGGGGCCCCCACGACGCCGCCGTGGGCGGCTGAACGAAGCAGCGCCCTCTACTTGCTCTTCACCTTCGCCGCGGGCTTGGCGCCTGCCCCCTTGTGCACGGCCGGTGACGCCGCCTCGTCCAGGTAGGCGGCGACCCAGGCCAGCGGAGCGTTCCAGTTGATCGTGACCTCGTTGGCCGACCAGGCCTCGCCGTTGTCGATGAAGCACTTCTGCGGCGCGCAGCCGGTCAGCCCGGCCCCCTGCATGTAGGGATCTTCGAAGCCCGAGTTGGGCCCGCCCGACAGGACCCCCGGCGGCGGCGGCGGGTACTTCGGGTTGGCCTGGTGACACCAGAAACGGTGATAGGGATTCTCGAGCGGCCGATCGCCCCACCCCGTCACGTAGCTCTGGTCGAGCGGATTGCGGCCGAGGATGTAGTCCATCGCCGCCACGGCGCCGTTCAGATAGCGAACGTCGTGGGTGAAGTCGTGCGCCAGGCCCAGCACCAGCGCGTTGTTGAGCACGAACGAGTTCGAGCCCCAGGGATATCCCTTCTTCTCGGGGACCGCGAACGGCACGCGATAGCCGTCCTTCTGCGCGACGGCCAGATAGCCGTCCGCGGCCGCGACGATGTTCTTGCGGATGGTCTCCGTGACCTCGTGGCCGAGCCCGTTCGGCACGATCGCGAGCGAGATCGATCCCAGGGCCTGGGTGTCCGACCAGGTCATGGGGGTGAACATCCCGGGCTCGCCCGACTCCGCCTTGACAGCCTTGAAGTACTCCGACTTGGTGACGACGTCTTTGTACGCCGATTTCCCGGTCGTGATGTAGAGCTCGGCCGCCGCCCAGTAGAAGTCGTCTTCAGCGTGGTCGTCGTCGTAGGGGCCACCGCCCAGACCGTCCTTGGCCCCGTAGATCGCGGGATTGGCCCGCGCCGCCTCCCAGGCCTTCTCGGCGGCCGCCAGACACTTGGCCGAGAACGCCGGATCGATCTTCTTCCAGATCCGCGCCGCCTGGGCGCCGTTGGCCGCCAGGTTCAAGCTGGCGATGGTGGTGGCCGGCTGCAGATAGCGCACCATCGGATCCTCCTGGGGCGCCGTGCTGAGCTGGGTCCAGTTCACGTCGTGGATCTTGGCGTGGACCATCCCGGCCAGCCTCTGTCCGTCGGGGACCTGCATCTTGAGCTCGAACTCCAGCTCCCAGCGGACTTCGTCGAGGATGTCCGGCACGTCGTTCTTGTTCTCCGGGATGTTCATCTTCCCATCGCCGAAATCGCCGGCCGACGTCCCGAGGATCTTGGTCCGCTCCCACCAGTCGAGGAGCGTCCAGACCGAGATCCCGGCGCTGACCAGGTATTTTCCGTGGTCGCCGGCGTCGTACCACCCGCCCGTCACGTCGAGCTTGTAGTCGCAGCCGCTCCCCGGCGCGCAGGGGACGTCGCCGTCGCCGTGGTTCGGTTTCACGCCGACGTGCCCCGCCGGGTGCGCCCACTGCGGATCGACCGCGTACGGCATCTTGATCTCGATCCCGCTGCGCGTTTGATAGAAGTACGCCAGCGCGTCGTACTTGAGCTTGCGGTAGATGTCGTCGCCGATGTCGAACGGGTGGCTGACGTCGTTGCCGACCTTGATGGTGTAGCCGGTCCCCTTCATGGCGAAGACGCTGAAGTCGGCGGCGGAAACCGCCTCGCCCGAGTCGTGGTCGGCGCCGAAGGGAACCGTCGTGCCGTTCGCGACCGTCTCGCCCTTGGCGTTCTTGAGCTCCCACGGCTCGGCGGCCGGGCGCTTCACGATGGCCAGCTTCGCCAGCGCCGGCAGGTATCCGACCTGGTTGACCAGCACGGTCGGGATCGCGGGCGGGGTCGGCTCCGGCGTCTGCGTGTACTTGGGATCGTCGATGTGCGCGTCGTCGACGCAGACGGTGAACGGATACGGCGGCTTGGCGAGCTGACCGCCCAGGTGAAACGCCAGCTCGACGCCCGGATCGTCGGCGCCCTGCATGGTGAAGACGCCCGAGTAGACCTGGGGCTTCGGCCCCGGCGTGAACAGCAGCTTGAAGAACTCGCGGTACGGCGGGCCGGCCTGACCGATCTTCAGGTAGACGCGCGTCTCTCTCGACGCGTGCATCTTGAACTGCACCGCGTAGCTGTGGCCCTTCTGGAGGTGAACGTGCTGCTGGCGAAGCTGCGCGTCCCAGCGGAACTTCCCCCCGTTCTTGACCTCCATGCACAGCTCGCCCTTGTCGATGAAGGTTCGCCCTTCCGACGGAGCCGAGATCTGTCCGGTCCAGGGCAAAGCCTTGGTCCCTTCGTCGAAGCTCGCGTTGTAAAGGACGTTGTGACCCACGAGCGGCGGCGGCGCGGCCGACGGATCGACCGGCGATCCCGCCTGCGGCCCGGTCGGCCCCGGTTTGGACGACGGCGCGTGCTGGCAAGCGCCGAGACCGGCGGCGAACAGGATGGCCGCCATGACCTTGCGGGTTTCGAGCATTGTTAACGATCCCTACCCTCGCCGGCCGCGCTTGCGCAACGGTTTTCACCGGGCTTGCGCCTGGCGTCGGCCGGCCCGCTCTGATATGCGTCCAGCACACCGACGAACATGCCCATCCGTTCCCCCGCGCCGCTGCTGTTGATGTCGCTCCTCGTGCTGCAGGGGCTGGCGACCTGCGCCACCACGCCTGCCAATCCGAACGCGGCGAAGTATCCGCCGCGGGGCAAGGGTTGCAAGGTGCGCGTGTTCTACGCGGCTGCCCCCGAGGTCAAGGAATGGGACGACCTCGGCATGGCCAGCGTCGACTGCTATCTCGACGTCGGCGCCGTCCAGTGTCTGAGTCGCCTGCGCGCGGAAGCCTGCCGGATGGGGGGCGATATCCTCTACGACGTTCCCAAGAAGGCGTTGCGCCCGACCGATCAAGGGATGTCCTACCGTGGGCACGTGGCCCACACGCGGCTCAAGCCCGACGACAAGGGCAAGGACGACGAGGCGGACAGCAAAGATCAGTCGCCGGCAGATTCGGGCCCCGTGGAACCAATCGTGCCGATCGCGCCCAGCTCGCCTCCGGGACCAGCGCCCGCCGCCGACGGGGGGATTCGCGCCGACGGCGCGGCGGGGTGAGGCGGACGCCGATGCTCTCGAAGCCTGCGGGCTGGCTCGGAATAGAGATCGTCGCGCTGCTCGCGCTCGCGGCCACGGCAAGGGCGCAACCGCCGACCAGCGCTGCACCGCCGAGCGCCGCACCGCCGAGCGCGCCGTCGCCGGGCGCGCCGACCAGCACGCCCCTGCCGAGCGAACCGGCGAACGCACCGGCGGCGGGCGAACCGTCACTGGCCGTGCAGCGGCGGGACAAGTGGCGGCACGGAAGGGAACATATCTACATGGACGACTTCGGAGAGCTGGGCCGCTACCGCGCCGCCAACGCCCGCCTCAAGCCGCCGGCGGCCGGCGACAAGCGGGTGGTCTTCTTCGGCGACTCGATCACCGACGCCTGGGCGCTGCCCACCTACTTCCCGAGTAAGCCCTACGTGAACCGCGGCATCGGCGGGCAGACCACGCCCCAGCTGCTGGTTCGCTTCCGGCAAGACGTCGTGGATCTCGCGCCGAAGGTGGTCGTGATCCTGGCGGGCACCAACGACATCGCGGGCAACACCGGGCCCATGACGCTGGCGGAGACCGAGGCGAACTTCAGCTCGATGCTGGAGCTGGCCCGCGCCCACGGTATCCGGGCGGTCCTCTCGTCGGTGCTCCCCGTGCACAACTACACCCCGCAATCGGAGACCACCTTCTCGATCCGCCCACTCGACAAGATCGCGGAGCTCAACCGGTGGCTCGAGGCCACCTGCGCGACCGGCGGGTGCGTCTATCTGGACTACGCGACCGCGTTGGTCGACGCGCACGGCCTCCTGCAACGCGAGCTGGCGGTCGACGGTCTGCACCCCAACCGGGCGGGGTACTCGATCATGGCGCCGCTGGCGGAGGCGGCCATCGCAAAGGCCCTCGCCGGTCGCTGAGGCCGAGCTTGTCTTGCACCGGGCGGCGGAGCATCATCCGCGCATGTCGTCGACGTTTTTCCGGAATCTAGTCTTGGCCGGGTGCACCGCCTCGGCGCTGGCGTCGGCGGCCTGTTCCAGCAGCAGCAACCCCGGTGACGGCGGTGGCGCGTCGGGTGGTAACGCAACCGGCGGCGGCGGTGGGGCCTCGACCGGCGGCGCCGCCGGCGGAGCTTCGGGCGCGGCCGGGACCAAGGCCGATGCGGCGGCCACCGACGGGGCCGCCCCGACCTCTTACTTCTTCACCTTCACCACGGCCGCAGACGTGTCGGCCGCGGCGATCTCCAATCCGTCGGACACGAACAAGGGCGATCTCAGTGTCTTCGCCGCCAGCGACGGCGGGCCGCGGGCCACCACCGGCTTCGACATGACCGTCGGCAGCCCCACCGCCGGCTCGCTCGAGATCGACCTGCCCTGCGACGGCTACAATCAATTCGTCGACTACCAGTTCATCCTGCCGGTCATCACCGACGTCGGACGAAAGACGGTGTCGGTGATGATCCGTCTCGACAGCGGCTTCTCGCCGAGCGGCTTCGTCTACCTCTACGCCAAGAGCGGCGACAACTGGGATTGGGGCCAGAGCAATTCGCAGGCCATCGCGCCCAGCTCCGCCGGCCAGTGGGTTTCGTACACCTTCCCGATGGCCAGCCTGGGTGCGGGCTCCACCCCGGCGTTCGACCCCGGCTACGTCAAGGCGATCGGCGTCCACATCGATACCGGCGGAGGCACCGGCGCCACCGGTCTGCCGACGCACGCCGTGCTTCACCTCGACAGCGTCGGGTATCGGTGATGCGGCTGCCTTGCCGACTGTTGATCCCGTCGTTGTTGCTGACGACCACCCTCGTGGCCTGCGGCTCGAGCGGCGGCGCGCCCGGCGACGTGGACGACGACTTTCCGCTGGCCCTCGTGCCCGGTCCCGCCTCGACGCCGCCGATGGGCTGGAACAGCTGGAACGAGTTCCAGGGTGGCATCAACGAAACGCTCATCGAGGCGATCGCCGACGCGATGGTCGCGAACGGGATGAAGGACGCCGGGTACCAGTACGTCAACATCGACGACACCTGGTCGAACAAAACGGGCCGCGACGCCAACGGGGCTCTGCAGCCGGACCCGGGCAAGTTTCCCGCCGGCATCGCCGCCGTGGCGGACCACGTGCACGTGACGGACGGCCTCAAGCTGGGCATCTACGGCGATCGCGGGACGCAGACCTGCGGCGGCTACCCCGGCTCGCAGGGCTATGAGACGCAGGACGCGAACACCTTCGCGACCTGGGGCGTCGACTATCTCAAGTACGACAACTGCAACGCCTCGTTGAACGTCGAGACGCAATACCAGACCATGCAGGCGGCGCTGGTGCAGGCGGCCGCCGCCAAGCCCTCGCCGACGCCCTTCGTCTTCAGCCTCTGCGCCTGGCAGTTCTACCAGTGGGGCGTGACCACCGGAAACCTCTGGCGGACCACCGGCGACATCAAGGACACCTGGGACTCCATCTTCGCCAACCTCATGAACGATCGATCGTACGCCGCCTACGCCGGACCGAACGGCTGGAACGATCCCGACATGCTGGAGGTCGGCGTCACCGACGACGAGTTCAGCTACTCCGTGAACCACACCGAGTACCAGTCGCACTTCAGCCTCTGGGCCATCACGGCGTCTCCGCTCATCATGGGCAACGATCCGCGCACCGTGACCGGCGACATCAAGAACATCCTGACCAACAAAGAGGTCATCGCGCTCGATCAGGATGCCCTCGGATTGCAGGGAACGGAGGTCTGGGAGAGCGGCGACGGCAACCTGTCGGTGTGGGCCAAGCCGCTCAACGCCGCCGGCGCCCGCGGCGTGGTGCTGCTCAACGCCGGCGCCGCCCTGGCCGACGTCACCTTCACCCTTCCGCTGATCGGCCTTGCCGGCGGCAGCGCCACCGTCCGCGATCTGGTGGCGCAGATGGACCTCGGCGCCTTCGACGACAGCTACACGGTCGCGGCCATCCCCTCGCACGGGACGGCGACCCTCAAGGTGACCGGCACAGAGCCGCCGCACCCTTCCGGAACGGCCGACCTGAGCGATCTGACCTGGACCTACGCCGCCAACGGCCTGGGCCCGGTCGAGAAGGACATGAGCAACGGATTCTCGGCCGCCGGCGACGGCGCGCCGATCTCGATCGCCAGCACCCCCTACGCGAAGGGACTCGGGATGGCCGCGCCCGCCGCGGTCATCTACCGCCTCAACAAGGCCTGTACCAGCTTCACAGCCGACGTCGGCGTCGACGACGCGGCCAGCGGCCAAGGCTCGGTGGTCTTCCAGGTCTGGGCCGACGGTGTCAAGCTGGCCGACAGCGGCACCCTGACCGGCAGCAACGGCATGAACCCCGGCAAGCAGACCCTCACCGCCGACCTGACCGGCAAGCGGCGCCTCAAGCTGGTGGTCAACAACGCGGGCGACGGCGCGTCCTGGGATCGCGCGAGCTGGGGCAACCCCCAGGTCATCTGCACGGCCAAGAAGTAGCCGCGCCGGATGATTGCGGCGGCATTGACGCTGGCGGCGCTGGCCGCCGTCTCCGAGGGGCCGGCGGCGACCGAGCATCTGCTCTCGCCGAACGGCCGCCTCGAGGTGGTGGTGGCGACCGGCCCGGCTCTCTCTTACGACCTGCTTTTTGACGGCAAGCCGCTGCTGCGCGGGTCGACGCTGGCGCTCGAGGTCGATCACGTGCGCCTCGGCGCGGCGCCCAAGATCACCGGCCGGCACCGCAGCAGCGTCGATCGCGTCATCGAGCCGCCGGTCCGACAGACCGCCGCCACGCTGGTCGACAAGTTCAACGAGCTGCGCCTCGACTGCGCGGGCGGCTACGCCGTCGTCTTCCGCGCCTACGACATCGGCGTCGCCTACCGGTTCGAGACCACCCTGCCCCGCGCGTCGGTGAAAGTCACGGGCGAGGAGGCGACCTTCCGCTTCGCCTCCGATGCCGGCGTGTTCTATCCGCAGGAAGACAGCTTCTTCTCGCACAACGAACGGATCTTCAAGCACCTGCGTCTCGGCGAGATCCCCTCGACCGCGCTCGGCAGCATTCCCGCCATTGTCGAGACCGCCGCCGGGCCGAAGGTCGCGATCGCGGAGGCGGACATCGACGACTACCCGGGCCTGTGGCTGCGCGGCACCGGCGGCCCCGCGCTGACCGCGACGTTTCCCCCCTTCCCGCTCGAAGAGAAGCTGACCAAGGATCGCGACTTCCGGGTCACTCGCGCCGCCGACTACATCGCCGTCACCCGCGGAACCCGTACCTTCCCTTGGCGGGTGCTGGGCGTCGCCGAGAAGGACGTCGATCTGGTCGGCAGCCCGCTCTGCTATCTGCTGGCCCGCCCGTCGCAGATCGCCGACACCAGCTGGATCCACCCGGGCAAGGTGGCCTGGGACTGGTGGAACGCGCTCAACCTGCGCGGCGTGAAGTTCAAGCCGGGCGTCAACACGCAGACCTACCAGGCCTACATCGACTTCGCCGCCGAGCACGGCCTCGAGTACATCATCCTCGACGAGGGCTGGTACCAGCCCGGCAACTTGTTGTCGGTCGTTCCAGAGATCGACCTGCCGAAGCTGCTCGCCTACGCGCGCGCCAAGAAGGTCGGCATCATCTTGTGGGCGGTCTGGAAGACGCTGGCCGACCAGTTCGACCCGGCGCTGGCGCAGTTCGAGAAATGGGGCATCGCCGGCCTCAAGATCGATTTCATGCAGCGCGACGACCAGCCGGTGATCAATTTCTACACGCGCGTCTGCCGCGAGCTCGCCAAGCGCAAGATGTTGGTCGACTTCCACGGCGCGATCCGGTCGATCTTGATGACGCGCACCTGGCCGAATCTGCTGACGGCCGAAGGGGTGCAGGGCCTAGAGCACCTCAAGTGGAGCAACGCCTCTGACCCAGCCCACAACCTGACGCTCCCGTTCACCCGCATGTTCCTGGGCCCGATGGACTACACGCCGGGCGCCATGATCAACGCCGACCGCGCGCACTTCAAATCGATCTTCAAGGCCCCGATGAGCCTGGGCACGCGCTGTCACCAGCTGGCCATGTACGTGGTGTTCGAGAGCCCGCTCCAGATGCTGGCCGACTCGCCGTCGAACTACGAGCAGGAGCCGGAGGTGATGGCGTTTCTGGGGCCGGTCCCGTCGGTCTGGGACGAGACGCGGGTCCTCGACGGAAAGATCGGCGAATTTGTCGTCGTGGCGCGACGGCGCGGAACGACCTGGTACCTGGGCGCCATGACCAACTGGACGTCGCGGCAGCTCCAGATCGACACCGGCTTTCTCGGCGGCGGCGACTGGAAGGTCACCGCCTGGACCGATCCACCCGACCACCCGGCGGTCGGAAGCGAGTTTCACCGGACCAGCGGCACGTTCACCAGCGGCACACCCGCACAGTTCACGCTGGCCGCCGGCGGCGGGCTCGCCGCGGTGTTCGTTCCGGCCGCCGCCTTTACGACGTCGGCGCCGCCAAAGTAATCGTCGCGTTCGTCGTAATTTTCGGCGACCACTCCGCGATCAGCTTCAGCGTGGTGTCCTTGTCGTAGATGCTGTACCAGCCCTGCTGCTCGTGGGGCGGATCGCCGACGAACGGATCGCCCAGCTTCCAGTACTCGCCCGGACGCGGCGGACGGGTGTCGCCGCCCCAGGCCCAGGGCATGATCCCCGCCATCGGCGTGGTCGCGATCAGCGACTGCACCAGGGCGTAGACCTCCTGAAAATACTGATCGCGAAAGGTGGTCGGTGACGTCGGGTCGAAGCTGCCGGCGTCGCGCGGGAACCCGAACTCCTCCAGCAAGAGCGGCTTGCCGACCTTGGCGGCCAGCTCCGCGTGCTTGTTGACGTACTTCTTGGCCAGATCGAGCGCCTTGGGATATCCCGCCGGAATGCTCTCGGGGTGGACCCAGTTCCAGTTCTGGGCCCACATGTGAAAGCAGATGAAGTCGATGGCCGGGCTCTGGTTGTCCTTGACTGGATCGACGCCGGCATACGCGGGCGTCCCCGTCAGCCCTTCGCAGCCGGTCGTGATCAGCTGCCCCGGCGCCAACGACTTGACGAGGCGCGCGCTGTCGTCGATCCAGTCTCGGTAGGCGGGAATGTTGGTCATGCCGCGCGGCTCGTTGGCCAGCTCCCAGATCACGCAGGGGTTGTTCTTGAGCTGCGGCACCAGGAACTTGAGGTAGGCCCGGTAGGCCTCCTTGGCTTTGTCGTTCTTGTAGAACGTCCCGACGAACTTCTGGTAGCGGTCGTAGCTGCCGCCCGGCACGGGCGGCGGATACGGGATGGCACCCGCGCCGGCCCACGACAAGTACTGCGCGAGGCCGCCCGACCACTGCCAGAAATTGCTGAACATGAAGATGCCCTGCAGGCCGCGCTTCTGTAGCTCGTCGGCGAAACGCAAGACGCCGGCCACGCCCGCCGGATCGTACTGGCCCATGGCCGGTTGAATCGACGGGATGATCCGTTCCGGCTCGCTGTCTGGCCCCTCGGTCCCGCCCATGGTGCGAATCATGTTGATCCCGGCGGCCTGGATCCCGTCGAGGTCGCGCCTGACCTGATCCCAGCCGGCGCTGTTTCCCTCCCGCGCCAGGGTCGTCCCCGCCCAGTAGTTGATACCGCTAACAAAGAACGGCTTGCCGTCCTTGGCGAAGCGCGTCCCCCGGACCTCGAGGCCGCCGGGCAGGTGCTCGCGCGCGACCGACCCGGGCGACGCCGCCGAGGGCAGGCTGTGACAGCCTTCGATGAGGAGCCCACCAGCCGCTACCGCCGCGCCGTGCAGGACGTCTCGTCTACTCAGCATGATCGACATCTATCCTCCGCGGGTTTTGTCTCATGGGACATCACCCGGTTCAAGTCCGCTTGCGCCCGGCCGGCGCGCGCGGCACGCTGACCGCCCCATGATCCGATCTCGTCAAATCCTCGTGTTGGTTACGATCCCATGGCTGTTGGTCGCCCCGGCCGCGGATGCCGCGGATGCCGCGGAGGGCGTCCCCGCGCCGGCGCCCGTCTCCACCGCGCTGGCCCCCGCGCCGGTGCTGGCGTCCGCCTCCCCGACCACCGCCCTCATCCCGCTCGGCATCAGCTACGGCGGGTGGCGCGGCGAATTCCGCGACGCCACCAAGAAGCTCGACACCTTCAAGGCGATCGGCTTTCCGATGGTGGCCTTCGTTCCGACCTACGCGTACGTCGGCCTCAATCGCATCGATCTGACCTCCGGCCCCGACGGCACCGAGCTGGGAGGCGCCGTCGAGGCGGCGCTCCGCGGCGGCTTTCAGGTCGTGATCAAACCGCACCTCGATCCGCCCGTCTATCACGGGGGGTTCGATCCGTTCCGCTCCGACAACGCGAGCTGGCGGGTCGCCTGTCCCTGGCGCGGCTTCTTCGACGTCGATCCGATGAGCGACGACTACCGGAACGGCGTGGTCTTCGGCGCCCTCCGGATGTTGCAGGAGGTCCTCGGACGGGTCTATGCCGCGCCCGCCAAACCGATCCGGCTCGAGCTGGGCGTCGAGCTGATGAACTCGATGGTCTACGGACCCGAGCGCTGGGTAGAGCTGCTGGCGGCGGCCAAGAAGGAGCGGCGCCGGCTGGGCCTCGACGGCAAGGTCATCCTCTCGCACAACTTCACGCACCACCTCGAGATCCCCGACGACTACGTGGGGCGCATGACCGCCGCCGGCCGCAAGGCGCTGGCCCGGTACATCCGCGGCCTCGATGCGCTCTCGCTGTCGCAGTACATGGACCTGACGGTCGCCGTGCCGGAGAACGCCCGCGGCCGCCGGCTGCCGACGGTCGACGAGGTGGCCGATGCGCTGGTCACCGCCGAGAAGAGCTTCCGCCACGACATCCTGGAGACCGCGCTCGGCCTGCGCGCCAAGGAGATCCCGCCGCTGCACATCGGCGAGTTCGGCGTCGGCCGCGGTGGCCTCAAGCACCCCAACCTCTGGTCGGGTGACGCCACGGCCGCGCAGGAAAAAGAGCTGGCAGTCGAGATCGCCCGGGGTCACGAGGGACTTCTGCGCTACCTGGCCCGGACCGACGGGCGCACGGCGCAGAGCGCGCTGCTCTGGGTCACCGGCGCCCACTACGACATCTTTGGCTGGGAGAGCCCAAAATACGCCAACCCCGAAGCGGCGGCGGCGATCCGGGCGGCGCTGCGACACTGAGAGATGGAGACGGGGACCGCGGAAGGCGCCGGCGCGCCGAAGATCCCGAGCCAGACGCCGGACAAAAAAAGAGCCTGGACGCAGGGCGCGGCCAGGCTCCTATTGATGCGGCTCGGGTCTAGAGAGCCTGAACGGTATCGATGAGGAAGGTCGCCTCGAGCGGGCCGAGGGTCGTGCCGCCGTCGGTGGGCGCCGAGCCCGAGTAGAACTGAATGCCGATCTGAACGACCATCGTGGGGTCGTAGGTCTGGCCCGACTGCGGGGTGACCGTGGCGAGGTCGAGCGTGAGCGGAAACCAGGTGCCCACGGTGCCGAGCTGCACGCCCCCCGAGCCGCCGTAGCTGTAGGCTGCCGTGGTGTCGGTCTCGAGGATCGCGCCGCCCGGGAAGGTACCGCCCGTGGCCGAAGCCAGCTGCACCTGGGCGTGCACCTTCTTGCCCATCAGGTTCAAATTGGAGACGCCCACCTTGACGTCGATGTACTGGTTGTAGCCCGTATAGGTCGCGGTGAGCTTCAAGCATCCAGGCGGCGTCGCCGGATTCCCGGCGGTCGCATCCTGGGTGAGGGTCGGCGGCATCGCCGCGTCGATTCCGGCGTCGGGCGCGAGGTCGAAGCCGATATTGGTGCTGTTGAGGTCGTGATAGGTGTTGATCGCCCAACCCTGGATCGACGAGTCAAACGTGTAGGACAGGGCCGGCGCCGCCGCGCCGCCGCTGCCGCCCGCGCTGGTGCC
>CALAOV010000286.1 GCA_937889515.1 uncultured Myxococcales bacterium | reverse complement strand
GGGACGA
This sequence comes from uncultured Myxococcales bacterium, assembly GCA_937889515.1. Classification (GTDB taxonomy): domain Bacteria; phylum Myxococcota_A; class Polyangia; order Fen-1088; family Fen-1088; genus JADGRB01. Next base: position 9,422 of record CALAOV010000286.1, on the reverse strand, counting down.
CTGGGGTTGGCGGAGGCTATCCCGGCGATTCGCGGCGCGATCGCCGCCGAGCTCGACGGCCGCACCCGCCGCCGGATGAACGACGCCATCCGCACCCTCGAAGACGGCGCCCGCCCCGCCGACGAGGCGCGCCGGTTGCACGACGAGGTCGAGCGCCTGCGCGGTGAGACCGGCAAGCTGCGCGAGCGCCTCGATCGGGTCGAGTCCCGCCTGGTCAAGACCGCGCCGCCGACTCCCCCGCCCCCCAAGGCCAAACGCGCCCGCCCGGTCACCCGACGCCGCCCCCGCACCCTCCGCCCGCCCCGGCGTTAGGGTCGCCGATCTACTTCTGCAGCTCGGCGACGATGTCGCGCGCGATCTCCCGGGCCCGTCCGAGCTCACCGCGCGGAAACGAGATGGCGCCGACGACCGGATGACCGCCCCCGCCGTAGCGCTCGCAGATCCGGTTGATCTCGTGCGTGCGGGGCACCTTGGCCCAGGGGTTGGCGCCGATCGAGATCTTCGCCCGCGAGGATAGCGACACGCCGACCGAGTAGCGGGCCTCGGGAAAGAGGTAGTAGGAGATGAACTTGTTGAAGGCGGTGGTCTCGCGATCGGCGAGGTCGAAGAAGACCACCCCCCCCTCGAGGCGCGCCGACGCCCGCATGGTTTCGATGTTTCGGGCGTGCTGCTCGAGCAATCCCCCGAGCGGACCGGTGACGTAGGGATCGGCGGCGATCTCGGCGAGCGGGCGGCTCACCAGATCGCCGATGAACTGCACGGCCAGGGCGGGATCGCGGTTGTTCTCGATGAAGGTCATGAGGCGCAACGCCGGCTCCTTGAGCTCCACCGCCATCTTGGCGTCGGGAAACAACGCGCCGTCGATGATCTCCGCCCAGTGAATCAGCTCGGCGATCGGCGCCGCGTCGAAGCCGAACTTGGCGGTCACCGTGTCGGCCAGGAACTTGGTGCAGCTCTTGGCCTTGGGATCGTAGAACTTGCGGCCGGTGGCGTCGGCGCGGAAGTGGTCCTCGTCGCCCGCCAGCTGGAAGGCCGAGGCGTGGTGGTCGAACCACCAGGTCAGCCGCGGGTCCTGCGAGTAGCGGAAATCGACGCAGGCGTTCTCGTCGCCGTCGAAGTAGTCCGACGAAAATGGCTGCGGATCGCCCTTGTGCTCGAGCGGCCGGTACACCACCTCCACCGCGCCCTTGGCGATTCGTTCGCGATAAAATCGCGTGAACACCCCCGCCGAGCTGCAACCGTCGAAACAGTTGCCGTGGTAGAGGACGCGCAACTTCATCCGACGAAGCTAACACGAACTCGCGCGCGGAGAAGGTAACGGATAGAGTTCAGCGCCATGGCCGAGTTTATGATCGATCTCAAACGGACTCACGATTGCGGCGCGCTTCGCGCCGCCGATGCGAACCAGCGCGTCGTTCTCTTCGGGTGGGTGGCCGCCCGCCGCGATCACGGCGGCTGCGTCTTCATCGATCTGCGCGATCGGGCGGGCACCACGCAGGTGGTGTTCGAACCGGGCACCAATCAAAAGGCGCACCAGGGCGCCAGCGAGCTTCGCCGCGAGTTCTGCGTGGCGATCTCGGGCCTGGTCGCCGAACGGGGCGGCCACAAGAACCCCAACATGCCGACCGGCGACATCGAGGTGAAGGCCGACGAGCTGACGGTCTTCTCCACCTCCGAGACGCCCCCCTTCGAGTTCACCGACGAGACCAAGTCGGACGAGACCATCCGCCTCAAGCACCGCTATCTCGATCTGCGCCGACCCGGACTGCAGAAGAACTTCATCAAACGCTCGACGGTCTATCAGACCACCCGGCGCTATCTGTCCGAAAGCGGCTTCCTCGAGATCGAGACGCCGTTCATGGTCAAGTACACCCCGGGCGGCGCGCGCAACTTCCTGGTCCCCTCGCGGCTCAACCCGGGACAGTTCTACGCGCTCGCCGAGTCGCCCCAAATCTTCAAGCAGCTCTTCATGGTCGCGGGCATGGACCGCTACTTCCAGATCGTCCGCTGCTTCCGCGACGAAGACCTCCGGCTCGACCGCCAGCCCGAGTTCACCCAGATCGACCTCGAGATGAGCTTCGTCGTCGAAGAAGACGTGCAGAACATCATGGAAGGGTTGATGGTCGCCCTGTGGAAGGACGTCCTCGGCATCGAGGTGCCGCGCCCGTTCCTACACCTGCCGCACGCGGAGGCCATCGGCAAGTACGGCTCCGACAAGCCCGATCTCAGGTTCGATCTGCCGCTGTGCGACCTGACGGAGATCGTCACCCGCCACGACGGCGGGGGCGTCGGCCTCTTGCAAGCGGCCGTGAAGACCCCGGGCGGCGCCGTCAAAGGATGGCGGCTGCCGGCCGCGCAGGCCAAGAGTCTGTCGCGCGCCGACCTCGACAAGCTGGAAGAGTTCGCCAAGGGATTCGGCGCCCGGGGTCTGGCGCGCGCCCGCATCGGCGAGGGCGGCGTCTGGACCCAGAGCCCCATGAAGACCATGACCGACGATCTGCGCCGCGCGATCAACGAAGCCGCCGGCCTCGGCGACGGGGATCTGTTGTTCCTGCAGTTCGGCGCCAAGAAGCTGGTCAACGCCGTGCTGGGCGGCCTGCGCCTCCACCTGGCGGCCAAGCACGATCTCATCCCCAAGAACCAGTGGCGGTTCTGCTGGATCACCGACTTCCCGCTTTTCGAGGCCAACGAGGAGGGCCAGCTGGTCTCGGCGCACCACCCGTTCACCTCCCCCCACGCCGACGACGTCGACCGGCTCGAGAGCGATCCAGCTTCCGTCCGCGCGCGCGCCTACGATCTGGTGCTCAACGGCAACGAGATCGCGGGCGGCTCGATCCGGATCCACCGCTCCGACCTGCAGGCGCGGGTCTTCCGGGCGCTGGGGCTCTCCGACGAGGACGCGCGCGCCAAGTTCGGCTTCCTGCTGGAGGCCTTCAAGTTCGGCCCCCCGCCGCACGGCGGAATCGCGGCCGGCGTCGACCGCCTGGCCATGCTCCTGTGTGGCGCCGAGTCTCTGCGCGACGTCATCGCGTTCCCGAAGACGCAGAAGGGGACCGATCTTCTGACCGAGGCGCCGGGGTCGGTCTCGCGGCGCCAGCTCGACGAGCTGCACATCGCGCTCAAGGAATGACGGCGTCTCCGCGCGGATTCCAGGCGACCCGCGCGGCGACGCTGGCGCGTCTCGCCTCCCGACCATTCGAGCTCCTGGTAGTGGGGGGCGGCGCCACCGGGGCGGCGGTGGCGCGCGATGCTGCGCTGCGCGGACTCGAGGTCGCGCTCTGCGACGCCGGCGACTTCGCCGGTCAGACCTCGAGCAACTCGTCCAAGCTGATCCACGGCGGGCTGCGCTACCTGCAATACGGCGATCTGCCGCTGGTGTTCGAGGGCCTCCGCGAGCGCCGCCGGCTGATGCGGATCGCGCCGCATCTGTGCCGGCCCATCGAATTCCTTTTTCCGGGGTATCGGGGCGAGCGTCCGGGCCTCCGCACGCTGGGCGCCGGCATCGCGCTCTACAACGCGCTGGCGCTCTGGCGTCCCCCCGCCGCCAGCCGGCACGTCGAGGCGCACGAGGTCTATGACCTCGCGCCAGCCCTGCGCAGCGCCGGCCTGGAAGGTGCCCAGGCCTACGTCGATTGCCAGACCGACGACGCGCGCCTGGTTCTCGAGAACGTGCTCGACGCCGAGGCCGCGGGAGCCGCCTGCGCCAACCACCTGTTCGTCGAAAAGGTCGCGCGCGATCGCCGCGGGCGCGCCCGGGGCGCCGTCGTCGTCGATGGGGAGACCGGCGCCCGCTTCGAGATCGAGGCGCGCCTGGTGGCCAGCGCCACCGGTCCGTTCACCGACGGCTTTCTGGACGGTCCGCGCCGGCGACTGCGCCCGACTCTGGGCGTGCACCTGGTCTTCGACGCCGAGCGCGTGCCGCACGGCGGGCGGGCCATCGTGCTCCGTTCGCCGCGCGACAACCGCCTCTTCTTCGTGCTCCCGGCGGGCCCCCGCACCATCGTCGGGACCACCGATACCGACTTCACGCCGATCGAAGACCCCGGCCGCCCCCCCCGCGTCGGCGACGAGATCCGCGCCCGCGGCGCCGACGTCGCCTATCTGATCGAAGCGGTGCGCCACGCCTTCCCGTCGCTGGCCCTGGGACCGGCCGACGTGCTGTCGACCTACGCGGGCCTGCGCCCGCTGCTGGCCGCGAACGCGCAGTCCCCCTCGGAGACCTCGCGCGAGCACGAGATCGCGCGAGGTCCCGACGGGATCCTCACCATCGCCGGTGGCAAGCTGACCACCAACCGTCGGATGGCCGAAGAGGCCGTCGACCGGGTCGTCGAGACCTTGCGCGCCGCCGGGCTCGAACGCCCCCTCGCGCCCTGCACCACCGCGGCGCGCCCGCTGCCCGGCGGCGGTCCGCCACCGGCTGCCCTGGGCGCGCACGAATTCGGCAACGACGTCACCGCCCGGATCGGCGGCACCTATGGCGCGCGCGCGGGGGAGCTGCTCGCGGTGCTCGCCGACGCGCCCGAGCTGGGGGCGCGCATCGATCCCGAGCTCGGATACCTCTGGGCCGAGATCGTCCACGCCGCGCGCCATGAGCACGCCCGCGATCTGGACGATGCGCTGTCCCGCCGCGTGCCGATCTTCCGGGATGCGCGCGATCAAGGGCTCGCCGTCGCCGGCCGCGCGGCGGCTCTGCTGGGCGCCGAGCTCGGCTGGGACGCCGCCCGAAAGGCCCACGAGATCGAAAAATACCGCGCCACCGTCGCCCGCTCCCGCCGCTGGCAGGCCGAGCTGATCGCGTGAAGGAGAACGGGCTCTGTCGCGTGAACGAGGGCGGGCTCTGTCGCGTGAACGAGGGCGGGCTCTGCCCGTCCGAGCTCATCGCGGGGGGCGCGGGACCCTCCCAGGGTCCCGACTCTATAGAACGTTGATGACGCCGGGGACGGCGCGGAGCTTGATGCGAAGCGTGTGCGCCTCCTGGGCGCTGGCGCATCGAACCTCCAATCGATGGGAGACGTATTTGCCGCCCTTCGAGGGCTGCCGGTCGTGCGCGCCGACCGGGACGGCGCCACCGGCGGTCGCCACCGCGATCACCGCCGCGGTCACCGCTTCGTCATTGTTCGCGATCACGGAGAGGGGAAAGTCGCCCGGGAACCGATGGCAGGTTTCGAGGAGCGCGATCTCGCGCGCCCGCTCCTGTTCCTGCTGCTCGTCCGATGGCCCGTCGCTCAATTGACGCTGCTCTGCGCCTTCTTTTCGACATTCTCGACGGAGGCGTGCTCGCGGAACGAGCTTCGCTCGAAGTCGGCCGCCGCGCGCGCGGGCCCGTACGGCAGCGGCCGATCGGTGCGAAGCACCTGGACCGGTAGCACGACCCGGATCGACTCGGGGATCGGCTCGAAGAACCAGCTCGAGACCACGTCCGACATGCACTGCTCGACCGGGCACTCCGCGCCGTAGGTCGAGCGCGCGATCCAGTGCGAGCGGATTTCACCTTCGCGCGAGAGCGAGACGCCGACGCCGACGTAGCCGGAGCGCTGGCAAGAAATCGGCAGCACGTCGAAGCACTGGTGCAGCGCGGACGCCTGCGTCTGCGCCTCCGCGCGCAGGGCCTTTTCGATCTCCCACGGCGTGGCGTGGCTGGGGATGGCCGACTTCATGTCCGCCTCGCCGATCTGGGCGCCCACCGGTACCGCGCAGAAGATGCTGGCGACGGCGGCCAACTCGAGCGGCAAGAAGGTACGCCGCACGAACCGGCGCGCAGCCCCCGACGGAAGCGCCGGCGAGCGGCCGCTATCGGGAACGCTGCGAATGACGAACGTGGTCGCGCCCAGCGTGAGCTCGGCGCGCGCGCCCGGCTCGAGCGGCACGTCGACCAACCGATTCCCGGCTTCGCGCGCCAAGCTCTCGAGCGGCAGCGGCGCGCGCTCGCCATCGATCCGACCGGTGAAACCCGGGATGAGCGCGATCCGGTAGCCGGCGCGCGTCCGGCGCACCAGCGGAAACGCGAGCGCCGAAAAAGCGTCGTCGTCTATGCCGGCTCCAATGCTGTACGCGCGCGCACGACCCGCCGCGCGCGAGGCGGCCAGCGCGGCGACCCCGAGGCCGATGACGATCCACAGCCCGACGTACGCGGGTCCATAGACGACCCGATGCGCGCCTTGCAGCACCAGCGCTACGACCAAGGCGGCGGCCGTCGACATCGCGACGACCAGTCCGAAGGTGGAAGCGGCGCTGCGCCACTCGCCCCGCTGCGACAGACGTCGCTCGGAAATAACCTCGCCGTTGATGAGATACGCGATCTCGATCGACTGAGCTTTCTTCACGGCTTACCTCGCCGCCAGAGTGTAGCAGGCCAAACTCAAAACGGGCACGAAGACAGGCCAGCAAAACCATCGCGAAGACGAGCGGCGTAGCGAACGCCTGCAAAACATCTTTCGCACCCTCGCTCGACATGCGCCATCCGGATCCCAACCGCGCCGGTGACGCCCAGGCAACGGTTCCTCGACGGGAAATACACCCAGCTTCACCGATCTTGGCTGTCTTCCAGGGGTTCCTGGGTGCGTAGAAGGCTTCGCGGTGCCCCAATTGTTTCCAAATAGTTCACAATAATTTCAATAACTTAAGATATTGATACCAATGGCATGTCGTGTGCACTTCGTTCGGCCCGACCTTCTGGGAGGAGGGTTCTATGGCCCAAGCCGTCATGCAAACGACACCGATCAAGACCGTCAACCCGCCCAGCGTCGTACCGGCGGCGAATCCCGAGAGAGCGCTCCAGATTCTCTCCAAGACCATCTACAAGGAGCTGCGCGAGAACGGCTACGAGCCGAAACAGATCGTCGCGCTGGCCACCGAGATCATCGGCTTGGTCACGACCGACCTCGGGCCTTTGGACTAATTTTCTAGCTTTTCCATACCTCTTAACGCATTCTTCGCGCGCCCCGACCCGGGCGCGCTTTTTTTTGTCCGCAGCTCGCCGATCGGTCGGGACGGAGCGATTTGAGATGGGTATCAAGACGATTTCCGAGCTGGACATTGCCGGCCGGCGACTCTTTATCCGCGTCGACTTCAACGTCCCCCTGAGCCCCGAAGGCAAGGTGTCGGACGACACCCGCATTCGCGAGAGCCTCCCCACCATCAAGCTCGCGATCGAGAAGGGGGCGCGGGTGATCTTGGCCTCGCACCTCGGCCGGCCCAAAGGGAAGGTCGACAAGAAGTACACGCTGGAGCCGGTCGCCGCGCGGCTGGCGGAGCTCATCGGCGCCGACGTCACCCTGACCGACGAGCCGGTCGGCGACGGCGCCCGCAAGGTGGTGAACGACCTGCACGCCGGTCAGGTCGCGCTGCTGGAAAATCTCCGGTTCTCCCCCGCCGAAGAAGCGAACGACGAGGCCTTCTCGCGCGCGCTGGCCAGCTACGCCGACGTCTACGTCAACGACGCCTTCGGCACGGCCCACCGCGCGCACGCCTCGACCGTCGGCATGACCAAGTTCGTCTCCGAAAAGGGGATGGGCCTGCTCATGGAGCGCGAGGTGAAGTTCCTGGGCAAGCTCCTGGGCGACGTCGAGCGGCCGTTCGTGGCGATCATCGGCGGCGCCAAGGTCTCCGACAAGATCGGCGTGCTCGACAATCTGCTCGGTCGCGTCGATCAGGTCCTCATCGGCGGCGCGATGGCCAATACCTTCCTCAAGGCCAAGGGCGGCAAGCTCGGGCGCTCGCTGGTCGAAGACGACAAGCTGGCGCTGGCGCGGGCGTTCCTCAAGAAGGCCGAGGAGAACAACATCGACGTGCTCCTGCCGCGCGACATGGTGGCGGCGGCCGGCACCAAGTCGGAGTCGGGCCGCGTGGTGCAGGCCATGGCGGTGCCCGAGGATCTGGCGGCGCTCGACATCGGGCCCGAGACGGCCCGCGGATTCGCCGACGCGATCGCGCGCGCCAAGACCATCTTCTGGAATGGGCCGATGGGCGTCTTCGAATCGGAGCCCTTCGCGGGTGGCACCCTGGCGGTGGCCAAGGCCGTGGCGGGCGCGACCGGCGCGCTGTCGGTGGTGGGCGGCGGCGACTCGGTGGCCGCCATCCACAAGAGCGGCCTCGGCGACAAGATCACCCACATCTCGACGGGCGGCGGGGCCTCGCTGGAGTTCCTGGAGGGCAAGAAGCTCCCCGGCCTGGCGGCCCTCGAAAGCTGAGCTCTGCGATGACCCGCGCGCGGCGACCGTTTTTCTGTGGCAACTGGAAGCTCTTCGGCTCGATCGCGGAGTCGCTCGCGCTGGCCACCGACGTTCGCAACGGCGTCACGGCCCTTCGCGAGGTCGACGTCGCCCTGGCGCCCAGCTTCACCGCCCTTTACGCCGTCGCCAAACGGCTCGAGGACGGACCGGTGACCGTGGCGGCCCAGGACTGCTTCTGGGAGGGCAAGGGCGCCTTTACCGGTGAGGTGTCGCCCGCCCAGCTCGCCGACGCCGGCTGCAAATACGTGATCGTCGGCCACTCCGAGCGGCGCCAGCTGTTCGGGGAGCTGGACGCAGCGGTGAATCTGAAGGCGCGCGCCGCTCTGGCGGCCGGACTTTCGCCCATCATTTGCGTCGGCGAGACCCTGGCCGAGCGCGACGCCGGCGAGACCCTCGGCCGCGTGCAGGCGCAGCTCGACGCCGCGCTGGCCGATCTCGCCGACGCGGATCTGGAGCGCATCGTCATCGCCTACGAGCCGGTGTGGGCCATCGGCACCGGCCGCAACGCGACGCCCGCCCAGGCCCAGGAGGTGCATAGGTTCATTCGCACCCGCGTCGCCGGACGCGCGCCTGCGCTGGCCCCTCGCCTGCGCATCCTCTACGGTGGTAGCGTCAAGCCCGACAACATCCGCGCGCTCATGGCCGAGGAGGACGTCGACGGGGGTTTGGTCGGTGGCGCGTCGCTCTCGGCGGAGTCGTTCGTCCGCATCGTACAAGCTGGGATCCAAGCTGGGATTAAAGAAGGGTCTGTCGCATGATCACGTTCCTCACCGTCCTTCACGTCTTTGTCTGCTTGTTCCTGATCCTCGTCGTGCTGCTGCAAGCCGGCAAGGGAGGCGGGATGGGGATCGCGTTTGGCGGCGGCGGCGGAAGCCAGACCGTCTTCGGCTCTTCGGGGGCCGGAAACTTCCTGACCCGGCTCACTTCCATCACGGCGTTCCTCTTCTTGTTGACCTCGCTGGGCCTGGCGCACTTCTCGAGCCAGCAGGATTCGAAGCGCCTGCAACGTCTGGCGGAGCGCAAGTCGGTCCAGAAGAAGGCCGAAGATCAGCGGGCGACCCAGCTGAAGATGGACCTGGAGAAGGCGCGCGAATCCATCCAGACCACCACCAAGACCGGCACGCCGACAGCCCCCGCGGCCGAAGCGGCCCCCGCCGCTGCCGCGACCAAGCCGGTCGAGGCGACTACCAA
>CALAOV010000285.1 GCA_937889515.1 uncultured Myxococcales bacterium | reverse complement strand
GGCACGACCGGCGCGGCTGGCACGGGCGTGGCTGGCACGACCGGCGCGGGCGGCGCGGCTGGCAACAGCCAGAACGAGACCGCTTGCGGCGTTTGCGAGCTCTCCAGCAGCGATGGAAACTGCGATCCGGGCTTCCTTTCGCAGGACGGCAGCGGCGTTCCCTTCGGCTGCGATTCGCTCCCGACCGCAGGGCAGATCTCGGCTTGCAAGAATCTGCTCACTTGCATCAACGCCAACAACTGCGCGACCAACGGCAATGGAACCACGGCCGGCGACAATGCGGCCGAGGGTTGCTACTGCGGCCCGGCGCCTGAAACCGCCGCCAACTGCAACGGCGGCACGGGTGTCGTCGGCAAGTGCGTCGCGCAGTTCCACGCCGCGGCCCTGGCCGACGGCGCTGTCGACCCCCGCGCAGCCAGCCTGACCGCCGCTTCGACCGAGGGAGCTTTCGCGAGCTTCATCGGCGTGGCGTCGTTCGACCCGACCACCGCGGTCGGCATGGCCGACAACATCAAGGACTGCGCCGTCCACTCGGCCTGCACCCCCTGCAACAGCCTGTAGTCGAAAAGACGCGCTGAGCGAGTCAGCTCAGGCGCCGGCGAGAAGCCGGCGGATCAAGGGCGCACTTCCTTCGGGGGGTGCGCCCTTTTTTTTGAGAGTTGCCTTTCGATTGCCGACGGTCGGCGTGACGTTTTCATTTCAGGGCCGGGCAAGTTTCTTGAGCCGCTGCTTCGGGCGGGGCAGGGTGTAGAAAGATTCGAGGCATCGTGAAGAGAAGTCGTTTCAGGACGGGCTCGTTCGCGGCCGCGGCGCTCTGCGCCTGCGTGGTGCTGACGTCATGTGGCGACAACTGGCGCGTAACAACCGGGGTGGCCGACGCGGGTCTCGTCGAGGGGCGGTTCGCGCTGACGCTGCCAGCGGGGTCGAACCTGACGGTCGTGAGCTACGCCGTCGTATCTGGGACCGGCGACGTGATCACGACGGGCACGATTTACGCGAGCGCTCCCGACGGAACGCTATCCGTGGTGCTGGCGCTGCCACCCGGCACAGGTATGGTTCTCCAGCTGACAGGAACCACCGCCGCAGGTGAGCCGTGTACCGGGACGAGCGCGCCGTTCAACCTCGTTGAAGACCAGGCCTCGAGCATCGACGTCACGCTGGTCTGTGGGGGCTGAACCCATGGTGGCGCGCGCCTTTCAATTCTGAATCTGAACCGGGCCGATGTCGTACGTCGCGCTCACCCACCCATCGCACAGGACGGCCTTGACGTCGACGGCGCCAGGAGGCCACTGCGACGCATCGAAGTTGACCGCGAACGAACCCGGACGGTTCATCGGAAACGCGAAGCCATTGGCTTCGATGACCCCGATGACGGAATCGCCATCGGGATCGTCGATGACCGCCGTAAACGCGAGCTGATCCTTTGCCAGGAAGGGGAGCTGACTGACCTCGACCGTCGGTGGTCGGTTGGTCGTCGGAGGCGGTCCCTTGACCGGTTGGCCAGCCCACAGTTTCAGGGTTTGGACCTCGAAGTCGGGAAGCGCGGGGCTGGGTTGGGGCGGCATCCGGGCCCATTTGGCGCCGCCTTGCGGAACGACGTCTGCGCTGATCTGGATCGAAGACGCCGACGACCCGGCCAGTGTGAGGGTGGGATCCATCGCCAGCGCCGCGTCGCCGCAGACGGCGGCGGTCACGTCATAAAAATCGAAACGAAAAGGATAGGCGGGGTTGGCCATGTCGCCGGCCGTCCAGCCATGGCAGCTGTTGCACTCCCCGCGAAGGATGGGCGCCACGTTCGCCCAGGTGGGGTTCGCGGGCACGGAGGCACCCGAACCGCAGCCGGCACCAGCCAGCAGGCCGACCAGAAAAACCAGCGACGATCGCGGCGACATGTTCGCCTGCCTAGTCATCACCCGCGATCGAGCTCCGAGCGCCGGCTCTGACGGGAATCGGTGCCTCCAGGCTCGCCGCGGCGACCGAGGCGTCATTGCACGAAAGACCGGTCCGGCATGCCCCGTTCAGGATCCACCGCTCAACCAGCTCTATGTCGGCTTCAGGCAGCGGACGATCGGGCGGCATCCGCGGGGCGTTGCGCGCGCGAAGCATGTTGACGACCCGCGAGCCCGATGGATCGTACGGGGTGATGAGCGGGCGAAGCTGCTGCTCGCACACGAACGTACCGTTGATCGTCGCGCACGGGACACCCGCGGGAGGCGCCACGCCCCCGTCGGTCACCACCACCCAGACCCACAGACCGGTGAGACTCGTATAGCCGTTGTCGGGCGTGGAGAAATCCAGGCCGGAGACCGCCGCCGCCGGGCTGTGGCAGCTGGTGGTGGCGCAATTCGGCTGGAAGAGCGCGGGCGAAATGTAGCCCCACTCGGCCGGTCGATTGTCGGGTCCGCCGCAGCTGCCGGAGAGCGCGGCCATCGCGCCGAGACTGACCGCGAGCGTGGTGCGAAGCGATGCGCTGTTCACGGGCAACCCACCACGACCGCTCGCGTATATCAGCCGCCCCCCGGGGGGTATGTGACGAGTGGGTCACAGTTCCGGCCTCAAGCATTTTGCTCTTCCCGCCGAGGTGGATCCTAGGGGGAGAATAGGAGGCGGTTGTGGCGACAGCGACGACCGGAGAATGGGGCAAATACTACGAGACCGCTGAGCAAAGACGACACCTGGCGGGTGGGGATCCGCTCAAGCGGCACCTCGAGCGCTATATCCTGCGAGAGCGGTGCCTCTTTGTCGGGTCCAGCCTGGTGTTGTTGGCGCTGGTGACGACCTTCTGTGTCGTCCTCACGCGCTGAGGGCGGGGCGGTTTTCGGTCCGAAGCTGCCCCGACCGCCGCTGGCCCGAGCTCAGGCCGCCTGCGCGACGGCCGCGCTGGTCGCCTCGATATCGATGCTGATCGACACCTTTTCGCCCAGCGCAACACCGCCGTGGTCGAGAGCCTGGTTGAAGGTGATGCCGAAGTCCTTGCGGTCGATGGCGGCGGTGATGGTGAACCCGGTCCGCTGAAGGCCCCAGGGATCCCGCACGCTCCCGCCGCGTTCGACGTCCAGCACGACCGGACGGGTGACCCCGTGGAGGGTCAGATCGCCCGCCACCCGCAGCCGGTCGTCGCCGTTTTTCTCGACGCCCGTGCTCTTGAAGGTCAGGTGCGGGTATTTGGCGACGTCGAAGAAGTCGGCCGAACGGAGGTGCTCGTCGCGCTTGGGCTCCGAGGTGTCGACGCTGGCGGCATCGATCTGGACCTCGACCGAGGAGGCGCCCAGATCGGCCTCGTCGATCAGCAGAGTTCCGTTCCATTTGTTGAAACGCCCGCGCACCTTGGAGACCAGCAGGTGACGGACCGAAAAGTCTACGTTGGAGTGCGTGAAGTCAAAATCCCATTTGGTGGTGGCCATGATGTGCTCCTCTTGAATCGAAAGATTCAAATGTTTCGATGTATCGAAACCAAGAAGGTTACAGCCGCCGTTCCGGCCGGGGCTAGGTCAGGCCCGAGATTTGGGCGCGGCGGCCCGCTCGCGCTGGGGCGGGCGCCGGGCCTGCGACGCGAGGCGCAACGGCAGCAGCTCTCCCAGATTGGCGAGCAGGGCGCGGTTCACGGCGGTGTAGTGATGCTTGCCTTCGTGCCGGACCACCAGGACACCGGCCTCGACCAGGATCTTGAGGTGGTGGGAGATGGTCGGTTGCGACACGTCGAAAAGGTCGGCCACCTGCCCGCAGGTGAGCTCTCCGGCGGCTGCGATCTCCTGGGTCATCCGGAAGCGCGTCGCGTCGCCCAGGGCCTTGAGGGCCCGCACCAGCGCCACGTCGTCCAAGGTTCGAGCGGCCGCGCTACCCATTGATATTATTCTATACGTTGAAACCCCCGGCGCAACCCGCCCGAGGTCGAAATAACTGGCGGCGACGCGGCGCGCGCTCGACCATCGTTCGACCGGCATGCCGCCACGCTCGAAACGGGCCCTGCTCTGGACCTCGACCACCTACTTCGGCGAGGGACTGCCCTGGAGCTTCCTGCACCAGATGTGTGCCGAGTTCCTGACCGCGACCGGCGCCTCGGTCGTCCAGGTCTCATCGACGTCGGCGTTCCACGGCGCGGTGACGCTCAAGTTCCTCTGGAGCCCGTTCGTCGACCTCTTCGGCCGCAAGCGGACCTGGCTCTGGGTCATGCAGCTCGTGCTCGGCCTGGGGATGTTCGCGGTGGCCGCGATCGCGCCCCACGGGACGCTGCGGGCGTTCTGGATCGTCGCGGGCGTGCTCGCGATCCTGTCGGCCGTTCACGACGTCGCCTGTGACGGTTTCTATCTCCAGGCCCTCAACCAAGATGACCAGGCGACCTTTGCGGGCACCCGGACCGCGGCCTTCAAGCTGGCCACGATCGTCGGCTCGTCGGCGCTGGTCTATCTGGCCGCGAAGACCAACTGGACCTTGGGTTTCGGGGCGGCCGGCGTGCTGATGCTGGTCACCGGAGTCGCCAACCGTTCGCTGATGCCGATCCCTGCCGAGCGTCACCCCGACGCGGAGCTGCACCGTTCGAAGGTGAGCGCGTTCTTGGCCGCCTATGCGTCATTCATCAAGCAGCCCCAGGCGCTGCTCGTGCTGACGTTTCTGTTTCTCTATCGGGTCGGCGACATCATGATGTTCAACCTGTCGAAGCCCCTGCTGCGCGAGCTCAGCGTCACCACGGCCCAGCGCGGAATCCTGAACGGCTTGCAGATCGGCGTCGCCACGGTGGGGGCGATCCTGGGGGGTCTCATCGTGGGCCGGCGCACCCTGGCCCGCTCGCTGACGCCGATCGCCTACCTGCAGAACCTGTCGATCCTGCTGTACGTCGCGATGGCGGTACTGAGGCCGCACCTGCCGGGCATCGTCTGCATCACGCTTTTCGAACAGCTGGTCGGGGGGATCGGCATGACCGCCTACTCGATCTTCATGATGCAGCGCTGCCGCAGCATGTTCTCGGCCTCGCATTTCGCGTTCATCACGGTGATCGTGTCGCTCGCGTCGACGTTGAGCGGGATCATCTCCGGGTTCGTGGCCCAGCGGGCCGGCTTCCCGATCGCGCTGTCGATCGCCTTCCTCTGCAGCCTGCCGAGCCTGGTGCTCGTCTTCTTCGTCCCCAAGACCCCGATCGAGCCGGATCCCAAGACCGCCCCGGAGACCGGCCCGGCGTCGGGGGAGTCGAGCTGAGCCTGGCGGCGCGCCCCTTCTTCCTGTTCGCGCCCGGCGCGGGCGCCCCGTCGTCTTCGGCCTGGATGCTGGCCTGGCGCCATCGGGTAGAGGCGCTCGGCAACGTTCAAGCGTTCGACTATCCCTACATGCGGGCGGGCCGCAAGACACCCGACCGCCTGCCGGCGCTGCTGGAGGCACATCGGGCGGCGCTGGCCGAGGCGCGCCCGAAGGCGGCCGGTCCCCTCTTCCTGATCGGCAAGTCGATGGGGGGCCGGATCGGGTGCCATCTGGCGCTCGAGGAAGAGGTCGCGGGCGTCATCTGTCTGGGCTACCCCCTGCAATCGGGATCCAGCGGCGCCCTGCGCGACCAGGTTCTGCTCGCGCTCCGGCGGCCGGTGCTCTTCGTCCAGGGGACGCGCGATCCCCTGTGCCCGCTCGATAAGCTGGAGATCGTGCGCGCCCGCATGACCGCCCCGAGCACGCTCTTCGTCGTGGAGGGCGGGAATCATTCCCTGGAGATCTCTTCGGCGCAGCGAAAGGCGTCTGGCGAGACTCAGGAGCTTGCAGATTCACGCGTCCTCGCGACCATCCGGGCGTTCACGCAGGGGTAGTCCGCATGTGGGTCTGGGTGGGAGTCCCCCGGCCGGAATCCCAGGTCTCTCCAGCCTGCCGTCGGGGCCGCCGCCTGAAAAAGGTGACCATGTTTGCCGCGGAATGGATCACTATTCCCGGAAGCGGGAATCGATGCTGCGGGCAGGTGCCGCCCGACACGATTCCCGGGCTTCGTGCCCGCAACGTCACGCCGCTAGATTGGAAGAACGACATGAAGACTAGAGAAGCACACGGTCCTGTCTGCTGGATTCGGGTTTCGCCGCTGCTCCTGGTGGCGGCGATGGGGGTGGGCTGTTCGTTTCGCCCAGCGAACCAGGTGGCCGGCTCGGGAAGTGCCGGCAGCGGTGGCAGCTCGGGAAGCGCCGGCAGCGGCGGGACCGGCTCGCAGATAGCCACGGCGCTGGCCATCACGCCCCTGACCGCGACGTTGACCGTCTCCGGCGGCGGACCCGCGCAGACGCAGCAATACACCGTGATGGGAACGGTCAACGGCGCCTCGGTGGATCTCACCACCCAGGTCGCCTATTCGGCGGTGCCGGCCGGCATCGTCACGATCGATCACAACGGCCTGGCCACCACGACGGGAACCGCCGGCGGCATCGTGACCATCACGGCCAGCACCAGCCAGCTCGCGGTCACCGCGAAGTTGACGGTCGTCTATTCGTTCACCGGCCCCGATCCGATGATGACGGGGACGGTCCCGTCCGACGCCGCGACCCGGTTCACCAGCACCACCAACGACACGACCCGGTCGCCCCAGCTCATCTATCCCAACGACGGCGTGTTGTTTCCGCCCAACATTTCGAGCGTCGAGATCCATTTCATGCCCGGCGCCAACAACACGCTGTTCGAGGTCAGCTTCACGGGGCCGCTCTCGACGGTGAACAGCTTCATCCGTTGCACCGCGCCGGCCGGAATCACCGGCTGTATCTATCTGCCCGATCCGGGCCTGTGGGCCAGCGTGGCCACCTCGAACGCCGGGCAGGGGCTGGTCCAGCTGGTGGTACGCGGCACGGACGACACAGGCACCTCGGTCGGCGCCAGCAGCACCTTCAACATGCAGTTCAGCAAGGACGCCGTGCGAGGGGCGCTCTACTACTGGACCACCAGCAACAAGACGGCGATCATGCGCTACGACTTCGGCGGCAGCACCACCGCGCCGGCGCCCTACCTCGTCCCGGCCGCCGCCGGCGCGTCGATCGCTTGCGTCGGTTGTCACGGCCTTGCGCCCAACGGGCAGAAGCTGGTCGCCAGCGCCAACGGACAGGGCGATGGCCGCCTCCTCCTCTGGGACATCACGAACAACGTCGCCCTTCAGCCGTTTCCGCTGGCGCAGCGGAGCCAGTTCGAATCGTGGAACAAGGACAGCACCCAGTTCGTGGGGGTTTTCGGCGATAACCCGAGCGGCTCCAACTCGGCCCGCAAAGGGGCATCCAACCTGATGATCTTCGACGGGACCAGCGGCGCGGTAACGCAGACGATCGATCTGATGGGCCTCCGGGCCGATCATCCGGATTGGTCGAAGAACACCAGCGGGGCGGAGACCATCGCCTTCACGTCGGTCGACGCCACCGCCACCACCACCGATCAACGTCCCTCGACGGGCGGCATCGACTTCATCCAGTTGACCGCCGGTACCTGGGGCGCGCCGCAGATGCTGGTTCCCGCGATGCTGGGCCAGAACAACTACTATCCGGCCATCAGCCCGGACGGAAACCTGGTGGTCTACGATCAGTCGACCTGCACCGCCGGGACGGCGGCGCTGGGGAAGGCGCCAGACAAATCCTGCGACGCCGACACCGACGCGACGGCGACGATGTTCCTGACCTCGCTCACCGCCGGCGCCACGTCCGTCGCCCTCGCGAGCGCCAACGGTCCGGGCGTCGCCGACGGCACCAACACCACCTTGACGAACTCTTTCCCCAAGTGGGCCCCCTTCATCGAGAACCTGGACGAGCTGAACAAGGTCCTCTGGCTGACCTTCTCGTCGACGCGCCAGTACGGGCTTCGAACGCCGCCAAAGCCGGCCACCACCGACGAGACGACCATCGGGACGCTCATCTGGATGGTCGGGATCCGGCAGGGGGTGGGGGGCGCCGATCCCAGCTACACGGCGTTCTGCCTGCCGTTTCAGGACATCACGACCTCCAACCACATCGCGCAGTGGGCCCAGAACTTCGTCGTCGGCCCCCCGAGCTGAGCAGTCCCGCCGCTCAGATCGCGTCCGGGCTGTAGGATGTCGCCATGTCGGCATCCACCCTCAAGCACAACAGCTACTTCGACGGGCAGGTTCAGAGCATCGGCTTCGAGCGCCACGGCCGGCGCGCGACCGTGGGCGTCATCGCGCCCGGTGAGCACCATTTCGGCACCGAGGCCCCCGAGCGCATGACCATCCTGAGCGGCGAGCTCTCGGCCAAGCCCGAGGGCGGAAGCTGGTCGCACTACCCGGCGGGCACCGCCTTCGAGATCGCGGGCCGCAGCGGCTTCGACGTGCGCGTCCTGCAGCCCTGCGCCTACCTGTGCGAATTCCTCTAGCGGCGCTTCGCGCGACTACCAGACCAGGCGCACGCTGCTGACGAGGCCGTCGGCGGTGCCGTGGCCAATCCAGGAGTGGGTGTACCCATAGCGGATCAGCCAGCGCGGGATGGGGTTGCGCCCCTCGTTGGCGAGCGGGAAGGGGGTGGCGGCGGTGCGCAGCGCGCCGACGTCCAGCTCGAGACCGATCTCGGGATCGAAGGCGCCATAGGTGATGGGCGTCGGCGTGACATCGGGTGGTGCCGGGGGCATCATCGCCGCCAGGAACTGTACTTCGGCGCCTGAGTAGATGCCGATTCGCCGGGGATCGAGCGGCGTGCCCCACTTCCAGATGGGCACGGTCAGGTGGGCCTCGAGGCCGATGTTCGAGAACGACGCGAGGGGCGCCTGCAGGCGGCCCTGGGTCTGCACCAGCACGGTCTCGGTGAGGCCCAGGTCCCAGAGCAGCGGCCCGGCGCGGGCAATCCGGGAGATCCGCATCGAGCTCGAGCTTCCCTTCAAATAGCTGCCGACGAACGAATCGTTCTGGAAGCCGATCATGAAGGCGCTGCGCTTGGGCGCCACCTTCCAGCGCAGATACCCGCGCGCCGGGTCGGCCAGGTCCAGGTGCATCGTCTGCCCGTCTATCCCCGGCATGTTCAGGGTGACCCGTCGGGGAATTTCGCTGCCCGGGAACTCGTAGCCGCGAAACAGCACCCAGAACGATCGGGTCTGTCCGGCCGGCACGTCGATCGGCTCCAGCAACAGGGGCTCCGGCAGCTCGCCCGGGAAGGCCCCTTCTCCGTCGACGGACGGCGGCAAGAGCCGCGTTTCGCCCGGCTGAGTCACGTCGACCGCCAGCAGGCACCAGAGCGCCGACGCCTTTACGCTGTAGGGTTGTGGGCTGGCGTTCGACACGGTGAATTCGACGATCAGGGCGGTGTCGTCCCCCACGCCGTCTTCGAGCACCTCGTCGTTCAGGAAGGCGCGCTGGACTTCGACCCGCACGCCGCCCGCCGCCGCGATGGCCGGCTCGCTGAGACGCACCTCCCGGTAGGTGGTTCCACAGGCGGCGGCGCCCAGCGCGACGCAGACGACCAGAAGCGCCGAGGTCCTGCCCCCGCCCGTCGTGGTCATGTCACCCCTTCGACAGGCTCCGCGCCGGTTGCGTTGTCCGCGACGGGGATCGGTGGCGCGCGCGCCGGTGCGCCCGTCGCCACGCCCGTCGGTCGGCTCACCTTCCGTCATGGGCGCCTAGCCATAGCAGGACGCGAACGTGATGGGTACTACGTACAGCCCGCGGACAAAGGTGTTCAATCGATCCATGCACCCACCGGCGGGGCGAGCATCGACGGTCGTGGCGTTGACGGTCGCGCTGGGCGGCTGTGTCCCGGTCATTCATCCGCCCGCGACACCGACGGGATTCCTCAGCCCACCGCACACCACGTATACCGGCGTGCTGTCGCGATCGGGCTCCCTGGCCGCCGCGGTGGCTCCGGCGACCGAGACGCCGGGCACCGCGCACACCGTCGAGATCGAATACGCCGAGGGGCGCCAGGCTCTGGTGCAGCTCGGACCCGACTGCAGGCTTGCCGCCTCGACGCTGACGCCGCCCTACGCCGACGTCCCAGGCGTGGGGTTCACCCGCCAGCGCGAGGGTCTACTGGCGCTCGACGCGGGCGCGGCCTGTGCCCTCGACGGGAGCGCCCCGGTCACGATCGCGGCGGGGACCGTCGTGCTGAGCGGCGGCGGTCTCGTCGAGCTGACCGCGGCGGGTCGCGACGGGGCGGGGGCGCCGGGCTCGCTGCGGTTCACCGGAACGGTGGTGGAGGAGCGTCAGGCCGGATCGCCATCGGCGGG
>CALAOV010000284.1 GCA_937889515.1 uncultured Myxococcales bacterium | reverse complement strand
GTTCCTGGGTCTGGCCGACGCGTCCTACTGGAACGTCGAGCTCAAAGACTAGCCCGATGGCCGCACCGCCGGGAGATCGGGACGGCGAGGACGCCGTCGATATCGACCTCGAGGCGGCGCCCGAAGGCGCGACGGAAGGTACGACGGACGGTGCGACGGACGGCGACGGCGCGGTCGAGCCCGACGCCGATCCGCCAGCCGACGGTGGTGGGAGCGCATCCGTCGCCGGCGCGATCGAGCTCGGCGGGCCCGCCGCCGAACCGCCCCGCTCGCGCGTCCGGGTGATCGCTTTCGCCTCCGGGCGCGGTGGAACCGGACGGTCGCTGCTCGCCGCCAACGTCGCCGTCTACCTGGCGCAGGCGGCCAAGAAGGTGGTCGCGCTCGACGCCGATCCGGCTGGGGGGCCGCTGCACCAGCTCCTGGGCGCGCCCCGGCCACCCCGCGGGTTCGGCGAGTTCTTGCGGGGAAAGGTGGCCGGTCTCAACGAGCTCATCGTCGACACCCCGATCGCGGGGGTGGGTCTCATCGGCGGCGAGGGGAGCACGTTCGGTGCCTCCCGGCCCAAGCAGACCGCCAAGGGGACGCTGGCCGCCATCGCAGGCCTGGACGCCGACTACCTGATCGCCGACCTCGGTCCCGCCGATTCGACGCTGACCATCGATCTGTGGCTGGCGGCCGACATCCCGGTGCTGGTCACCCTCCCCGATCCGGCGTCGATCGAATCTCTCTATCGATTCGCCAAGAGCGCCTTCGTCCGTCGCCTGCGCACCACCCGCGGCCTCGATCGGCTGATCGGAAATCCGATCGGCCCCCCGCCGGCGGCGCTCGATCTCTATCGGACGGCCCGGGAAGGCGGCGGGCCGGCCGAGCGCCTCGAGCAGGAGATCCGGCGCTTCCGGCCCACCTTCGTGGTCAACCAGACCCGCACGATGCCGGATCTCAAGCTGGGCAGCTGGATCGCGACGGCGGCGCGGCGGCGCCTGGGACATTCCTTCGACTACCTCGGCCACGTGGAGTCGGACGAGACGGTCTGGCTGGCGGCGCGCCGGCGACGATCGCTGGTCGCCGAGTACCCCGAGGGGAAGGCGTCGAAGAACATCGAGCGCCTCGGACGGCGCCTGCTGTCGCTGGAGAGCGAACGGGAACGCGACCGGCCGCTCGGCACCCCGCTCCGCCTCGAGGAGGAGCAGACCTACTACGAGATCCTCGAGACCGAGCCCGGCGTAAGCGACGAAGAGGTGCGCCGCGCCTACCGTCTCATCAAGGACGTCTACGCCTCCGGCTCGATGGTTATCGCGGGCCTGTACGAGGAGCACGAGCTGGTCGAGCTGCACGCGCGGGTCAACGCCGCGCACGACACGCTGTTCGCCCCCGAGCGGCGGCGGCTCTACGACCTGGCCCTGCCCGAGGCCGATCTGGCGCGGGCGGTGCGCGCCGCCGCCAACGCGGCCCGCCGCGCGCCCGCCGGCGCGGGCGAAGAGCGACCCGAGGTGTCGGAGGCGATCATCGATCCGAACGCGGAGATCACCGGCGCGTTCCTGCGCAAGGTCCGCGAGGCCCGCGGCCTCGAGCTGGGCGACATCTCACAGCGCACCAAGATCAGCGAGCGATACCTGCGCGCCATCGAGGACGAGCGCTTCGGCGACATGCCCGCCGCGGTCTACGTCCGCGGCTACGTGATGGAGGTCGCGCGCGTGCTCCGGATCGACGCCCACCGGGTGACCGAGAGCTACCTCGTGCGATACCGCAAGAGCTTCGCGTCGCCGGCCCCCGCCGAGCCGGCGACCTGAGCGGCCGCGCCCCTGGACGGCGCCGATCTCACTTCGTGTAGAGGCTGACCTCGATGCTGCCATCGCCTGACGAGCTGTCGATGAGCGTGACGCTCGAGCCGGTGGCCGTGAAGCCCACGGTTCCGCCGGTGTCTCCGGCGTCGCCAGGCGGCGGGCAGGTACGCGTAAAGGTCACCGTCGTCCCCGTCACCATGGCCGTCCCGCTCGAGCTGCTTCTGCGTGTCCCGGAGACCGAGACCCGCTCGAGGGGGAAGGATCCGGCCGTAACCGTCCCCACCACGATCGTCTCCCGGCCCACGACCAACGTCTGGTTCCCGGCGTCCGGCAGGTTGTAGACGGTCACCGAGGCCAGGTTGTACGTCCCCGGCGAGATCGCGCCGCCACCTGGAGTTGGTGCGGTTCCCGTCGACACGGTCGCGGTGACGCACGGTCCGCTCGGGGTAATCGTGACCGTGTCGCAGACGCTCCCGGTGCCCGTCCCTTCGCCGCAGGCCTGCGCGCCGCTGCCGCCGCTACCCGGGGAACCACCCGTCCCCGCGCCGCTACCGCCAGCGCCGGTCGTGCCGGCGCCGCTACCGCCAGCGCCGGTCGTGCCGGCGCTCCCGACGCTGCCGCCGCCGCCGGTTCCGTTGGACGAGCTGCCGCACCCGTTAGCGATCACAGCTCCGAGTAAGACAAACAAAGTGGCACTACGCATTGATTCTCCTTGAGATCTGTTGGTGGTCGAGCTTCGGCTCATCCTAGGCCCTCGACCGGCGCGTGCCAAAGCTAAAGCACGTTCGAGGCGAGCTCGGCGAGCGCCGAGCGCTCGCCCTTCGAGAGCGTCACGTGGCCCGCGACGGCCTGGCCCTTGAACTTTTCCACCACGGTGGTGAGCCCGTTCGAGGTGGCGTCGACGTAGGGATTGTCGATCTGGTAGGGATCGCCGGTCAGCACCACCTTGGTGGCTTCTCCGACCCGCGTGATGATCGTCTTGACCTCGTGTGGCGTCAGGTTCTGCGCCTCGTCGACGATGATGAATTGATTCGGGATGGACCGACCGCGAATGTAGGTGAGCGGCTCGATCTCGATGTACCCCAGATCGATGAGCTCCTGGTAGCTCCGCCCACTCTTGCGTTCGGTCTTGGACAGGCCCATCAAGAACTCGACGTTGTCGTAGATCGGCTGCATCCAGGGATTCAGCTTCTCCTCGAGATCGCCGGGCAGGAAGCCGATGTCGCGACCCAGCGGAAAGATCGGGCGCGACACCAGCAGCTTCGAATACACCTGGTCCTCGACCACCTTCTGCAGACCCGCCGCCAGCGCCAGCATGGTCTTGCCAGTTCCCGCCTTCCCGATCAGCGTGACCAGCTTGATGTCGTCGCTGAGCAGCAGATCGAGCGCGCAGTGTTGCTCCCTGTTGCGTGGGCGGATCCCCCACACGCTGTCGCGCAACTTCTTGAGCGGGACCAGCTTCTTCGCGACGGCGTCGAAACGGCCGAGCGCGCTGTGTGAGGGGTTGTCGCGATCGCGAAGGAGGACGTACTGATTCGACCTGAGATTCGCTTCGGCCAGAGCCACCGTATTCTGCGCGTAGAAGGTGTCGACGTCGGCGCCGCTCACCACCAGATCGATCATCCCGGAGTAGAGCTCGTCGATGTCGATCCGCTCGGCCTCGAAATCCATCGAGGTGAGGCCCAGCGAGTCGGCCCGGATCCGGAGGTTGACATCCATGGTGACGAAGATCGTCGGCTCGCCCTTGTTGATGTCGCGGACGTCGAGCGCCACCATGAGGATCAGGTGATCGGCGATCTGGCTCTCGCGGAGCGTCGTCGGCACCGCCCGCGCCGCCGAAGCCACCCGCAGGCGCCCGCCCGACGGGAGCGCCGCCCCGTCGGAGAGCCGAGCGCCGCCCGCCCGTAATCCATCGAGCATGCGCGCGACCTCCCGCGCGTTCCGCCCGCGCTCCGAGGCCTCCTTCTTGAACTGATCGATCTCCTCGATGACGAAGATCGGAACGACGACTTCGTTGTCGGCGAACTGGAGAAGCGCGCGGGGATCGTGGATGAGGACGTTCGTGTCTAAGACGAAGTGTTTCACTTCGCGGCCGACTTCTTGGCCTTCCCGCGGGTGATGACGACCTTCTTCATGACGACGTCGGTGGTGGGCTTGTCGCGCGGACCCCGCTCGACGCCGGTGATCTTGCTGACCAGCGAGAGCGGATCGCACTTGCCGAAGATGGTGTGCTTGCCGTTCAAGTACATCGGCGTCCCCTCGGTGATGAAGAACTGCGAGCCGTTGGTCCCCGGGCCGGCGTTGGCCATCGCGAGCAACCCAGGCCTATCGAACTTGAGATCGGGCGCGATCTCGTTGTCGAAGCGATAGCCCGGGTTCCCGCTGCCGATGCCGAGCGGATCGCCGCCCTGGATCATGAAGCCTGGGATGACCCGGTGGAAGATCAGGCCGTCGTAGAAGGCCTTCTTGACCCAGTGGCCGCTCTTGTCCTTCCAGGGGCGCAGGCCACGGGCCAGGCCGACGAAGTTCGCGACCGTGACCGGCGCCTGCTTGTCGTACAGCTCGCAGGTGAAGGTGCCCTGCGTGGTCTCGATCTTGGCGGTCAGCGGGCCAGAGGCGGCCAGGCCTTTGGTGGCCTCCTCGAGCGTGAAGTTACCCTTGGCGGGATCTTCTTCGTCGGCGCGCGCGGCGGCCGCGCCAAGCAAGGTGAGGGCGAGCAGAGCGGAGAGTGAGATTTTCGAGCGCATGGTCCGGAGCCTCCTGATTTTCGACGCGGGTACTATTACCCCGAGTGGCGCATCTTTTCGACCCCCAACGTCGCAACGTCGCAAAGTCAAAAAGTCGCAAGGTCGCAAAGTCGCAAGGTCGCAAAGTCGCAAGGTCGCAAAGTCGATCGTCAGTCGGTTCACCCATGCCGGGCCCGCACCCGTTCGAGAGCCGCCTCCAGGTCGATCCCAGCAGCTCGCCCCGCGGGATCCCCCGGCACGGCCCCGAGCGGGGCCCAGAGATCCCCCAGCTGGGCCACCCGCGCGGGCAAGGTTTGGATGGTGAAGGCCCGGGGGTCGAGCCGCTCGTCGAGCTCGTTCCAGCGCAGCGGCGTCGAGGCGCCCGCGTAGTCGCTGGCGCGCGCGCTGTAGGCGCAGGCCAGCGTCTTGCCCTCCACGTTCTGGAGATAGTCGACGTACACCGTCTTGGGGTCGCGCTTCTTCACGGCGCGCTCGACCGTGGCGGACTCGGGGTGCTGGCCGGCCACGATCGACGCGATGATCTGGCAGAAGAGCATGCCCGCCTCGAAGGGGGTTCCGGGCCGCAGCGGCAGATAGATGTGCAGCCCGCTCGCCCCGGAGGTCTTGAGAAAACCGGTGAGGCCCAGCGCCTCCAGCTCGTCGTGGACCCAGCGCGCGACGTCCCGGACGCGCGAAAACGGCGCCTCGTCCATCGGGTCGAGGTCGATCGCGGCGAAGTCCATGTCGTGGGGCGACGGCGCGCGCGAAAACCAGGGATCCTGGGAGATCACCGCGAGCTGCGCCATGTGCAGCAACGTGCCGAGGTCGCCGCCCACGAACCGGGTCGGCACGTCGTCGTCGGGTGCGATTCGCTCGGCGCGCACGCCGCGCGGCACCTGATCGGGCGCGCGATGTTGGTAGAAGGCCGGGCGGGCAATCCCGTCGGGGAAGCGGCGCATGACGAGCGGCCGGTCGCGAACCACCGGCAGGAGATAGGGCGAGATCGTCACGTAGTAGCGAAGCAGATCGCCCTTGCTGAGTCCCAGCTCCGGCCAGAGCTTCTTGCCCAGGTTGCCGAGGTCGAGGACCATGCCGCCGGGCAGCTCGAGGCGCCCGCCCCCGCGCGCCTCCAGATCGTCGAGCGCCGCGACCAGCCGCTGTTCTTCCGGTCCGGCGGCGGATGGCTTCGCGCGCCCGACGACGGATGGCTTGTCGCGCCCGGCGGAAGGCGCCCGGTCGCTCGACTCGATGAGAGAGCTCGGCGTCACATCGTCCCGCAGGCCGAGGTAGATCGGCTGTCGGAGAACCCCCTCCTCGGTCCACTCCGCAAACTTGACCCGGGCGATGAGCTCGGGCCGGACCCAGTGTGGTTTTTCATTGGCGGGCGGGGGCGTTTCGAAGGGCGACCGGCCGATCTCGCGGTCCCGCAGCAGGCGCCCGACGCGCGCCAGCTCTTTATCGCTGAAGCCGCCACCGACGTGGCCCGCGTAGCGCAGGCGTCCGCCGGCGGTGGGTAGACCCAGCAGCAACGCGCCGAATCCGGCGCGCGCGCCGCGCGGCTCGGTGTAGCCGCCCACGACCAGATCCTCCTCCTTCACCAGCTTGAGCTTGCGCCAATCCCGCGTGCGCCGCCCCGGCCGGTAGATCGAGCGCGCGTCCTTGGCGATGATCCCCTCCCAGCCGCGCGCGCGGGCCTCGGCCATCAGCGCGGTGCCGTCGCCCGGTTCCTGTCGGGCGAGCCGGATCGTGTCGCCCGGCAGACCCGCCAGCGCCGCTTCCAGCCGCCGCCGCCTCTCGGTGAGCGTCAGTCCGCAGAGATCCGCGTCGCCGTCGCGCAGGAGATCGAACGCCACCAGCGCGACCGGTTTCGCGGCGGCGAGGCGCGCGACATCCCGCGCGGAGGTCAGGTGGATGCGCTCCTGGAGCTTTTCGAACCCCACCGGAACCCCGTCGCCGTCGAGCGCCACGATCTCGCCATCGAGGAGCGCCGCCGTCTTGCGGCGGCGGCCCCACGCGTGCAGCGCCGCCACCAGCTCGGGGAACTGCGCCGTCTTGTCGTTGCCGAGGCGCGACGAGATGGTCACCTCGACGGCGCGCGCGCGGGGCGCGACCGAGACCAGCGCGCGGATGCCGTCGTACTTGGGTTCGTAGACCAGATTCGGATCGCGGAGCGGCGCATCGGCCAAGGTCGCCAGCATCGGCTCGATCAAGGGGGCAGCACCCCTGGCAGGTCGACCGGCTCGCCCGCGTGGATCCCGAGGCGGCCCGCCAGGCCGCCTCCGATCTCCAGCACATACTGCGATCTCCCGTCGACGCGACGCTCGTCCTCCGTCTCGGGCGCCGCGTTCTCGACGACGCCGACGATGCGGCGGTCGGCACCAATGAAGATCATGTCCAGCGGGATGAGGGTGTTCTTCATCCAGAAGCGCTGGATCTCCGGCTCTTCGAAGATGAAGATCATGCCGGCGTCGGCCGCCAGGCGGGTGCGGTACATGAGCCCCCGGGCGTGCTCCTCGGGCGTCTGAGCCACCTCGACTCGAAACACGACCTTTCGATCGCCGGTGTCGATCGCGACGCGCGCGGCGGTCGCCGGGAGGCTCGCGGGGGCGGAGCCCGGAGCCGACGCCGGGGCGGCCTTCTGGCCGTCGCTCTTGCAGGCGGGAAGCGCGACGATCGCGCAGGTCCAGCCCGCGACGACCAGCCCCAGAGCAATCGCGCGTTTCACGTTCCACACGGTATCATCGAACCGTGACCGACGGCGCGCTGCCCCTCGCCCACTGGCGGGTCCTGGTAACCCGACCCGCCGAGCAAGCCGGCGGCCTGCTGGCTGCCCTGCGCGAGGCCGGAGCGGAGCCGCTCGCCTACCCAACCATCGCGGTGCGACCGCCGCCCGACTGGGCGCCGTTCGACCGCGGCCTGACCCGCCCGCGCGACGCGGGGCGTGACCATTGGGTCGTCTTCACCAGCCCGTCGGCCGTTCGGCTCGCGGCGGCGCGGGCGCGCGCAATCGGCCACTTCGCCGATCTCGGCGCGGCGCGCATCGCGGCGGTGGGACCGGCGACGGCCCGCGCGCTGATCGTCGAAGGCCTGCGGGTCGATCTGGTTCCGCCCGACGACGATCAACGCCAGGAGGGCCTGCTGGTGGCGCTGGCCAAACTGCCGCCCCAGACGCAGATCCTTTTCCCGCAGGCCCTGGGCGGACGCGAGCACCTCCACGACGCGCTGCTGGCGCTGGGGGTGGAGGTCGAGGTCGTTCCGGTGTCTCAGACGGTCGCGCTCGACCAGCTTGCCCCCTTGCCGAAGTTCGATGCCGCAACTTTCGCCAGCCCCTCGGCACTCCGCGCGTTCGTAGCCCGGTGGAGCGCCGCCGCGCTCGCCGGAGCGGCGGTGGTGGTCATCGGGCCCACCACAGCCGACAGCGCGCGCGCAGCCGGGATCGCCGTGGCCGCAACCGCCGCCGCCCCGACGCCGGCAGCGCTGGTCGCGGCGTTGGTGCGCGCGCGGCGCGGCGAATCCCAACCGTGACGGCAACCGGCCGGCGCCTACCGGGTTGCGCCGAGCTGGGCTAGGCTCGGACGATGTCGTTCCCCGAAACGCGCCTGCGGCGCCTACGCCGGACTCCGGCTCTTCGCCGTCTGGTCCGCGAGACCACGCTGGCAGCCGACAACTTCATCTACCCGCTCTTCGTCTGCCCCGGCAAGGGGATCAAGAAGGAGATCCCGTCTATCCCAGGCCAATTTCACTTCTCCGTCGACCAGCTCGCACGCGAGGTCGAGGAGATCGCCGGCCTCGGGATCCCCGGCGTCATCCTGTTCGGTCTGCCCGAGAAGAAAGACGAGGTGGGCAGCGAAGCCTGGCACCCGGAGGGCGTCGTGCAGCGCGCCCTGCGCGCGATCAAGAAGGCGACGCCGGAGTTGGCGTTGGCCGTCGACACCTGCTTTTGTGAATACACCACCCACGGCCACTGCGGCGTCATCGTCGACGGCCACGTCGACAACGACGCGACGCTGGAAAATCTCGGCCGCGCGGCGCTCTCCTACGCGCGCGCCGGCGCCGATCTGGTCGCGCCCTCCGGCATGATGGACGGCTTCGTCGGGTTCCTGCGCGAGTCGCTGGACGAGGACGGGTTCGAGCAGGTCGCGCTGCTCTCCTATGCCGCGAAATATGCCTCCGGGTACTACGGCCCCTTCCGCACGGCGGTCGATTCCACGCCCGCCTTCGGGGATCGCGCCGGATACCAGATGGATCCCGCCAACGTTCGCGAGGCGATGCGGGAGGTGGCGCTCGACATCGAAGAGGGGGCCGACATCGTCATGATCAAGCCCGCCCTCGCCTACCTGGACGTCATCGCCGAAGTCCGCAACGACTGCGACCTGCCGATCGCGGCCTACAACGTCTCCGGCGAGTACGCGATGCTCAAGGCCGCCGCCGAGAAGGGGTGGATCGACTACGACCGGGTCATGCTCGAAACGTTGCTCTCGATGCGCCGGGCCGGCGCCGACGTCATCCTCACCTACCACGCCAAAGAGGCGGCGCGCTTGCTTCGGCCACGCTGATCACTTCGACGACGTCCTGGGCGACGTCGTGACCGCGAGCTCGTAGGGATCGTCGAGCCCTTGCAGGCCCAACGCTTTCGGATCCACCTTCGAAGCGATCTTGCGCGCGACCCCGATCAGGACCGGCTTGCCGGGCGCAGCGTCGATCGAGAGCTGTTCGCTCCCGCCCGCGTCGTGCTTGTTGATCACGATCTCCTTGCCGGCGACATCGCGGAGAAGAACGACGTCGACGCCGGCCGGCGCCGTGACCGTTCCCACCAGCGTCCCGGCCTCGTCGACGGTGACGGAGAACCAATCTCGATCGTCCGCGCTCGCCAGATAGCCGCGTATCCGGCCGGGGGCGTGGAGCGGCGTGGCGGCCAGCGCCGAATCGTTCGGCTCCAGCTCCCAACCGGGCTGCGCCGGTCCCCAGCGGGCCGTGAGCGTGTAGGGATCGGGGGCGTCCTCGGTCGGCTTCTGCCCCGCGATCCACAGCTCGCGCACGGCCAGATAGAACTCGGCGGGACCGATCGAGGTCGGTTGCAGCCACTCGCCCCAGCCGCGGCCCGAAGCGTCGCTCTTGCTGATCCGCTGCCCCTGCGGATCGTACAGCTCCAGCACCAGATCGACGTCCGGGATCCCCTCGAGCCGCGCGCTCACCACCCGCGCCCCCTTGCCGGCCGGTATTCGATAAAGATCGACGTCGCCCTGGGCAGCCTGCCCGGCCAATCCCGCCTGGACCAGCTTGCCGATCGTGCCACGCATCGGCGCACCCTGCGCCAGGAGGTTGGCGTATCCGGGGGTGTTGTTGGGCTCGCGCTCGGTCGCCTCCGCGCGCTCGCCGCCACCGCGCCAGGCCAGCGCGGTGACACCGACTATCACCGCCAGAGCCGTCAGAGGAAGCACCAGCCGGGTGAGCAGGCGCTTGCGGCGCATCGACCATTCGAACTCGTCGACGTCGGAGCGCCGCAGCCGGTCGCCGATGTCGCCGACGTCGGCGATGTCGGCGATGTCGCTGTCCTCGATCGCGACCGTGGGCGCCTCGGCCGACGCGACGGCGGCGGCGGTCGGCCCCACCCGCGGCGACGACGGCGACGAGATGCCGCTCGACGCGGCGAGCACCGCTTCCAGATCGGCTTGAAGCTCGGCGGCGGAGGCATACCGATCGGAGACCGACTTCGCCATCGCCCGCAAGACGATGCGGTCCGCCTCCGGCGGCAGCGAGCGCTCCGGCGCGCGGGTCCGCGGCGGAATGAGATCGTCGGTCAGATGTTTCGCCAGCACGCTGATCGGCGACGGGGCGTCGAACGGCGGCTCGCCCGTGAGCACGCGATAGAGGGTCGCGCCCAGGCTGTACAGATCGGCTCGTGCGTCGAGTGGCTCGCCGCGGACCTGCTCGGGCGCCATGTAGTACGGCGTTCCCAGCACCTGTCCCCCCGAGCTGACGGCGGCGCCGTGCGGATCGTCGCCGGTGCGCTCGCGCAGCTTGGCCAGGCCGAAATCGAGCACCTTGACGTGCTCGGATCCGTCGCGCCGCTCCACGACCATCAGGTTCTCCGGCTTGAGATCGCGGTGGACGATGCCGGCCTCGTGCGCCTCGGTGAGCCCCGAACAGACCTGGGTAAAAAGACGCGCCGCCCGGGTGAACGACCACGGTCCATCCCGCTTGAGGAGGGCCGAGAGATCGTCTCCCTTGACGTACTCCATCACCAGATAGAGCGCGCCGTCCCACTGTCCGAAGTCGAAGGTCTGAACGATGTTGGGGTGATTCAGCTTGCTGACGGCCTGTGCCTCGGCGCGAAATCTGCGCAGCATCTCGGGCTTCGTCGCGGTGTCGGGAGAAAGCACCTTCATGGCGGCCATCTTGCCGAGGTGCAGATGCTCGACCCGATACACGACACCCATGCCGCCACTGCCGATCAGGGCCGCGACCCGGTAGCGCCGATCGACCACCTTCCCCAGCCAGGGATCGCCCGTCTCGGCGGTCCCCGCCTCCGTCACGTACGTGCCGCAGTGCCCGCAGAAACGCGCGTTATCGTCCAGGAGGGCCGAGCAGTGTGGGCAGGCGGGCAAGGGCCGACCAGCCTACAAGCCCCCGTGCGTGGTGGCCAATTGCGGCAGCGCCCGGCTCGAAAAGCCTTGGCCTCTCCTGACTTTTGTGCGAGATACCTGCCGCGCGGGGCGGGGTAGCGGTCGGGGCTCATGGAACGCTGATTTTTCTTCACAAAAGTGTTGACTCAGAGGCGTTCCTGAATAAACTCCTGCCTCCCTAGCGCGCAGTGAGTCGAAGCACTGACTTCTGCAGCTGGGTGTTTTCGCGTCGGTCTCTGAAAGCTGAATAGCAAACCGAGTTCGAAAAGGTAAGCGATGCGCTTCGCCTTCGGGCGAGACGCTTCGAATACCCCGACAATTGTGATTCCGAGCGAATCAAGAAAATCGAGCAATCAGCCTCGAGTTTGTCAATGCAGTTACTTCGGTAGCTGTTGAGAATTTAACTGGAGAGTTTGATCCTGGCTCAGAGCGAACGTTAGCGGCGGGCCTAACACATGCAAGTCGAACGAGAATCTAGGCTTCGGTCTAGTAGTAAAGTGGCGGACGGGTGCGTAACACGTGGGTAATCTACCTTCCGGCGGGGGACAACAGTCCGAAAGGATTGCTAATACCGCATACGTCAGCGGCGCCTACGGGCGCTGTTGGGAAAGATGGCCTCTCCTTGGAAGCTGTCACCGGAAGATGAGCCCGCGTCCCATCAGCTAGTTGGTGAGGTAACGGCTCACCAAGGCTTAGACGGGTAGCTGGTCTGAGAGGATGATCAGCCACACTGGGACTGCGACACGGCC
>CALAOV010000283.1 GCA_937889515.1 uncultured Myxococcales bacterium | reverse complement strand
GCACGGCCGGGGCACTGGTCAACCCCGCGCCCGGCAGTGCCTTCTTCGTGGGCACCAATTTTTGGAACATCGACTGGGAGGGACAGAACGACTACTTCCAAAGTGGAGTCGACTTCAGCACCACGACGAACCCGTGGCTCCCCCAGCTCCTGGCGGACCTCGCGCCTTATCACGTTCTCCGATTCATGGACTGGAACCAGACCAACAACAGTGGAAACACACAGGCGGTCTGGAGCACGCGCAAGCTCAAGACCGCTCCGCAGAACGAACCCGTCGCCTTCGAGTGGCAGATCGATCTCTGCAACCGGACCAAGAAGGACTACTGGCTCAACGTCCCGCACGAAGCGACGCCCGCCTACTGGCAGCAGCTCGCGCAGCTGGTCCACGACCAGCTCGATCCATCGCTGCGCGTGTACCTCGAGTGGTCGAACGAGGTGTGGAACAGTGGCTTTCCGCAGAACGCCTATGCCGCGACCCAGGGCAAGAGTCTGGGATTGGCCGGCAGCGATCCGGCGGCCGCCTACTACGTCTACGAGGCGGTGCGGGTGTACGAGGCGTTCGAGGGGGTGTTCGGAAAGGGAAGCCCGCGCCTGGTCAAGGTGCTCTCGGGGCAAGCCGCCTATACGGGACCTTGTATGAACCACGCCACCGCCTTGCTGGATTCGAAGATCAACCCGAACGGGACCAAGCCCAACGTCTACGCGGTCGCCCCGTACATCTCCGGCACCTCGGTTCAGGCGCTGTCGAGCGCGATCTCCGGCTCCACGGCCTGGATTCAATCCGATCTCAGCTGCGCGGCGAAGATCGGGGTGCCCCTGGTCTCGTACGAGGGCGGGTCTGACTCTTATTCCGCGTCGAGTTGCCAGACGGTCCAGGTCGACCCCGGCATGCACGGCGTCTACACCACCTATCTCGACGCGATGTCGGGCGCGGGGCTGGCCGGGCCCTTCATGCAGTACACGCATTCGGGATCGTGCTGGGGCCTCAAGCTGGCGACCACGGACGCGGTCTCCGCGGCCCCCAAGTACAAGGCGGTCCTCGACTGGCTGGCGGCGCACCCGTGAGCGCGCGTTTTGCCGCGGCGTCGCGACGCCGGCCTACTGGCCGCGGCGGAGCTCGGTCAAGACCGACTTGGCGACGGCCTTGAGCGTGTCGAACACGCCGGCGCCGCTGGTCGCGCAGGCCTCGAACTCGGGCGCCTTGGTCGGGTTCAGGACCTCGCGCAGCTGCTCCATGGGCGCCGCGTTGGGCAGATCGCGTTTGTTGTACTGCACGACGTAGGGCAGCTTGTTGAGGTCGTACCCCTGGTCGATCAGGTTGAGTCGCAGGTTGTCGAGCGACTCGATGTTGGCCTCCATCCGCTCGATCTGCGAATCGGCGACGAAGATCACCCCGTCGACCCCCTTCAAGATCAGCTTCCGGCTGGCGTCGTAGAAGACCTGCCCCGGCACCGTGTAGAGGTGGAAGCGGGTCTTGAAGCCGCGGATCTCACCGAGCGAGAGCGGAAGAAAATCGAAGAACAGCGTCCGCTCGGTCTCGGTCGCCAGCGAGATCATCTTCCCCTTCGCGTCGGGGCTGGTCTTCGCATAGATGTAGTGCAGGTTGGTGGTCTTGCCGCACAACCCCGGCCCGTAATAGACCAGCTTGCAGTTGATCTCGCGGGACGAGTAGTTGATGAAGCTCATTCACCACTCCGCCGGGCGAAGCCCAGCTCCGTCGACGCGATCGACGAGCCCGCTGCGTCAGTCATTGAACAGGTTGTCGATGTCGCTGTCGGTGATCTCGGTGAGGATCGACGGCTCGCTCTTGGCGGCCGCCTTCTTGGCGACCGAATCGAAGAGCCGCACCATCTCGTCGGACGACTTCTTGACCCGCAGCCTGACCAGGCCCAGAGACGACCGTTCGTCGAACAGCACCACCAAGATCGCGCGCCCGCCCACCAGCGTGATGTGGATGTGCGTCTTCTCGCCCTCGTGGAACTGGCTGAAGAAGTCCTTCTCGCGAAGGATCTTCGAGATGCCGCCGGTGGCGGCGACGTTGCCCGCCGTCAGCGACGACAGCGACGTGACGTCCAGCTCGTCGACATCGCCCGCCTCGGCGATCGGCTGACCGTCGCGGCCGATCAAGAGCACCGCCTTGGCGTTGGCATCCCGCGTGAGCCGCGCGCAGACGAGTGACATCGCCTGCTGCTCTTCGGGGTACATCACATCGGGGCCACTCATCGTAATCCTCGGCAGGTCGACATCGTGCTCCCTAGGGTTCCCACGAATATCACTCGCGAATCGCGGTTTCAAGCATTGTACCCCGACTCGGCCGATCGCGGACACCTTTACATTTCGCGGCGTCCATCTATCGCGCGGGCCAGGGTGACCTGATCGGCGTACTCCAGCTCGCCCCCCATGGGGACGCCGGTGGCGATCCGGGAGGCCCGAACCCCCAACGGGCGGAGCAGCTTCGCCAGGTAGACCGCCGTGGCCTCCCCCTCGACGCTGGGGCTGGTTGCCAGGATCGCCTCGGCCACCGTGCCGTCGCCGCAGCGACGGAGCAGCTCGGGGACCCGGAGATCGTCCGGCCCCACGCCGTCGAGCGGCGACAGAACCCCGTGCAGGACGTGGTAGCGGCCCCGGTAGCCCCCCGCGCGCTCGATGGCCACCACGTCCTGGGGCTGCGCGACCACGCAGCAGAGCGAGCCGTCCCGACGCTGGTCCCGACAGATGGCGCAGGGGTCGGCCTCCGTGAGATCGCAGCAGATCGAGCAGAACCGGATCTTCTGTCGAACTTCCACGATGGCGGCAGCCAGCACCGCCGCGTCCTCGGCCGAGGCGCGCAAGATGTGAAAAGCCAGCCGCGCCGCGGTCTTCTCCCCGATCCCGGGCAGCTTGGCCAGCTGCTGGACCAGCCGGGCGATGGGCGAAGCGTACATCCGCCTCAGACCCCGGCGAGGCCGGGCGGCAGCGGCAACCCGCCCGTGACTTGCGCCATGGCCGCCTCGGCGGTCTCGCGGGCCCGCCCGAGCGCGATGTTGACGGCGCCCACCGCCAGGTCTTCGATCATCTTCTTGTCGCCGACGATGGCCTCGTCGATGGCCAGCGACAGGACCTCGCCCCTGCCGTTGACGGTGCAGCGGCAGAGACCGCCGCCGGTCTCCCCGACGACGGTGCTGCGACCCAGCTCCTCGCGCACGCGCGCCACCTCGGTCTGGATCCGCTGCGCCGTTTCCAGCAGGCCTTTGAGATCGGGCATCGACATCTACGTCTTGATCTCCTTGAGCGAGGCGCCAAACACGTCCTGGGCGCTGCGAATGACCGGATGCTGGCGGGCTTCGAGCTCCCGGCTCTTGCGGTCGGCGACTGCGGCGGCGTTCTCGACGCCGACCTCCGAGCGCACGGCCGTCTCGGCGCGCGCCCCGACGGTGAACACGGCCCGGGTCGGCCGCCGGAGCGCCTCCGAGATCGCCGCATCGATCTCGGCCCGCGACTTCTCGGCCTGATCGGCGGCGAACTTGTCCGGGAAGGCCAGCGTGACGCCGCCCGGAGCCAGGGTAGCCACCTCGGCATGGGCCAGCAGCGCTCCCAGACGCGGCCGCTTCGCTTCGAGCCCGGCCAAAATCCGCCGCCAGGCCTCCGCGGAACCCTCCGGCGAGGGCTGCCCCGGTGGCGCCGAATCCGCCGAGGGCTGCTCCACGGTCGCCAGCGGAGCCGACTTTTTCTCCGGGGCCGTCGCTGGCGCCGGCTTCTTCTCCGCGGAGGGCGGCGTTTCCCAGCCCCGGGGCGCCGCGCCGGCAGACGCGGGCGCCTTCGCGGCGGCCGATGGGCTGCCACTCGGCAGTGCCGCGGGCGGACCGCCGCTCGACACGGCC
>CALAOV010000282.1 GCA_937889515.1 uncultured Myxococcales bacterium | reverse complement strand
TGGTCAGTGACTGTAGTTCAGACTTGTGCTCTTCCGATCTCTCGGTGTCGACTACCGCTTCGGGGTCGCGGCTACGGGCCTACACACCGAGGGGGGGCGGGTCCGCGCGGTGCGGGTGGACGGCGGCGAGATCCCCGCCGAGGTCGTCGTGCTGGCGGTCGGTCACTCCGCGCGCGCGGTCTACGAATGGGCGGTGCCCGCGGGCATCGCCGTCGTGCGCAAACCGATCGCGGTGGGGGTCCGCATCGAGCACCCGCAGCGGCTCATCGACGAGATCCAGTACGGCGACGCGGCGGGACACCCCAATCTCCCGCCGGCGTTCTACGAGCTGACCGCCGGCGCCCCCGAGCGCGGGGTCTATAGCTTCTGCATGTGCCCCGGCGGCTGGATCGTGCCGGCGTCGACCGAACCCGAGGGGGTGGTCGTCAACGGGATGAGCCTTTCCCGGCGCGATTCGCCCTTCGCCAACGCGGGCCTGGTGGTCTCGGTGGGCGTCGACGACTTCGGCCCGCTCGGGGCCGGGCCGCTGGCGGGGGTCGGTTTCCAGCGAGACATCGAGCGGGCGGCCTTCCGCGCCGGCGGTGGCCGCTTCCGCGCGCCTGCCCAGCGGCTGGGGGATTTTCTGGCGGGTCGGGCCAGCGACTCGCTGGGTGCCTCGAGCTACCGGCCTGGGCTGACGCCGGCGGATCTCTCGGCGGTGCTGCCGCCGTTCGTGGCCGAGGCCCTGCGGAAGGGCCTGCGCCAGATCGGCGCCCGGCTGCCGGCGTTCCTGCTGTCGGACGCGTTGCTCATCGCCGCCGAGACGCGGACCAGCGCCCCGGTGCGCTTTCTGCGCGATCCCGTCACCTTGGTTTCGCCCTCGCTGGGGGGGCTCTACCCCTGCGGCGAAGGCGCCGGATACGCGGGCGGCATCGTCAGCGCGGCGCTGGACGGCGCCCGGGTCGCCGAGCGGATCCTGGCGACGGCCTGAGCCAGCCCGGGATCCTGCCGCTCAGCTCTTGAGCTGGGGCTTGTCGATCTCCTGGAGCACCTGGCGGAGCCAGGTCCGCTGGTCGTCGGTGATGACCTCGAAGCGAACGCCCGCCGTGTAGCGGCCGTCCTTGATCTCGCTGGTCCAGACCACCCGGGCCTTCACCCACAAGGGCGGGGTATCGCTCTCGACGTCGTCGACCACCAGGAAGAGGCCCAGGACAACCTCGGCCCCTTCGTCGAAGGGCCGGTCGGCGGTGAGGCCGGCGCCCCCCTCCGAGAGATCGCGGGTGGTGGCCGTGAATACCGTCTGCGTCGTACGGACTTCAGCGGACATCCGCAGGTCGAGACGTTGGTGGTGGCGTCGTTGATCGGCGGCCGGTGGACGAAGCTCGGGCATGGCCTAAAGCGCGAAGGGATCGTCCGGGTCGACCGCGGCAGGATAGCGGGCTTCCTCGACCCCGGAGAGCAGCCCACCCGGCGCCAGGGTCCCGTCGAGAAACCCCACGAACATGTCGAGATACTTGGCGCGCTCGTCGTCGACCTTCACGAACTTGACCCCGATCTGATAGGAGCCGAAGAGGGCAGTGCACCAGGCGACGCGGCCGAGGATCGAGAGCGGTTCGGACACGCCGTCGTCGCCGAAGGTCAGGACCATCTCGAGCGCGACCTCGGTCTCGCGGGCGATCGGCTGGGAGGCGATCAGGCACAGCCCGGCCCGCGAGATGTCGCGCGTGCGGGCGGCCAGGCTCTCGTTGGCGACCGAGACCGAAACCTGTACGTCGACGTTGAAGCGCGGATGTTGCCGGCGGATCGGGTGGGCTTCCGTCATGGGGCGAGGCCAGACTCTCCCTCGATCGGACGGGGGTGCGCAAGGTGCGTGAACGCGCCCCCGGTCAGGGCATCGAGCTCCGCTTCGACTTCCGCTATGCGCAGTTCACGCCTCAGGCCCGAAGGCATGTCCAAGTCATCGGCAGCCGCGGACTCGGCCTTGAGCCGCCGTCGCTCGAAGTAGAGTCGAATCACCAGCGACTCGATCTCCCGTCGAGTATCGGCCGTTCGCAAGGCCTGAAACTGCGCCCCGATCTCATCGGGGTTGAAGATGATCTTGGAAAGGTCCCAGGTGGCGCGGCACTGGTAGCGAACGTCGTTGTTGCTGTCGATCCCGACCGGCGCCAGCGCCGTCGCATCGGTCGGCGAGCCCAGGTCCACCGATTCGGTGCGGGCGAACCGCCGATCGGCCATGAGACGCAGCTCGGGAAGCCATCCGGCGAACCGAGCCCGCTCGACCAGGGAGCGGGCCCGGCCGGGCTCGGCCAAGACCAGTGCGGTCGCGGCGGCGCGCAGCGCGGCCACCGGCGGATCGGTGGCGTAAAGCTCGCGCAACGTCGCCGGATCGAGGGGGTGCGTGCGGCGAGTTCTGCGGGGCGCCACGCCGCCCGAACGTTCGTCCGGCGACGACAGGGGCAAGGGGAGGGCGGGCGTCCGCTCGCCGGTGACCGTCTCGCGGCCACCGACGTCGGGCCCGGAGACGGACTGCGAAAACAGCAACGTGAGCAGGCTCGCGCCCAGGACGGGGATCATCGAAGGGCCTCTCTTTCTTCCTG
Organism: uncultured Myxococcales bacterium; assembly: GCA_937889515.1. Lineage (GTDB taxonomy): Bacteria > Myxococcota_A > Polyangia > Fen-1088 > Fen-1088 > JADGRB01. The sequence continues at coordinate 3,293 of CALAOV010000282.1, read as the reverse complement.
AACGGCGGCCAGGCGGGCGTCCGTCTCCTCGCCGGGTGGCGCCGCGCGGAGGTCCATCTGCTCAATCGCGAGGGCGAGGTCCCGCCGAACCATTTCATTCGCCAGCGGGGTGGGATCGACGCGACGACCGCCCCGACCGAAGGGGAAGGTCAGCAGGACCATCGCCGTCCAGGCATGACGGTCCGGCGTCCGCTCGGTGCCGAAGGCGGCGGTCACCCACGGCCACGGGATGGTCGGTGTCAGCAACCGGCGGGTCGCGAGCGCCGGCAGCGCGGGGTCCAGCGGCGTTCCGCCCGCCCTCCAGGCTGCCGGGCCGGGGGCCCCTGCAACGGCCGGCGAAGCGCCGAGAGCGATCAGCCCCTCGTCGGCGGCCAGCCAGAGCCGATCGCCCAGGATCGCGGCATCGGCCACCGAGCGGCCCAGCATCTCGGTGCGCTCGACCCAGGTGGCCCCGTCGGAAGAGCTCCAGACGCCGACGCCCGTCGCGATCCAGCGCTCACCGATCGTCGGGCCGCAGCTCAACGTCCGCGCGGGCGGGCGATCGCCAACCCGCGCGGGCGGCGCGCCCCGGCTCCAGGCATAGACGCCGTCGCTCGCCAGGACGGCTGCGACGCCGTCGCAGACAGCGATCGCGTCGGTTGGGCGATCGAGAATCCGCGTCGAGGTGTTGTCCGGACCCACCACCGACACGCCATCGTCGTCGGCCACGATCGCCTCGCCGTCCGCGCCAACCGCCAGCGCCCGGGGCCGGCTCGGCAGCCCGCCGACGACAGTGAACGTCGCGCCGCCGTCGCCGTCGTCGTGATCGTCGTCGTCGGGGTCGGTGTCTCGGCGAAAGAGCAGATCCTCGGACGCCGCGATCACGACGCCATCCGCCGCTGCGACCGCGAGCAGGTCTCGGCCGCCCAGCCCCATCGGCGCGCATCCGGTTTCGTCGCCGCGAAAGATTCCCGACGAGGTCGCGATCCAAACCCGGTCGGCCGTGGGCATCGCCGTCAAGGCGCGGGGCACGATGCCGACGTCGGGTACCGGACGGGTCCGGCGCCGCGGGCCGAGACCCTCGTCCGCGAGGGCATCGTCGGCGTCGGGGGTGCTGTCGTCGTCCGGCAGCCCAGCCGATCTCAGGACCTCTTCGGCGTCCGGTGCGCCAATGGCGGCACGGGCGTCGCGTTCCGGCGGGGCCGCAAATCCGCCGCAGTGCCCGAGCGCTTGCCCACCGCCGTCGAACGTCACGACCTCGCCGCCGCGGAGCGCGAACAGGCGCGTCGGTCCGGCCACCAACCGATCGATGCGCCGGCCCGGGAGGGGATCCACCGCCGCGCGGGTCGCCGCCCGAGCGGCGGGGCCGCATCCGAGGGCGATCAACAGCATCAGACGCTGGGCACGCATGCAGGCGGACAGAGCAACCCACGTGCCGAAATGGAGGCGGCCTGGGTGCGGGCCCCGAGGCGCCGCGACGTCCCGGCATCGGCCACGCACAACCGAATCTCGGACACCTCCGTCCGGTCCGGGACGTGTTATACGACTCCGCGATGCCGGCCGTGATTCTCGACGGTAAAGCGCTCGCCGCGCGCATTCGGGGAGAGCTGGGCGGGCAGGTCGCGCAGCTCCGGGCCAGGGGCATCGAGCCGGGTCTGGCGGTGGTCCTGGTCGGTGAGGATCCGGCGTCGCAGATCTATGTTCGCAACAAGACGGCGGCCTGCGCGCAGGCCGGGATCCGCACCTTCGATCACCGCCTGCCGCCTTCCACCTCCGAAGCGGAGCTGCTGGCGCTGATCGCGAGGCTCAACGCCGACCCGGCCGTCGACGGAATCCTGATCCAGTTGCCGCTGCCGAGCACGATCGACGCTCGGCGCGTCCTGCCCGCCGTCGACCCGCGAAAGGACGTCGACGGAATCCACCCCGAGAATGTCGGCCGCCTGCTGATGGGCGAGCCGCGCTTCGTGGCCTGCACGCCGTTCGGGGTCATGAAGCTCGTTGCCGAGGCCGGCTTGTCGCCGGCCGGCGCGAACGCGGTGGTGGTCGGGCGATCGAACATGGTCGGCAAACCGATGGCGGCGCTGCTGCTGGCCGCCGACGCGACGGTCACTGTCTGCCACTCGAAGACCCGCGATCTGGCCGCGATAGTGGCGCGCGCCGATCTGGTGGTCGCCGCCGTGGGCCGTCCCGAGATGGTCCGCGGCGATTGGATCAAGCCGGGCGCGGTGGTGATCGACGTCGGCATCAACCGCCGCGCCGACGGCAAGCTCCTGGGCGACGTCGAATTCGGCCCGGCCGCCGCGCGCGCCTCCGCCATCACCCCGGTCCCGGGTGGCGTCGGTCCGATGACGATCGCCATGCTGCTCGTCAATACCGTCACCGCCGCCGAGATCCGCGCGGCGTCGTAGAACCGGCGCCCGCGCTACACGACCGTCACCGCGATCGGTTTCGCCAGGCTACGGAGCGCGGCCGTCTGCAGGTCGGCCAGGGCCGGTGGGTTGGCCAGCGCCTCGTCGAAGCCCAACGAGGCGGCCCGCGCGCGATCCCGTTCGAGCTGCGCGACCGCCAACACCGGCGCGGAGCCGGCTTCCCGGTGCTCGCGCAGGCGGGCGTAGAGCTCGTAGCCGGCCGCGCCGGTCGAGTCCAGATCGATGACGGCCAGATCGACGTTGCAGATGGCACCCGGCTCCGACAGCTTGGTTTGATCGATCTCGATCACCTCGCAGGTGACGATCGAGCGCAGGTAGCGGATGAGCAGCGCCCGGGGCGCCGCCTGCGACGCCGCCACCAGCGCTTTTAGCCCCTTGAAGCCGAAGGCGAGCTTGTCGACCGCCTCGCCCAAGGTCTCCGGGCGCGAGGTCACGCTGAACGCCACCTCGGGAACCTCGGTCGATCCGCTGGTTCCCGAGACCACACCCGTGAGCGCGATGGAGGTCGCCGGGGCCACGAGGCGCAGGTGGAGCGTCGTGCCGGTTGGAAGCCGCGCGGTCGTCTGGACCCGCAGCTGACCGCGGGTGAGGTGGGTGGTGTACGCCACCAGCAAGGCCGCGTCCGAGCGGTAGGTCAGCTCCAGCGAGGTCGGCGCCGGGCTCAAGATACCTGCAGCTTTTCGAGCAGCCCGTCCAGCTGATCGAGCGAGTGGTAGTGAATCGAGATCTGCCCGCGGCCCGCGGCCGTCTCGACGATCTCGACCCGCGTGCCGAGCGCCCGCGACAGCCGCAGGCCCAGATCCCGCGCGCTCGTCGAGGGCCGTCGCGGCGCGGCGCTGGCGCGATCGGGCGCCTCGACGCCGGCCCGCGCGCGCCGCACCAGCT
>CALAOV010000281.1 GCA_937889515.1 uncultured Myxococcales bacterium | reverse complement strand
AGGTCGCCAGGACCAGCGCGATGAGCAGCGTCAGCGTTCCGAATGCAGCCATGGAGCCTCGTTCCCGGGGGCGATGCGCCAGGGCAGCGCCCGGAGTCCGTTAACTTAGCATAGCGGGCGCTCGCCGCCCGGTTCGTTTTCCGGCGGTCGATCTGCGGGGGGGGGTTGGCCTGCCGCCGGTCCCGGACCCACTCTTCTGACCGTCCCCGCCGTCGTCGTCGGGGCCGGCAGCCCCGGCCCCGACGCTATCGATGATCTGGCGCCGCCCGCGGACCAGGCGCGACTGTGCGGCCGCGACCGAGATGCGCAGGATGTGGGCGACCTCCTCCAGTTGGTGGCCCAGGATGTCGTGCAGGAAGATCACGTTGGCCTTGTGCGGGCCGAGACCCATGAGCGCGCTTTTCACCTGGCGCAGACGCTCCTGCACGTCGGTGAGGTGCTCGGGACCGCGCTCGACGCCCGTGTGGTGGACGGTATCCACCTGGGCCAGATCCGACTCTTCGTGCGCGAAGAGCTGGCGCTCGCGCGTACGCACCCGGATGGCGTCGACCGCCACGTTGCGCGCGATGACGGCCGCCCATCCGCCCGTCGGACAGTCGCCCCGGAAGTTGCCGCGATCGATGGTCGTCAGCACGCTCTCCATCGAGCTCTGCATGAGGTCTTCGTATTCCGGATCCTGGGTGCCGATCAGACGACGCAGAACCAGATCCACGGCCGATCGCGCATTTTGGATGTCCTCACCCACAGGCTTGCGTCGGCTGTGGTCTCTGCGAATGGGCATCGTCACCTCAGCATGTTTAGTGCCGAACACCCGTTACCTTCGTCGAAATGCCGTCAATGAAAGAGCTCCGAATGCATTGATTTGATCCAATCAATGAATTGCGAGCGCAATCTCGGACATGGGCAACGTACGTTGCTCGCCCGACGCTGATGTTCTCAACCAGAGCGTCTCGCGTCGCAAAATGACGAACGCGATCCGACGACCGATGTCGAGCCCCCCTCGTCGGCTCGCGACAATCGACACGGGCGTCACGCCGTGTGCTCATTGAATACGCGGAGCGCCAGGAAATTGTTACAGGCCAGATTTCGGCCGCCGGAGAAAAACGACCTGGCGAGGCTCTTCGCTGTAACATTCTGCAGGTCCCGAGCGGATTCCTTCCGCATCAGGTTTGCCTCGGATCACTGCCTGGGCGAAAAAGGCCGCTCCTGCGTGATATCCGAGGTCGATGGTGGTAACGTGAGCCACCGAAAATCGAAGGACCTCGGTGAAGAAGCCCCAGCGCGCATTTGTTGAGGTGGAGGTGGGTCCGCGAAGTAATTCTCTTCGTTCGTCCCCAAAATGGCCCGGCCGCCGTGCGGCGGGCGGTGAGGGGAAGGTTCAACCTGGCGCAAGGTTGATGTCAGCCGGCATGTTTCCATTGGAAACGACGGAAGAAAAATTAATGGCCCGGTACGCCGCGGGTGACGAGGTCGCCTTCCGGGATCTGTTTGCGCTGTTGGCGCCCAAGCTGCGTGCGTTTTTCTTTCGCTCCTTCGTTGACGCGTCGCTGGCCGACGATCTCACGCAGACGACGTTCCTCAAGCTCCACCGGGCGCGCGCATCGTATTGCCCGGAGCTGTCGCTGAAACCGTGGCTTTTCACGATCGCCGCCAGCGTGCGCCGGGACGAGCTGCGTCGCATCTACCGACTGCCGCCCCACGTGGGCGAGGCCGAGCTGGAGCGGGCCGAGCCGCCATCGCCCGATGATCCTAGAACCCTCCCGGCGCCGGAGTCGAGCAACGAGGTCGAGGCCGTCCGGGCCGCGGTGGATCGTTTGCCGGAATCGCAACGTGCGGTGCTCCACCTGCACTGTCACGAGGAGCTGACCTTCGAGCAGATCGCGCAGGCGCTCGGTACGACGCCGGGGGCCGTTCGCGTGCGCGCCTCGCGCGCCTACGAACGCTTGCGAAAGGGTCTCCGCCCCTCGACGACCATACGGCGCGGTTGATTCCGATTCAGGCCGCCGCCACGGACGGTCCGCGACGGACGCTCAGGGCGGCCAGCAGGGTGGCGACCAGAACGCCACCGAAATGGAAGACCAGCAGGTGCGCGTCCGAGTGTGGGACCGCGCAAGCCAGGTGTTGCCCGGCGTGCGCCGCCAGCGCGCCCGCGGCGGCGATCGCGGTGACGTTCCAGCGACTGAAGGCGACGCCGTTGCGGCGTCCGACCGCCAGGACGATCGCCCAGGTGATGGCGGCAGCCCACAGCTCGCGGAACGTGCAGCGGATGCCGATACCCGGCGCGAGCCCGGCCGCGGTTCCAGACAGGTAGGCAAACAGACCCGATGTCGCGACAACGGTCACCACCGCCAGCGGTTCCTTTCCGCGCATGACCGTGACGCTGGCCATCGCCACCGCCAGGATCCCGAGGGAGACCACCAGGCACTCGCGATCCAGCTGGAATCCGCCACCCACCGTGAGTTGAAACAGCCAGGCCACGAACACCGCACCGACTGTCGTCCAGAGCAGCCGGCGGGAAGCGTCGTTCCAGGACAGACCGACCGCGGGCGACAAACGCGCGCCAGCGGGCTCCGTGATCGACGTGGGAACGGGCAGCGCCCGACGCAACAAACCGACGAACCGGGCGCCCTCTTCCAGGGCTTCCCGGCAGGGCGGGCAGGACCCAGCATGCTCATCCGCGGCTTTCCGCTCGGGATCCTCCATCGAAAGCGCGGCCAGAAATCCAGCTCGATCGGCAATATGGTCGGTCATGCAGCCTCGTTGTAACTCGAACCCCAGTCGCCCCCTGTCAAAAGTACGCTTGGGCTCGGTCCAAAGTTACAGCGGTACACCGCCGGCCGATCGAGCAAAAAAATGCCCCGCGGTGCTCCAGAGCACCGCGGGGCTGAACCTGCGCCCTATTTCCTTGCGACTAGAGCGTGTTGAGGAAGTTGACCAGGTCGGTTTGCTGCGACGAGTTGAGGGCGCCGAAGGCCGCCGCGGCCGCCGTTCCCTGACCCACCGTGCCGCCGTTGTGGTCCCGAATGGCCGTTGCGATGTCGGTCGTCCGGCCGTCGTGCAGCTTGTTGTTGCGCGAACGCAGGCCCCACAGCGGCGCCGTCCGCATGAGGCGGGTCGACGCCACCGAGTCGCCGTCGTTGAGGCCGATCTGGTCACCCAGCGTCCCCATGTCGTGGACCAAGAAGTCGGAGTACGGCTGGAACGCGATCCCGGCCGGCACGCCGCCCGCAGAGGTGGACACGAAGATGTCGGCGTCCGAACGGTGGCAGCCCGAGCAGGCCAGCGTCGCCGAATTGAACAGCGTTCGGCCGCGATCCTGCGAAGAGCCGGCCGTGATCGCCACCTGAGGCGGAGGCGCCAGGTGGGCCATGAAGAACGTGAAGTTGTTCACGTCGTCCTGGAGCTGATTGAGGCCGCCCGAGCAGTTGTGATTCTCCGCAGCGAAGTCGTCGTCCACCCCTGGGACCTCGTCGTCGGGACAGCCGTTGATGATCGCATTGGTACCGGCTCGATTGGCCCGGTTCTCGGTCGCGAAGGCGGTCACCACGGTGCCGCGGCTGCAGCTGGTGGTGGTGATGCCCATCTCGTTCAGGTAGGCGTCGGCCGAGAACTGCGCCAGGCTGGGAACGTTGGCTTTCCAGCCGAAGCGCGCCACACGGGTGCTGCCGATGGACTGCGAGCTGTCGGCCGGGTTCGGTAGGGAGATGGTTACGCGCCTGGGCGTGCCACGAACGCTCGCCGGCTCGCGACTGGCGAGCGTGTCGAAGCTCGAATCCGGCAGCGAGTCGACCAGGCCGAGTCCGAAGAGCGGCGTCGTCATACGGCCCGCGAAGATTGTCGCGCCCTGCGCGGGGTTACTGTCGACGCCCGAGTTGCAGTTGAGACCGCCGATATTGAAGCCTCCGATCCCGAAGAGCTGGCGGAGCGATCCGCCGGTCGCGGCGAGGGTGTTGAACGTGCCGTTCGTCAGCGTGCCGTAGCGCTGCTCGATGTTCTGGCCGGCGCCGCCGAGTGCGCCGTTCTGGTGGCACGAACCGCAGGCATTCTGGTTGAAGATCGGTCCTAGGCCATCTGCGGCGCTCTCGGTCTCGGCAAAGTTTGCCGAGGCCGCAGAGAAGGCGGCGGCATTGGTTCCCGGCAGCGCGGCGCCGAGAGACAGCTCGCTCGAGACAGTCGTTACGCCGGTGCCGTCGCTCCCCGCGTCCCCCATGCAGCCCCACCCACCGAGCGCCAGGACGGCCCCGAGGGCGCCGCATCGAATCCACTGCATGTTCCGTCGCATATACGATCCTCCTCTGTGGGTGTCCCCGGTAGATCTGAGGACGTGTAGAGGTCGACCGAGCGCGAAAGATCAGGCAAACGAGCGCATCAAATCGGACAAAAAAATACAAACCGACATCGTTACAACTACTTGAGTAGCAAGAAACATTGAGCCGGTTTTCCCATTAACGGGTTTCCGTGAATGGAAAATGGTACGCGCGAACGCTCAGTTTCGGCGTTCGAGGGCCGCGCGCGCGATCTGCCGGACGGTGGGTTTTGGATCGTTGTCGGCGGCATAGGCGAGCGCGCGGGTCACCCGGGGCGACGCATTCGCGTAGCGCGCCAGCAGCGTGACCGTATCGGTCCGGACCGATTCCACCGGATCCGTTTCGGCCGTTTCGGCGAGCCCCTCGGCAAGCGGTCCGAGGTCGCGAAAGCCGGCCGCGAAGATCGCCGCCGCCCGCACCGTCGGATCGCGATCGCTGCGCAGCAGGCCGACCAGCAGCCGATCGGCCGCCGGATCGGGGACCAGGCGCAGCGCCCGCGCGGCCGCCGCCCGCCCCGGACGCTCGCCGTCGCCGAGCGCCGCCTCGACGGGTTCCAGGACCGCCGGACTGCCGAGGTTCGCCAGCGCCGCCAGCGCGAGGACGCGATCCTCGCCGTCGCCGGCCCGCCCGTAGTCGCTGAGCAGCCGCTTCTCGAGGGCGTCGGCTTCCACCGCGTGTTCGGGGCGGCCGAACCGGGCCACCGTTCCCGCCACCGCTGCCGCCGAGCGCCGAACGCTGGCCGGACGCCCCGCGAGAAGCCGCTGCACGGCCTCCATGGTCGGCGCCGTGGGATGCTTGACCAGCACCAGCCCCGAGATCGCTTCCTGCCGCACGCGAACCGGCAGCCCGGCGTCGCGCGCCAGTACACACAGACCGGCCTGGGCCTGCGGCGTCCCCGCGGCGCCCAGCGCCTCGATGACCGGCTGGGGGGCCTTCCCGCCGCGCACGAACGTCACGGCCGGTGCCACCGCTTCGGGCTGGGCGCGCAGAATCGCTTCCAGGCGCGCGGGAAGCTGGTCGCCCGCCTGTCCGGCCGCGGCGGCCCCGAGAAGCTGCTCGACGGTGTGGCCGCGCGCGAGCTGCCGATCTCGGGCGGGCTCGTCGTCTAGGTCCGGTGGCAGGCGCTCGGGCGCCACGGCCGCCAGAGCCATCGGGGGCGCGGGCGCCCTCGGGCGAACGTCCCGGGTGCTACACCCGATCGGCGGCGGGCTCGCCGCTAAATCCCGCCCAAATGAGCGGCCGTGCAATGCCCACCCGACCGCCACGGCGGAGCCACCCACGGCGCCGATGGCGAGGGTAGCCGCGAGCGCGAGGCGTCGGGAGTCCACTGCCGGGAAGTGAACACAGGCGAGCACGATACGCCCCCGTGCAAAATTGCAGATTGCGCCGGCAATTATTCGCTGCCTGCTGCCGCACAGGCATCAGGCACCGAGCTTGGCCTTGAGAAGACTCTTGAAATCGGTCGCGCCGGTACCGTCGAGAGGGACGTCCAGCCACAGAAGCGCGGGGGTGCCGTGCGCGATCTTGCGCGCGCGTCGCGTGACGTCCGAGAGCGTCTCCCAGGCGATCTTCGCCTGCGCCGCCGCGTCGAGGGCGACGATTCCCACCAACCGCCCCTGGAGGATGACGATCGAACAGAGCGATTGGGTGCCGCGCTCATAGCGATAGGCCCAACCGGTGCGCGGACCGTAATAGTAGAAGTCCTCGACGGCGGCGTGCTTCTTCAAGAGGGCCCGCAGGGCCTCGAAGCGCTTGCCCACCGCGGCCGCCAGGCGTGCGCCGAACTCCGCGTGCGTCGGCGGCTGCGCCTTCTTCGGAAAGGTCACCTTGGTGGGGGCCCGGGCCGGCGATTTGGCGGGGGGGTGAGCGGGCGATTTGGCGGGGGGGTGAGACGGATCGCTGCGCTTGGCTTTCGGCGTCGGCTCGCGGCGCCGCGGTTCGGCCTTCGCCGGCGCGCGCGGCGCCGGTTTGGTGGGTCGCGGGCGGGCGGTCATTTCAGGCGGCGAGGCTGGCCGAAGGCGGGGTCGGCGTCTTCTTGCGGTTCATCAGATAGCTCACCGCCCCCGGGATCAGCGACACAAAGATGATCACGATGATCACCTTGTCGATCTGCTTGGTGATCGGCGGGTAGACCTTCCCCAGCGAGAATCCCAGCAGGGTCATCCCGCCCACCCAGCCGATGCCGCCGAAGACGTTGAAGCTCAGGAACTTTCGGTAGCTCATCTGCCCGACGCCCGCCACGATGGGCGCGAAGGTCCGCAAGAAGGGCAGGAAGCGCGCGATGATGATGGTCTTGCCGCCGTGGCGCTCGTAGAAGTCCTTGGTGCGGAGCAGATGCTTCCTGGAGAAGAACAGCGACTGCTCGCGGGTGAAGATCCTCGGCCCCGACTTGGCGCCGATCCAGTACCCGACGGTGTCGCCCACGATCGCCGCCAGCATCGCCGCCAGGTTCAGCGTCACGATGTTGAGCAGCGGCGCCTGCGCTGGGTTCGCGCTCGTGCAATAGAGCCCGGCGGTCACCAGCAGCGAGTCGCCCGGCAGGAAGAATCCGAACAGCAGCCCGGTCTCGGCGAACACCACGGCCGTCAGCGCCGCGAGCCCCCCGATCCGGATCAGACCCTGGACATCGTAGATTTTGTGGAAAAGGTCCATTAGATGATGCATACGGCCGACGACTTTGGGCCAAGTGGGCGACTTTGTCACGTTCGCGCTATCGGCATATGGTGCGGCTCGCAATGACGCAGCCACAAGCGCCTCGGCAGCGGCCGACCTGGGTGACCCTGATGGCCGCCATGATGCTGCTTTACGGCGGGATGACGCTGGTGAGCGCGCTCTTCACCTTGCGTGAGCCGCGCGCGGCGGCGGTGGTCGCGATCGAGAACGTGGCCCAGTCGTCTACCCAGCCGGAGCTCCAGCAAAAGCTGGACCGGATCAACGAGGTCATCCTGGCGCACTACCGGAGCACGATCCGGACCGGCGCGTTGATTTCGATCTGCGTCGCCCTCTACACCTTGTATGCGGTCGCGGCGATTCTCTCGCGCGATCGCCACGGGCGATTGCTCGCGCTCGGCGTCGGCGGGGTCGGGATCGTCTACGAGCTCGGCGGCTTGCCGTATGGCGTGGCGATGGCGCGCCTGGCGGCCATTGACGGCGCGCCGCTCCTGGCGAAGGCGTTCATCGACAGCGGGAAGCAGCCGCCCGGCACCAACCCCGGCGAGCTGGCCGCCAAGCTCCACACCGCGATCGTCGCGCCGCCGATCGTCGCGGCGCTCCTGGGTGTCGGCTGGTGTCTGGCCATGATGGTCTATTTCGGCGGCCGGCGCGGGCGGGCCGTCTACGGCCTCGACGTTCCGCCCACCGCCGGCGGGTGAGGACGGGCGTGGCCGCGCGGGCCGTCAGCGCGGCGGCGGCAGATCGACCACCACCTCGCCGTCGCCCACGCGGGCCTGGCAGGAGAGGCGAACCTTGTTGATGAAGTAGACATTGCCGAGGTGCTTGCGCTCGGCGGCGTTGAAGGCCGACAGGTGCTCTTGCCCGCTCACGATCTTCACCCGACACAGGCCGCAGGCGGCCTTGCCGACGCAGGCGGTATTGACGGCGATGCCGGCGCGTCGCGCGATCTCGAAGACCGACTCGCCGGCGGCGCAGTCGACCCGCAGGCCGCTCGGCAAATAGGTGACCGACGGCAAGCTCACGCCTCCGGGGCCGGCGGTTCCGGCGATTCGTCGGGCCAGTGCGACAGGCCGACGCGGTTCCCTTCGGGGTCGCGGAAGTAGACCGTGTAGGCGGTCCGGTGGACGACGGCCACGCCGGCCGCAGCGAGTCGCGTCTCCCAATCGGCGCGCGCCGCGCGCGCGATGCGCAGCGCGACCATTTGCAATCCCGGCGTCTGATCGTCCCGCGCGCCGGCGCCGCTGGCGGTCCGCTCGAGAGCCAAGAAGGCGCCGCCGCCCAGGTCCAGCCAGATCGAACGGAGGGCCCCATCGGCAGCGGGCCAGCGGCGGAGGATCGGCAGGCCCAGAACGCCTTCGTAGAAAGCCGTCGTCGCGGCCAGATCGCGGACGGCGATCGCCAGGTGGTGGACGCCACCGGGCGGCGGCGCGCTCATCCGCGGGCGCCCAGCTTCGAGATCCGTTTCCACTCGGCGGCGCTGACCGGCTGCACCGACAGGCGGCTCCCCTTGCGGAGCAGCACCATGTCGTCGAGCCCGCGATCGGCGCGCAGCTCGGGCAAGGTCACCTCGTGCGCGAACTTGGCGTCGAAGGCGATGTCGACGGCGAACCAGCGCGGGGCGTCCGGCGTGCTGCCGGGATCGTGGTGCCCGTCCTTGGCGTCGAACTGGGTGGGATCGGGGTAGCCCGCGCGGACGACGCGCGCGGTGCCGGCCACCGCCGGAGGGTCGGCGTTCGAGTGGTAGAAGAGCACGCCGTCGCCGACCGCGATGTCGTCGCGCAGGAAGTTTCGCGCCTGGTAGTTGCGCACGCCGTCCCAGCGGGTGGTGCGATTCTTGGCGCGCGCGAGATCGTCGATCGAGAAGGCCTCCGGTTCCGACTTGAGCAGCCAGTAGCGCGCCATGGCGCCTGATCTACCACCGCCCGCGCGGCCTGGGTTGACGATCGGCGGGTCGGGTTTACACTTATTTGGCAGCACCCGTGTGGCATATCGCCCACGGGAAAACGCGCCGGGAGCTGATGGCCTCGGCGATAGGAGAACGAAAATGCACGGAGCAGTCATGTCTTGGTTGCGCGCCAGTCACGGAGGTTGCGGCGCGGGTGGCCATGGAGGAGGCGGTGGATGTGGGACCGAGGGCCCACGGCACTGGGTGGGCGGGTTCGGCCGGGGTGGCCACCACGGTCACGGCGGCGACGCGGGGGAGCCCGAAGGCGAGGGGTTCGGCGGCGGCTCGTTCGGCGTCCGCCGTCCGCTACGCTTCTTGGCCCACAAGCTGGAGCTGGACGAAAAACAGGTGGCGGAGCTGGCTCGGATCCTGGATGACCTCAAGACCGAGCGCGCGCAGGGGGAGGTCGATCGGCGACGGTCGCTCTCGGGGTTCGCCGATGCGGTGGGCGGCGCCACCTTCGACGGGGCGCGGGTCAAGGAGGCGGCACAGCTGCGGGTGGTGACCGCCGAGCGCCTGCGCGACGCGGTGGCGGGCGCGCTCGAGCGCCTGCACGCGCTACTCGACAACGAGCAGCGCGAGCGGCTCGCCTACCTGATCCGCACCGGCGTCCTCAGCCTGTGATCTGAGGCCGGCTCGATCGCTTCATGGCGCGGGCGACGGCGGCGGGATATCCTCGACAGATGCCCTCGCCGTCGTTCGCCCTGCACTTGGCCACCAAGCGCAGCCAGCGCCCGCCGGACAGCGAGCTGGTGTTCGGCCGGGTCTTCACCGACCACATGGCGATCGTCGACTACGACGTCGAGCGGGGCTGGTTCGATCCGCGGGTCGTCCCTTACGGGCCGCTCGCGCTGGATCCGGCTGCCGCCGTGCTGCACTACGCGCAGGGAATGTTCGACGGCCTGAAGGCCTTTCGCGGCGACGATGGGAAGGTCCGATTCTTTCGCCTCGACCGCCACTGCCGGCGGCTGCACGACGGGGCGACCCGCCTCTGCATCCCCCCGGTGGACGAGCCGCTGGCCCGGGCCGCGATCGTCGCCCTGGTTTCGGCCGACCGGGACTGGGTGCCGTCGACCGCCGGGACCTCGCTCTACATCCGCCCGACGGTCATCGCGAGCGAGCCCTTCCTGGGCGTGCGTCCCGCCAAGCGCTACACCTTCTTCGTGATCGCGTCGCCGGTGGGGGCCTACGCGGGCGAGGCGTTCAGCCCGGCCAAGATCCTGGTCGAGGACAAGTACGTGCGCTCGGCGGTGGGTGGGCTCGGCGGCGTGAAGGCGGGCGCGAACTACATCGCCAGCTTGCGCGCGGCCGAGGACGCCAAGGCCCGCGGCTACAACCAGGTGCTCTGGACCGACGCGCACGAGCACACCTACCTGGAAGAAGTCGGCACGATGAATTTGGTCGTGCGCATCGGCGACGAGCTGGTGACGCCCCCGCTCGGTGGCAGCATCCTCGACGGCGTCACGCGCGATTCGGTGATCACGCTGCTCCGCGAGTGGAAGTTCCAGGTCAGCGAGCGGCCCCTCGGCATGGAGGAGATCGTGAGCGCCCACCGCGGTGGGTCGCTGCGCGAGATCTTCGGCTGCGGCACCGCCGCCGTCATCACGCCGGTCAGCGCGCTCGGCTGGAAGGGCGAGGATCTGGTGGTCAACGACGGGCAGCCTGGCGAGGTCTCCCGCCGGCTGTTCGACGCGATCAGCGCGGTCCAGTACGGCCGCGCCCCGGATCCGCACGGCTGGATGACGGCCCTGGACTGATCGACGATCGAGATCCGACGCTAGACCGCGGGCATGGCTGATCTGCTGGTTCGCCTCTACGACTTGCCGCCCAGCGGTCCGGTCGTCGAGGGGCTGGCGGGGCAGGGGATCGCGGTGCGGCGCGCGATGGCCGGCGAGCGGTCGATCGTCGTGGAGTGGGTGCGCACGCAGGGCTCGGTCGGGTGGGCGGGCGAGTGCGAGGCGTCGTTCGCGCGGGTTCCGCTCGCCTGCTTCATCGCGGTGGCGGCGGAGCAGCTGATCGGCTTCGCCGCCTACGAGGCGACCTGCCGAAATTTCTTCGGCCCCGAGCTGGTGCACCCGGATTGGCGCGGTCGCGGCGTCGGTCGGGCGCTGGTGTTGTCGGCGCTGCACGCGATGCGTGCCGAAGGCTACGCCTACGCGATCGTCGGCTGGGCCTCGTCGGTCGATTTCTACCGGCGGGCCGTGGGCGCGATGCCGATCGAAGGGTCGAGCCCGGGGATTTATCCGGTTTCCCCGCTGTCGAAGTAGACGATCTGGCGAATTTTGAACGCGGTCGCGGTGGGCGTTCGACACCCACCTCCTTCAGGCGATCTGCGCGGCGCCGGTCAACTGCGGTACCCGCAGCAGAAAGGTGGTACGCGCGAACGGTTGCAGGATCGAGCGGCAGAAGCGCGAGAGCCGCCGGATCTCCGGTTCCAGCCCCATCCCGCGGAACAGCCAGCGCCATTCGCCGGCGGTGAGGAACCCGTAGGCGGCGGTGCTCTTGATCCGCTTTCTGTAGGCCTCACCGTGGCGGTGGCTGAAGAGGCGGTCGAGCGGCGTCGACGGCGTATCCTCGACGACCAGGACCATTCCGCGGCCCACGCGCAGCGCTTCGCGCAGGAGCGCGCGTTTGCGCTCGTCGGGGACGTGGTGGAGCACGAAGTTCAGCATCACCAGGTCGAACCGGCGATCGGGAAAGGGGAGCGCCGTGCCGTCGTAGAGACGGAACGGCGTGCCGCGGTCTTGGCGAATGTCGACGATGTCGACGCCGAAGACCTCCCCGGCACCGCGGGCGTGCAGCTCGTCGAGGACGTAGCCCTCGCCGCATCCGACGTCCAACACCGACGCGCCCGGCTTCAGGTACGGCGCGGCGAGCGAAACGGTGTGATGTGTCTCTTTTCTGACAGTTTGAGATCGATAGCGGATCGGCATGATGACCTCCCGGTGGAGATCCGCATCGACTGCAAAGCGAGAGCCAACCGCCAGCGGGGCGCCGTTCCGCTCTGAGCTAAGGTACGCTACTGGAGCGTCGAGTTCGTCACGGTGATGCTCTTGGCGTTCACGCCGATCGCCGTTCCCACGTCGGTCACGCTGCCGGTCGAGACGTTCGTCCAGTGTCCACCGGTGTTCCCCGTCATCGTCGTGTCGGTAATAGTCAGGATTCCCGCCATGTTGTCGCTGGTGAAGAAGAGGCCGCCGCCGAACGCATTGGTCCCGGCGGCATTGTTCAAGACGGCGTCCCCGCACAGCGTGATGTTGAAGGAGTTTCCATCGCCGTAGATCGCCCCGCCGTTCCCGCCGGATCCGATTTCGTTTTGACCGTTGTTGATGACGGAGCACATGCTGGCGTCGTCGTTGTTGGCGTCGTGACCGGTCGCCGTGTTGTTGGTGAACAGGCTGTTGTAGAGGTCGAGCTCCGCGTAGAGCGAGCCGACCGCGCCCGCGTTGGCGCCGCTGTTGTTGGTGAAGGTGCTCCCCACGATGACCGCCCCGTTCTTGCTGCCCTCGATGTAGATCGCCCCGCCGCCCGTGTCGGGCCCGAGCGGGGCCGCCTGGTTGCCGGTGAAGATACAGTCGATGACCGCAAGGTTTCCGTCGCGCATGAACAGGGCGCCACCTTGGCCGTCGTCATACCCCTGCGAGCAGGGCGCAGGCGCCGTCGGGATCATGTCGGTGGGCATGCTCTTGGCATTGACGAACGCGATGTGCTGCAGCGTCAGGCCGTTGTTATTGGCCTGAAAGTTCGCGCTGTTGAAATTCAAGATCTGAACGGCGTGCCCGCCGTCGAGCGTGATCCTCTTGCCGCCGTCGATGACGGTGTTCTTGTTGATCGGTACGTTCATGGTGGCCGTGATCGGAATCGTGACCGCGCCGCTGCCGCAATTGAAGGTGATGACACCGCCCAGCGTCACCGCCGTCTGGAGCGCGCCGAACGTGCAGCTCGCGGCGGTGCCGCTCCCCACCACGGTCGTTGGGCTGGAGGTGTCTGCGGGTTGACCCTTGGCGGGAACGCCGCCGCTGCACGAGCCGTTGGGGTTGCCGGCCGTCCAGGCCGGCGCGGCGCCGCCCGTGCCGGTCGTCCCAGCAGCGCCGGTCGTCCCAGCAGCGCCAGTCGTTCCGGCAGCGCCGGTGGTTCCAGCGTGGCCAGCAACGCCGGTTGTTCCGGCAGCGCCGGTCGTTCCAGCGTGGCCAGCGGCGCCGGTTGTTCCGGCAGCGCCGGTGGTTCCAGCGTGGCCAGCGGCGCCGGTTGTTCCAGCGGCGCCAGTCGTTCCAGCGTGGCCAGCGGCACCGGTTGTACCAGCGGCGCCAGTCGTTCCAGCGTGGCCAGCGGCGCCGGTTGTACCAGCGGCGCCAGTCGTTCCAGCGTGGCCAGCAGCGCCGGTTGTACCAGCGGCGCCGATCGTTCCAGCAGCGCCAGTCGTTCCGGCAGCGCCGGTCGTTCCAGCGGCGCCAGTCGTTCCACCGCGGCCAGCGGCGCCCGTCGTTCCACCGCGGCCAGCGGTGCCCGTCGTGCCGGCCGTGCCGCCGTCGGTCGACAAGTCTGTGCTCGAGGCGCAGCCGAACAAGAACACAAGCGGTAACGCCAATACGGATGATCTACGCATGCGTAACCTCCACGGCTTGCGGGCGCACGTTCTGAAGCCCTTCCGGACGAAAATTCTCAGAGGCGCGACATTCAGGGTACCACTCCGCTCGTCGAGTGACGCCCTTGTTGCGTCGAAAACTGTCTTGTTTTACGGGCGATATCGCACTTGTCGGTCGCGGATCGCGTCAACGGCGTACCGAATTTTCCAGCCTGTTCACGTCGGAAACGGCTCAGCCGTCAGGGCGCGCCGAGGTCTCGCAGCAGGCCGGTCATCATCTGCAGCGAAAGCGCGGTCCAGGATTCTTGGTAGTAAGTGCTCCCGGCCAGCTCGGTGAGCGTCGCGACACCGGCGTAGGCGTCGTCGCGTAGCTTGATGTAGGTCGCGCCGGTCGCCATCGCGCCGACCCCGGCGGGGCCCACGAACGATGCGGCGCGCGGGCCGCCGGTGGTCACGAACTGCGGGTGCGGCGTGCCGTTCAGATCGTAGCCGTCCACCATGTTCGCGACGCCGACCCCCGAATAAAAGCCGGTGATCTTCTGGAGGTAGCTGAGGGCCTGCGGGGTGGCGTTCCAGCAGTAGTCTTCGGCCAGCCGAAAGGGCGTCCGGCAGGAGTCGAGCTGGTGGTAGAGCGGCATGCTCGTGTTGGGCGGCGTCATGGGCACACCGGCGGGTGTCGACCAGGCGGGGACCAGGCCGTTGTCCAGGTTGCCGTTCTGCGCGTTCAACGTGTTCGAGATGACGGCGTAGCTGGTCGCGATCACCTTGCTCCAGTCGGAGGCCTTGCCGGTGACCCGCCCGAACTCCAGATAGTAGGCGGGCGCGAAGTAGGAGATGTTGATCACCGATCCGTCGGACTGATCGCCCGAAGTGAGGACGAAGTTGCGCGTCTGATCGACCTCGTACTGCCAGATGAGGCCGATGAGCGTCTTGGCGGCGTCGAGGTAGGTCGTGGCGAGGCTGCCCTTGCCGCCCCAGCGTTTGTCGGCCATCGCCAGCGCGAAGGCCATGTCCTCGTCGCCGTCGGTGGCGGCGCCGGTTCCGAGCGCCATCGTCCCGTCCGCGCTGATGTACCAGTTCATGAGGCCGTGGTTGTCGGGAAACTGCTGCTCGTACTGCCACAGCTTGTCGAAGGTGTCCTCATCGTTGGCGTAGAGCGACAGCAGCATGCCGTAGCCGATCCCTTCGGAGACGGTGGAGTCGACCTGGGCGCCCGACGAGTTCGGGCGGCGCACCCGCAGAAAGCCGCGGGCGCCGTCGCTGACGACCAGGTCGGTCTTCCATTTGTCGTAGGCGGCCTGGGCGTCTGCCGGGCTGGCGCCCGTCGGTGCCGCGCAGTGGCCGGCGCCGGGGATCACCGGCGGTACGCCACCGCCACCGGTGCCGGTGCCGCCACGGCCACCGCCACC
>CALAOV010000280.1 GCA_937889515.1 uncultured Myxococcales bacterium | reverse complement strand
CGGCGCTCGAGGCCGCCCTGCGAAGTCCGCTGACCATCGTGACCGGCGGACCGGGCAGCGGCAAGACGGCGCTCATCGGCGGCATTGTGCGGGCCTGGGGGGCGCTCGGGCTGGCGGGCGCCGAAATCGCGATCGCCGCGCCCACCGGCAAGGCGGCCAACCGCATCGCGGAGGTGCTCGCCGACGGCGCGCCCGGCGTCGCCACCCCGGGAACGCTTCACCGCCTGCTCGGATTTTCGGCCGGGCGCCTCGACCTCGACGGGGGGGAGTTCCGGTATCACGCAAATCGCCCCTTGCCGCAGGCGGCGGTGATCGTCGACGAAGCGTCGATGGTCGGCCTGTCGCTCCTCGAGCAGCTGACCCGGGCGCTGCGCCCCGAGGCGCGGCTGGTCCTGCTCGGCGACGCCGACCAGCTGCCCGCGATCCAGGCGGGCAGCGTCTTTCGCGATCTTGGCGCCTACGCCATCCGCCTGACGGCGAGCCACCGCATGGACCCCGCCGACGCGGCCGGGGCCGCCGTCCTCGAGGCGGCGCGCGGCGTGGCCCAGGGCGAGCTGGCGGACCCGACCGGCCCGGCGGCGCAGGCCGTGGGCGACCTGAAGTTCTCGGGATTCGAGCTGCTCGATCCGGGCGCGGCGCCGGCTGCCTCGAGCCGGCGGTTGCTCGCCGCGTTCGTCGACCATTGGTACGAGACCTGGCTGCGACCTTCGACCGACGAGGGCCTCGCGCTCGGCCGGGTCTTGGCGCTGCGAGACGGCGCGCTCGATCCGGCCAGTGCCGCCACGGTGGCCGCCGCCCTCGATCGCCACCGGCGCCTGCGCCTGCTGACCGTGACCCGCGTCGGGTTCACCGGCTCGGATCGGATCAACGCCGCTCTCGGCCGCCGCGCCGCGGAAGACGCCGGCCTTGCCCCTGCGGGCTATTCGAGCGCGCCGATCGCGCAGCTCGCGCAGCTGGCGCCCGGCACCCCGGTCATGATGGCCGAGAACGACTACGATCGCGGCCTCATGAACGGCGATGCGGGGGTCGTCGTGCGCGCCGCCGCCGGCGCCGCGGGCGCGGCCACGACCGTGGCGGTCTTCCCGCGTGCGGGGGCGATGGTCCCGTTTCCGATCGCCACGCTGCGCGGCACGCTGGCGGTCGCTTACGCGATGACGGTGCACAAGGCGCAGGGGAGCGAGCTCGACCAGGCGGCGCTGATCTTGCCCGAGGCGGACCTGCCGCTGCTCTCGCGCGAGCTCATCTACACCGCCGTGACCCGAGCGCGGCGATCCATTGTCGTGGTGGGCCGCCGGGCGCTCCTCGAGGCGGCGATCGCCCGACCGCTCGCCCGCTCTTCCGGTTTGGCCGAGCGGTTGGTTGCTGGCAACGCGCCGCCGGCGGCGGGGTCTCAGCCGAGGCCGTAGTCGGCGATCTTCTTGGCGATCGTCGGGTAGGAAACACCGAGCAGCCGCGCGACCGCCGTTCGGTTGCCCCCCGCGAACGCCAGCAAGCGCGCGATGTACGCCCGCTCGAGCCCTTCCAGATCGGGCGGCTTGCCCGCGGGATCGAGCTCGAGCGCGAAGAACGCCAGGGGCGCCGGGAGGGAGGCGCCTGACCTGCCGGCCCGGGCTGGTCCCGACAGGACGATGCAGTCGGCCTCGATGACATCCTTGGTCGACAGGATCACCGCCCGTTCGATGACGTTGCGGAGCTCGCGCACGTTGCCGGGGTAGTCGTAGGCCAGCAGGAGGCGCTCGGTCTCGGGCGCAAAACGCGCCGCCGGCTTGCGCATCCGGGCGGCGAACCGCTGCAGAAAATGGGTCGCCAGCGGCAGAATGTCCTCGGGCCGTTCGTGCAGCGACGGCACGCGGATGTGGAAGACGTCCAGCCGGTGGTACAGGTCGAGGCGGAAGGCGCCCCGCTCCACCTCGTCGGCCAGCTCCTTGTTGGTCGCGGCGACGATCCGCACGTTGACCGAGAGATCGCGCGTGCCCCCCAGACGCCGGAAGGTCATCTCCTCCAGCACCTTGAGCAGCTTGGCCTGGGTGGCCATCGGCATCTCGCCCACCTCGTCGAGCAACAGCGTGCCGCCGTCCGCCTCCTCGAAGAGGCCCCGCTTCTGCGCCTTGGCGTCGGTGAACGCCCCCCGCTCGTACCCGAACAGCTCGCTCTCCAGCAGATTCTCGGGAACCGACGCACAGTTGATCTCGACGAACGGGCCGTCCTTCCGGCCCACGGTGCGGCGGGCGATCAGATCGGCGATCAGCTCCTTGCCGGTCCCCGACTCCCCCTGGATGAGAACGGTCGTGTCGGGGGCCTCGGCCACCTTGTCGACCATGTCGATCACCTTCTGCATGGCCGCCGAGGCGCCCACCACCAGATCGCCCATGGCCGCCTGGGTCCGTCCGGTGAGCTGCCGGACCTGCGCCCGCAGCCGCTTGGCCTCGATGGCCTTGCGCATCGTGACCAGGAACTCCGGGAGCTGCAGCGGCTTCGACAGATAGTCGAACGCGCCCAATTTGAGCGCCTGCACCGCGCTGGCGACGTCGGCGTACGCCGTGGCCACCACGACCAAGGTGTCGACTCCCCGCTCGCGCGACTCGCGGGTCATGGTCTCCAGGATCGCGATGCCGTCGGTGTCGGGCAGGTGGCGATCGAGGATCACCAGATCGCAGGGCTCGCGCTGCCAGGCCGCCAGCCCCGCCTGCCCGTTCGACGCGGTGGCGACCGCGAACCCCTCCGCCGACAGCGCCTCCTCCGCCACGATGCGGAAGGTCTTCTCGTCGTCGATCACCAGCACCGTCGGTTTCATGCGGGGCGCGCCTCCGTTGGGTTCGCGCCCGCATCGCCTTCGGCGCGCGCATCCAGTGGTAGCCGGACGCGGAACAGCGCGCCACCCAGATCGGAGGTCGAGACTTCGATGGTGCCCCCGTGCGCCTCGACGAACCGCCGCGAGGTCGGCAGCCCCAGGCCGGTCCCGTTGGGCTTGGTGGTGAAGAAGGGCTCGAACAGGTGGTCGCGCGCCTCGCGCGAGAGCCCGGGCCCGTCGTCGGCGATCTCGATGACCGCCTCGCCGTCCGACATCCCGATGGTGACCGCGACCGCCCGGCCGGCCTCGACGGCGTTCTTGATCAGGTTCACCAGCACGCCCTGAATCTTGTGGGCGTCGCAGCGCGCCGGCAGGGTCGGCGGCGCATTCACGGTCAGCGCCACGCCGCGGTCCACCACCAGGTCGGCCACCGCCTCGGTCGCGCGGGCGACCACCGCCGACAGATCGGCCGGCGCCCGTTCGATGCGCGGCGAGCGCGAGAACGACAGCAGCGAGTCGACCACGTCGCGCAGGCGCGCGATCTCGCCGACCACCTGCGGGCGCAACCGGGCCACCCGGGCCTGGTTGGCGGGATCCTGCGCGATGAGCTCGACCGCCATGCCCAGGCCGTTGAGCGCGTTCTTCAGCTCGTGGGCGATCGCCGCCGAGGTCTTCCCCATCGCCGCGAAGCGCTCCGCCTCGACCAGCGCCGCCTGGATGGCGACCAGCTCGGCGGTCCGATCGGCGACCCGCTGCTCCAGCAGGCCGGCGGCCTCCCGCAGCTCGTGATCACGTCTTTGAATCGATCGCTCCATGTGTTCGAACGCCCCGAGCAGCGCCGAGATCTCCTCGGTCCCCGCCGGCTGCGGCTTCCCCGAGGCGGGCACCGGCTCGCCGCGCGCGATCCGGATCGCGCCGTCGGCCAGCGCGCGCAGCGGGCGCGTCAGATACGCCGACAGCAGCACGCCCGCGATCGACGCGACCACCACGCCGAAGACCAGGATGCCGCCCAGCGTGACCCCCTGCTGCTCGATGTTGGCGGTCAGCGTCCGCCAGGGCCAGGAGAACACCACGGCGTACCGGGTCGCCGCGCCGACGGGCGAGTAGGCGAACAGGGTCTTCTGGCCGTTGGCCTCGCCGATCAGCGTGCCGCTGCCACCGCGGGCCGCGGCCGCGATCGCCTGCGCCCAGCCCGAGCCGGCCGCCACCGCCGGCCGACCGGGTGGGTAGATGACCTGGCCCGCCGGCCCGTTTTCGTCGACGTCGACCAGCGCCGCGTCGGTCTGGCGCGGGAGGTTCTCGTGAAACGTGGGCGAGATCAGGTTGTTCTCGGCGAGCGCGATGATCCCGACCAGCGCGCCCGCGAACTTCCCACCGCGAATGACCGGCTGAACGATCTTGAGCGTCTGCCCCAGCCCCGGCTCGTCGGTGATCCGAAACACCGGCCCCGGAGCACCGCCGTGGACGGCCCGGAACCAGGCCCTGTCGCCGAACGCCTGGCCCCGGAACGCCGATCGGTCGGGGACCGAGCGGATGCAGTTGCCGTTGCCATCGAGCAGCAGCACCGCCGAGTTGTAGAGGACGGAGTGGGCGTGCGCGCCGGACAGGATCTGCTCCTCTTGCAGCAGGTCCGGGTCGGTGGGGTTCATATCGGGCATGACCGCCATCCGCTTCAGCTCGTCTTCCAGGATCTCGAAGTTGTCGCGCAGCGCGAAGGCGCGGTTCTCGGCGAACAGCTGGTACTCGGTGGTCAGCTCGCGACGCATCGTGCGCGCCGATTGATAGATGATGGTGCCGCCCGCGAGACCGATCGAGACGACCAGCAGCGACGACAGCACCAGCGAGAGCTCTGTCCGGAGGGTCAGGTCTAAAACGCTAGCACCGCGGCCGCGGTTTTACACACATTGTGCGTTTCCGAAACCCGCCGTTAACCGCGCGCGCGCTAGCTTGGTGCCAAGGGAGGCCCACATGATGTCGGGGTTGGTCAGCCGAATCAGCGATGAGCGCAGCCGCGCCAACTGGGGAGCTCTGGGGACCGCCGGCTTCGCGATGAAGGTGGTCGGCATCGGCCTCGGCGCGGGACTGGGCCTGATCTTCTGCCAGTTCCTGATCGACGCGTTCTTTCGCACCATTCGATAACCAGCCCCGCTCCAGTCGACGATCTCCTGATCGCTCGACGAT
This sequence comes from uncultured Myxococcales bacterium, assembly GCA_937889515.1. Classification (GTDB taxonomy): domain Bacteria; phylum Myxococcota_A; class Polyangia; order Fen-1088; family Fen-1088; genus JADGRB01. The sequence goes on along the minus strand of CALAOV010000280.1, from coordinate 17,435 downwards.
CTCGGCGTCGTGGACCGATCCGATCGCCATTTCCGTGCGTACCAAACGCGGAGGTACCTGGACATGGCACCCAGCGGACGATCGGTCATTCGGCAAGGCTTCATCCTTCTGTTCCTCGCGTTCCTCATGGGCTTCGGCATCATTGCCGGCGGCCCGCGCGCCCGCGGCTGGATGGCGGCGCACGTGACGACCATGTTGACCGCCGGCTTCGTGATCCTGATCGGCCTTTGCTGGGACCGGCTGCGGCTGTCGCCCCGGCAGCGCAAGGTCCTCCGCTTCACGGCCGTCGGTGACGGCTACTGGGGCGCGCTGGCGGGCGCTTTCGCGACCGTGTTCGGCGTCCCCGGTCCGGCGACTGGCGCGGGGGCTCAACCCCACGGGTGGCCAGCCGTGGTGTTCTTCGGGCTCTTCATTCCCGTGCTCACCGCCTTCCCAATCATCTTCACCGGCCTCGTGATCTACGGGCTGCGCGGAGAGGACGCCGGCGGCGTATGATCCCGAGCCAACCCCGCCCGGACTCCGGTTCGGTCGAATCCCGGCTATTCTCCTCGGCATGCGGCGTTTCGCGAGAGCGGTCTGGCTCTGGCCCTTGGTCGGCTGGGTGATCGCCTCCGGCTTCGCTGCCGGCTGCGGGAAGAGCGCCTCCTCGGCGGACGGCGGCGGTGGACGCGGTGGCGGCGGCGGTGGAAGCGGTGGAAGCGTTGGACGATTGGACGCCGGTGGCGCGGGAACCGGCGGTGCGGGCCGCGCGGGCCGCGATGCCGGTGAAACCGACGCCGCGGGCAAACCCGACGCCAAGGCCGACGGCGCCGTCACCTCCGCCGACGCGGGCGATGCCGGCGGCGGTCGAATGCAGGCCGTCTACATGACGTTCTACGGGTGGCCGGACAACAGCCCGCCGGGGAACGCCATCGCGTACCAGAAGAGCGACGGGTTTCCGACCGTCCACAACAGCGCCGGCGGCGCCGGGACCTACGCCGATCCGATCACCTTCGCGACCGATCGGGCGGAGCTGCCGGTGGGAACGCTGCTGTTTGCGCCCGTCCTCGAAAAATATCTGATCATGGAAGACGACTGCGCCGAGTGCGACACCGACTGGTCCGGATCGCAGAAGTGGCACATCGACGTCTGGATGAACAGCAATGGGTCCGACAACTCGAACGCCGTCCTCGATTGCGAGGACCAGTGGACGCGAACCACGACGACCGTCGAAGTGAACCCGCCGCCCGGCCGCAACGCGACCAGCCCCCGGCTCTTCGACCCGGGCACCAACACCTGCCGGACCACACCGTGAAGTCGCGCCTGTCCCCTATCGCCCGCGCCGCAGCTCGGTCCACGGCTTTCGCCGCGCTGCTGATCCAGGCAACCGCCGGCTGCGGGAGCGGCGCATCGGCCGGGGACATCGACCGGGCCACGTTGACCGGTCCCTGCAGCCCGGACACACGCGTCGGCGGATTCTTCGTGAGCCTCTTCGCGGCGTCGGATATCGGTCCCTCCAGTCACTTCGGTGGGGCGGTCTTCGACTCGATCGATCCCGCCGCGGTGTGGACCCGGCAGAGCACCGTCGGGGCCTGCAGCCTCTGGACGGGGCCCGGCTACACCTGCAATCCGGGCTGCGACAGTGTGTCGGTCTGCGTCGCCCAAGACCAATGCGCCCTACGCACGATCGAGAGCTTCGGCACGGTGACGTTGACCGGCTTCGGAAGCCCGCGCTCCGAGCCGTTCAACGACGGCTATTTTGTCGACTTGCTCTCGACGGCCCCTTACCCGCCGGCGGCGGCCGCCGCGCCGGTGTCGGTCGGCGGGGACGGCGGCGCCTATGGCCCCATCACGCTGCATGGCGAAGGCATCGAGCCGCCGACCTTCGACGCGAGCGCGCTCGTCCTGGTCGGCGGGCAAGACTTCACCTTCAGCTGGACACCCCAGACCCGGAGCGGAATGCAGCAGATCCAGGCCATCGTCGACCTCGGGGGCGAGTCCGGCGCCACGGCCCGGATCGAGTGCGACCTGCCGGACAGCGGCACCGCGACGATCGACGGAAGCCTGACCGCGAGCCTGGTCGGCTACGGCGTCGGCGAAACTCCCGTCATCGACCTGACCCGAGGAACGGCAGACTCGACCACACTCGAGCCGGGCTGCGTGGACTTCACCGTGACCGCGACGGTCGAACGGTCGATTGCCGCGTCAGCGCTGCCAGGCCCGTAGGATCTCGTCGACACGGGCGTTGGCGCCGGTGTCGATGGCCTGGCGGGCGGGATCGGCGTCGAACCAGGCGACCGTCCGGCGGATCCCTTCGGCGAACGGGATCTCGGCGTGCCAGCCGGGCACGAAGGATTTGATCTTGCTGTTGTCGAAGAGCGCGCACCAGCTCTTGTCGCCGATGAGGCCAGCCCCCGTGTCCGGATCGATCTTGGCGATGAAGGCGCTCGGAACGTGCACGATGTCCGGCTCGGCGCCCACGGCGCGCCCGACCAGGCGCAGGATCTGATCCCAGGTCAGCCACTCGTCCGAGGTGATGTGGAAAGCGTGGCCGATCGCGCGCGGATTGCCGCACAGGCCGATGAACGCGCGCGCGAAGTCGTCGGCATGGGTCAGCGTCCAGAGCGAGGTCCCCTCGCCGTGCACCACCACCGGCTTGCCGCGCCGGATGCGATCGATGATCGTGAAGTCGGACTTGCCGACCGCCACCGGCACGATGGTGTCGTAGGTGTGCGACGGCCGCACGATGGTCATGGGGAACCCGGTCGCGCGGTACGCCTGCAGCAGGCGCTCCTCGCAGGCGATCTTGTTGCGCGAGTACTCCCAGTACGGGTTGGCGAGCGGCGTCGATTCGGTGATCACCGGGTGCACGGGCGGCTTCTGATACGCCGAGGCCGAGCTGATGAAGATGAACTGCCCGGCGGTAACCGACTCTGCGCCGCCGCCAAACCACGCGATGTCGCGCTCGACGTCGGCGGTGGTGAAGGCGATCCAGTCGACCACCGCGTCGTAGCGCGCGCCACGCAGCGCTTCGGGCAAGCTCCCGGCGTGCACATCACCGGCGATCACCTTGGCCCCCTTCGGCAACGGGTGCTTGGCCGTCTTGCCGCGATTGAGGAGATGGACCTCATGCCCGCGCCCGACGAGCATCGCGGTCAGCGTCGAGCTGATGTTGCCGGTGCCGCCGATGAACAGGATCTTCACGCCGCGACTATACTAGAAATCGATGCGGCGATTTGACGCGCGCGCCACGCGGACGACATGGTTGGCCTTCGCGACGCTCACGTGCGGGATCGGTTTGCCGATCGGAGGCGGCGGGGGCCACGCGGCCGGCCCGACCGACGCGGGCCTGCCGGGCGACGCGGGCCCTGGGGGGCTCCCCTGGCCGCCGGTGATCGATCCGGCCGCCATCGGCCACGCCGATCTGCCCAACGTGACGGTGGCGGCGTTCAGCCAGGTCGCCACCAACGGCAGCGATCCCCAGGTGCTGGCGCTGGTGCCGGACCTGGTCCCGCGCGCCTGGGCGCAATGGGACACCCTCGGCACCCAGGCCGGCGACTACGGGTTTTCGTACGCCCAGGCTTGCCAGGCAGCGGGGATCGCCTTCATCGGGGGGTTGACGGCCTCCGTGATCTTCCAGGAACAGATGTCGGCGGCCGACTTCGCCGACGAGGTCGGACGCGACGCCACCGACCAGCCGGTCCCACACGCCGAGATCGTCCCACTGGCCTTTCGGGGCGCGCTGGCCAGCCCGGGCTTCCGCCAGAGGTTGATCGACATCGCCGAGCTGCAGATCGACGGTGGCGTCGACGGCATCTTCTTCGACGAGGTGGTCTCCAGTTACATCGGCCTCAAATACGACGGCGACGAGGGCTTCGACGATCACGACGTCGCCGACTTCGGCCGTTTCCTGTGCGCCAAGCATGCCGGCGATCCGGCGGCGCTGGTGGGGTTCGACCTCGCGCCCGCCGACGGCTTCGATTGCGCAGCCGCCGATCCGGGGGCCGGCTTCGACTACCGCGGCTACCTGGCGCGGCACGGCGCCGCGACCGCCCCGCTGGGCGCCGCCAACCCGCTGGCCGGCGAGTGGGGCACCGTCGTCCAAAATCGGCCCGATCCCTCGAAGGGAACCTTCGTGCAGACCTTTCCCGCGCTGGTCTACTGGCAGCAGATCGTGCTCGCCGTGCGCCAGTACGCGCGGCAGATGTACGGTAAAGAAATCCTCATCACCGGCAACGGCATTCTCCCCTTCGTCGACTTTCAGTCGGTGGGGGTCTTCGACTACAACCCCGACGGCCCCGCGCCGTTCGGTTTCAATTACGTGCCGACGACGGGCACGGCGCCCGACGTTCACTTCGACGGAACCGTGTCGTACCTACCGGTGCTGGCCAGCCTGAAGGCCCAGTCGAAGCAGCTGGTCGAGTCGGCGGGCGGCACCGAAGTCCCGGTGCTGGTTTTCCTTGATTGGCCGACCGACAGCATCAACCGCTACTACGCGCTCCCCACCGCCGAGCGCCAGGACTACATCCGGATCTTTCTCGCCGAGGCCAACGCGTCGAGCGTCTGGCTCTCGCTGCCGCTCGCGACCACCACCGACACCGACACCGCGACCGCGCTCGGGATGATGGATTTCTTCGGGACGATGCGCGGCTTCTACCGCGGCCACGCCGACCTCTTCCGCGGCGCGCACGACGCGACCGCCAGCGCCGCGGTGTCGGTCGGTGGCCTGCCCGCGGCCGGGATCGCCAGCCACCTGGTCACGCTCGACGACGGGCGGACGGTGCTGCACCTGGTGAACCACAACTACGCCGCCGGCTTCATCTCCCAGTCGGCGGTCACGGCGGCGATCCCCGTCGCGGCCGCGCCGACCTCGGTCACGCTCGCGTCGCCCGATCTGACCGGCGATCAGACGGCGACGTTCAGCTACGCGGGCGGTAACCTGACGGTGAACGTCGGGACGCTGGTGTCGTCGATCGCCATCGTCGTGCAGTGACGGCCGCCGCGCCCATGCCGGGCGCCGTTGTATATAGTGCGCTGCGGAAATGCCCTACGACCATTCCACCGTCGAACCCAAATGGCAGGCACGTTGGCGCGAGGCGAACCTGCACAAGACGCCCGACGACCCGGCCAAGCCCAAGTTTTACGCGCTCGACATGTTCCCCTACCCCTCGGGCGCCGGGCTGCACGTCGGCCACTGCGAGGGCTACACGGCCACCGACGTCATCACCCGCTGGAAACGGATGGCGGGGTTCCGGGTGCTGCACCCGATGGGCTGGGACGCCTTCGGCCTGCCGGCCGAAAACTACGCCATCAAGCACGGCGTCCACCCGCGCGAGACCACCAAGGCGGCCATCGCCAACTTCCGCCGCCAGATCGACGCCGTCGGCTTCGCCTACGATTGGTCGCGCGAGATCGACACGACCGATCCCCACTACGTCAAATGGACACAGTGGATCTTCCTGCAGCTCTACGAGCGCGGCCTCGCCTACGAGGGGGTCATCGCGATCAACTGGTGCCCGTCGTGCAAGACGGGCCTCGCCAACGAAGAGGTCAGCCAGGGACGCTGCGAGCGGTGCGGGACGCTGGTGGTCCGCAAGGACATGCGCCAGTGGCTGCTCCGGATCACCCGTTACGCCGACCGCCTGCTGGAGGATCTGGCCGAGCTCGACTGGCCGTCGTCGACGGTGGCCATGCAACGCAACTGGATCGGCCGCAGCGAGGGCGCCGAGGTTTCGTTCACCACCGCGACGCCGGTGGCCGGCCGCGAGATCCGCGTCTTTACCACCCGCCCCGACACGCTGTACGGCGCCACTTACATGGTGCTCTCGCCCGAGCACGCGCTGGTGGCCGAGCTGACCACGCCCGATCGCCGCGAGGCCGTCGCCGCCTACCAGGACGAAGCGCGCCGCAAGAGCGATCTCGAACGCACCGACCTGGCGAAAGACAAGACCGGGGTTTTCACCGGCGCCACCGCAACCAACCCGGTCACCGGCCGGCCGATCCCGATCTGGATCGCCGACTACGTGCTGGCCGGGTACGGCACGGGCGCCATCATGGCCGTGCCGGCCCACGACGAGCGCGACTTTGCCTTCGCGACCAAGTTCGGTCTGCCGGTGGTGCCAGTCGTGGAACCCTCGAAGGGTTCCACAACTCCCGCGAAGGGCTCGGACGAGCAAAGCTCGCCCTCCCCCACGCGATACGGTCTTGAGCTTCCCTTCACCGGCGAAGGCGTCGCCGTCCACTCGGGCTCGCTCGACGGGCTGCCCACCGCGGAGGCCAAGCGCGCCATCACCCGCGATCTGGAAGCGCGCGGCCTGGGCAAGGCGGCCGTCAGCTACCGGCTGCGCGACTGGGTCTTCTCGCGCCAGCGGTACTGGGGCGAGCCGATCCCGCTGGTCCACTGCGCCACCGACGGCGTGGTGGCGGTCCCCGAATCTGCCCTCCCGGTGCGTCTGCCCGACGTCGAGACCTACGCGCCGACCGGCACCGGCGAATCGCCGCTGGCCGGTATTGAAAGCTGGGTCGCCACCACCTGCCCCAAGTGCGACGGTCCGGCGCGCCGCGAGACCAACACCATGCCGCAATGGGCGGGCTCGTGCTGGTACTACCTGCGCTACCTCGACCCGCAGAACGCCGCGCGCCCCTTTGACAAGGCGCTGGAAAAGCAGTGGATGCCGGTCGATCTCTACGTCGGCGGCGCCGAGCACGGGGTGCTGCACCTACTCTACGCGCGCTTCTGGCACAAGGTCCTCTTCGACATGGGCCTGGTCTCCACCAAGGAGCCGTTCCAGAAGCTGCGCCACCAAGGGACGGTGTTGGCCTATTCGTACGAGGACAGCCTGGGGCGCTACCACGAGCCCGGCGAGATCGAATTCCGCGGCGAGACGGCGGTCCTCCGGGCGACCGGCGAGACGGTCAAGGCCACCGTCGAGAAGATGGCCAAGTCGAAGATGAACGGCGTGAATCCCGACGATGTGATCCGCGACTACGGCGCCGACGTGATGCGCCTGTACGAGCTGTTCATGGGCGAGTTCGAGCTGCCCAAGCCCTGGGACGCGCGCGCCATCGAAGGGGTGAACCGCTTCCTCAAACGCGTCTGGCGCCTCTGCGAAGAATCGGACGCCGCCCGCGCGCCGGCCGGCGACCCGCACCTGCGCCTGCGCCACAAGACGATCCGTCGCGTGACGGCGGATCTGGAACGCATGCAGTTCAACACCGCCATCTCGGCGCTCATGGAATACGTCAAAGAGATGGTGTCGGGCGGCGCCACGCGCGAGGATCTCCTGACGCTCATCAAGCTGGTCGGCCCCTACGCGCCGCACCTGGGCGACGAGGCCTGGGAGCGCCTGGGCGAGCGCGGCTTCTTGCTCGAGGCATCCTGGCCCACCTTCGACGAGGCGCTCACCGTCGACGCAAACGTCACCGTCGGCGTCCAGGTGGACGGCAAGCTGCGCGGCAGCGTCGAGCTCCCACGCGATGCGGCCGAAGCCGACGCGCGCGCCGCCGCGCTGGCGATCCCGAACGTCGCCAAGCACCTGGAGGGGCGGGGCATCAAGAAATTCATCTACAAGGCGGGGCGGATCATTGGGATCGTCACCGGGTAAACGTATGCAAGCACACGTAAATCTATGCCTGTATGCATAATACCTACATCGGCGTGCGGAAATCTGATAGAAGCCTTCGCCATGCCCGACAATTTTTTCGAGAGCCACGCCGAAGCGAAACGCGCCATGCGCGACAACCTCTTCACGGAGGTCTACCTCTCGACGTCGGTGAGCACGCCGATCCAGCTCAAAGGCTGGGTGAACCAGGCCAACCAGTTCGAGCGCCACGGCCAGCGCTGGCACCTCTACCTCTCGCGCGTCGAGATCCTGCGACGGCTGGCGACGCGCAACCGGAAGAACCTCGCGTCGTCCGTCGAGGGCCGTCCCGCCTGAGGCACGACCCGAGGCCGCGCTTGCGGGCGACGAATGTCCCAAGCTGACGGCCTCTCTCATCTCGTCGAAGAAGGGATCATCGACGCCGTCCACGCGCGTCTGATGAGCGGGAAGGAAGCGACGGTCTACGTCGTCGAGCGCGAAGGACACCTCGGCGCGGCCAAGGTCTACAAGGCGCGCGACGAGCGGACCTTCAAGAAGACCGCCAGCTACGTCGAGGGGCGCAATCAGACCCGCAACACCCGCGACCGCCGCGCCATCCACAAGAAGAGCGCCTACGGCCGCGGGCTCATCGAAGACAACTGGCAGGACATGGAGTTCCACGCGCTGCGGGCGGCGTTCGACGCGGGCGTGCGGGTGCCGGAGCCCTACTTCCTGTACGAGAACGTCTTGTTCATGGAGCTGATCGTCGACGGCGCCGGCGCGCCCGCGTCGCGCCTGGCCGATTTCACGTTTACCGCCGAGGAGGCGACGCGCCTGCACCAGGAGGTGTTCCTTCAGGTGCGGACGCTGCTGGGCACCGGACGCATTCACGGCGATCTGTCGGCCTACAACGTCCTGATGGCCGGGAAGGGACCGACCATCATCGACATGCCTCAGGTCGTGGAGGTGGCGGGCAACAACAACGCGCGGCAGATCCTGCGGCGCGATCTGCGGAACGTGACCGAGCACCTGGCGCGGTTCGACGCCAGGTTGCTCCGCTTCGCCGACTGTGGCGACGGTCTGTACCACCACCTGATGCGCGGGACGCTGGACGCGGTCACCGAGCCCGAGGTGGGCGCGCCTCAGTCGCGTGGCGGCGGTGGCGGCGGTCGTCGGGGACGCGACGCGGAACGGGGACGCGCGGGCCGCGACAAGGGCCAACGCCCGGGCGCAGGCGGGGCGCAGCATCAAGGCGGCGGCCGCACGGGCGGACCGTCGCAGGGCGGAGCGCGTCCGGGCGGGGCGTCGCAGGGCGCGGTTCACGCGGGTGGGACGTCACAGGGTGGAGTGCGCGCGGGTGGGCCGTCGCAGGGCGGGGTTCACGCGGGCGGCCCGTCGCAGGGCGCGCCGCGCGGCGCTGAACCACCGCGGGCCGGCGCACGACCGGGACAGCAGCCTGCGTACGCGGGAGCGAATCACCGCCGGCGGCGCCGCGGCGGTCGCTGAGCCGCCTACGGCGGATTGAGTCGTGTGTCGAGCGCGAACGGCTTCTGCGCCGTCGCTTGGTAGCGGCCAACCGCGCGATCGGGATTGAATAGCAGGTTCCAGCTCTCCCGAGTCACGGCGCTGGGGATCAAGATGAAGGCGTGGCGCTCCAGAAGCTGCTTTCCGAACTCCTGCTGTCCCCTGCCCGGCGACACCGGCGACAACCAATTTGGATTGGGAACGTCTTCCGGCTGAACGACATGGATGTCGCTGGTCTTCAGGACGATTGCGCGCGTGAGCCGATGCGCCACGGCGTCGAGCGTCCGAAACCCCTTGTGAACCGCGACCTCGAGAATGGCGGTGGCTGGGTCCGCCGAGCAGTAGACGACCGGGTACCCCATGGGATTCCAACGGCCGCCTGCTTTGGCAGCCCCAATCCCCTTGTCCCAAGTCGCCGCGTGCGGAAGCGCGTCGAGACGCCAGGCTTCGACCGGCCTCTGGTCCCAGGGCAAGGAATCATGTGTAGACGCCGTACTCGATTCGGGTGAGGAGCTGTTCGACCAGCTGAGCTCCTGGGAGAGTTCTCAAAAGCTCGATGGGCCGCTTGTTCTCGAGGGCAATCGCCGGGCGGTCGAGCCAACGCTCGGCCTCTTTTGCCGCAGTTGCTTGAACTCCATAACCGCCGAGTTGTTCTCAACCCGAAGGTCACCTCGGCCTCAGACGGTCTGACAAACGCCAGGCAGGTCAGAGTCGGCGCGACCGCTCTTTCGGACCTAACCTCCGACCAGCCGGACGCCACTACAGTGTCGTGAGAAATGCTCTGACCCCCGCCGAGCCCCTCGAAGACAAGAGACCGTCCCGGCCGCAACGCGTCGACCTAGAGATCCCCGTTCAGCTACGAAGCCGTACTGGATTCGGGCCGGGGTTGGTGAAGAACGTTTGCGCGGGCGGGCTCTTCGTGTCGACCGCCCGCCTGCTCGCCGTGGGTGATTGGGTGGTCGTAAGCGTGACGATTCCGGGCGCGACCGAGCCGGCCGAGATCCTGGGCGAGGTTCGTTGGTCGCGCCCGTTCCAGGACTTGGTCGACGTCCCCAGCGGATTGGGACTTCGGTTCGTCGAGACGCCCGTTCGCGCGATGGTACTGGTGCTGGAGCTCCAGCGCATCGGAGAGACAAGCACCTGACGTCCGGTCACGGACATTCTACTTTGAGGAGGCTCTGACGCCCAACAGAGTTTTGGCCATGGCGAAGGCACGGTACAAATATATCGAGCTGACCTACGCGGGAATGGGCGGGACAAGGAACGTCATGTCACGAACAGTTTCAGATTGCCGTCAAATCCTGAACGAGAACGAAGCGGCCTCTCCGCCCGACAGTCAGGCCCGAGATGGCGAGCCGACGGACCAAGAAAGGCTCGAGATGGCAGGCGAAGTTCTTCTGGGAGCAAAGTGGCTCCTCGTCCTGGGGCTTGAGGCAGTAGAAGGATCATCGGCGCTGCAGAGTGAGGCGCAACAGATAAGACGTGGGCTCGATCTCGTAAGCGCCGTTTCTGCGCGCTTCACAGTTCCTGATCCTCCTCGGGGGAAAACGGCCAATGCACAGAAGCGCTAGGCTGCGACGGAAGGCTTTGGGGTCAGCAGCAAAATGGGTTTTGGTCGTAGACGACGACGATGACGGCCGCGCGATCGTTGTCGAGTGCCTGAGCGAGGCCGGGTATCACGCGAGAGGCGTGTCTGACTGCACCGAGGCGCTCGAGGTTCTCCGGACTGAGAGACCATCTTTGGTGCTGTGCGACTTGGTCATGAGCGGCATGGATGGCAAAGAGTTCCTGATCCGAGCCCGTCGGCAGGACGTCCAGATGCCACCCTTGGTTTTCGTCACCGGCATGGATCCTTCGAACTGCGAGGACATCAGCAGTGCCGTCCTTTACAAGCCGTTCAATCCTGATCAGCTGCTGGCCGTCGTGGCTCACCACTGCGCGTGATCTCGCGACCGCGTGGCGGTGACGCGAAACAACCAAGCTGCTCATTTTGGGTATCCAGGTTGATTTGGATCATCGTCAGGATCAAGTAGCTGTCCCGTCACCCTACCTTTTCGACTTCCTACGCGGAAGGCTCTTCGCCGGCGCCGAGACGTCGTCGGCCACGCCCTTGGTGGCAGACCAGATTGCCAAGGCTACGGTGGACAGATCGAGGCTCAACCCCGCGGAGGCGCCCAGCGAGACGGTGTTCCGGATCGCCGACAACCGGGTCGGCTGTCGGTCGTCACTCGCGAAGCTCCCGGCGCTCGTCCAGGCGGGCTAGCGGGGCCGAACGACGAGACAGGTGTTTGGCTCCGAAGTGGAAGCGAACATCTCACGCGTCGGAGTTGCCGTTCACGTCAGTGCGCCGCTTTTACCGCGGACGAAATGCAGTACGAGGCTGATGACGGCAAGAACGATCAGCACGTGGATCGCGACGGCCGTAACATGGAAGAAACCGAATCCGGCGATCCAGGCGAGACCCAGAACAATGGCGAGCAATAGCAACATGGAGGCCCCCTCAGAATGGTGTTTGACCCAGACACCTTGCGGCGCCAACGGAAATCTCCGTCTCGGGTATACGGGGAACCTAGTCATGGTTGGGGGCCCTACCAGGGCCTGAAACCGCGGTCGAGCTCGGCTGACGCGGCCGAGCCCCTAACGAAATGGTGGTGGTGAATACAGACATATTGCCCGTCGCCCACAGGATCACGAGCACGATCCCAAGCGGGCGACCATCCGGTGTAGCCAAAACGCGAATGGCCCGCGCACCAGCCGCAGGGTCCTTGTTTTCCCCCGGTAGAGGGGGAAAGGCTCGGGTGGGCTGGCGCGCAGTTGACAGATCGGAGACTATCGGGCGTTCGGATGTGGCAGCCACATCGGAAATGGCTGCCTCAGGCCAAGAAACCGCGCTTTGTTCTGCCTGTCCCCATCAGGTCGCCGCCCGCGGCGGCAGCCGTGCGGTCTACTTCGCGGACCCGAGCGACCGATGGATCGAGGTACCGACGCGATAGTCGCGGTCGCCTGGCTACTGGGGGCCAAGAACTAGTTGTGCGCGCGTTGTGCGCGCAATGTCTTGCCCCTGACGCGCGCAATGTTTTGCTCACCAGCGATCGCTCCGGCAGGGCGGCGCGCGTAACCTCACGTGGGCATTGTCCGAACGTTAACTGCGATTGCTGTTGGCCGGCAACGTTCCGGAGAAGACAAAAATAATGTTGCTTGATCCGGAAAGTGAGCGGGTGTTTCCTGTGCGTCGGCTCGGGGTACGCGGCGGTTCGGTCGTCAATGTAGAGAGGGAGGTCCCCATGAGGTACGTGAGGCGATTCGCGTCGGTCTCGGTGGCGGTGCTGGTTGGTCTGGGCTCTGGTGTGTCCCTGGCGCAGACCAAGCCGGCGACACGCACTCCGGTCGTCAACGGAATCGGGGATCCACGTAGCGTCGTGCAGACGCCTTCGTTCGGGACCATCTCCGAGCAAATTGCGCTGGCGCTTCCGCCTGGCCGCCGAAATCTGTTGCCCAAGCTCAATTTCACGTACGTGAGCGCCGGCGGGCTCGATCTGACGGGTCTTGGTTGGCAGCTCGAAACGGGGCACGTCGACCGCTCGCTCAAGGACGGCGTTCCGTCGTTCACCGACGCGGACCTCTTCAGCGTGTCCGTCGGCGGCAGCAGCTCGGAGCTCGTCGCGATCGGCGGCGGGAGCTTCCGCGCCAAGTTCGAGTCGCAGTATCGACTGGTGACCAAGGTCGGCGACAGCTGGCAGGTGGTCGAGGCGCAAGGGGCGGTGTACAGGTTCGGGTCGACCGCCGACTCGAAGGTCACCGATGCGGGCGGCACCAAGACCGCCACCTGGATGCTGGACCTCATTCAGGACACCAACGGCAACACGATTACGTTCAAGTACCTGCGTGATCACGGCGCGCTCTACATCTCGGAGATCGACTACACCGGCTACGCACCCACCTCCGACCCGGGCTTCTACAAGATCACCTTCTCCTACGATTCGGTACAGCGGCCCGACGCGCGCAAGAACTTCGCGTCCGGGATCGAGATCGACCGCTTCCTGCGCCTGACGGGTGTCTCGATCTCCGCCGGCAGCGCGCCCGTCCGCAGCTACGTGGTCAACTACACGACCAGTCCGACCAACGGGCGCTCGCTGGTCAGTTCCCTCAACCTGGTGGGTGACGACGAAACCAGCACCGTCACCGCCCGCAGCTACAGCTACCAGTCGCGTACGAACGGATGGCCGAGCACCAGCTCCGGGGCGCTGCCCAAGTCGCTCAACGCCTCCGACGGGCACGACCCAGGCGTGCGGTTGATCGACGTGAACGGCGACAACTTCGTCGACCTGGTGGACAACGGCAATGCCGTCTATCTCGGCGACGGCAGCGGCGGGTTCAACCAGGACCCCACCTGGACCACCAGTATATCCAACATCGGCATCCCGTTCGTCGTGCAGGTGGGGGACAACCCCGGGCTCGACAACGGCGTGCGGCTCTTGGACGTCAACGGCGATGGGCGCCCCGATGTGGTGGTCGCCAATCTCGCGACCCACGAAGTGTTCCTCAACACCGGAAACGGCTGGGCGCTCGATTCCAGCTACTCGGCGAGCATTCAGGGGATCACCGAGATCTCGACGGTGAAAGCCTCTCCCGACGCCGGCGTCGAGTCGGTCCCCTTCTCGATCGTGGGGCAAGACTCCGATTCGCTGGGGGTCGAGTTCGCCGACGTCAACGGCGACGGGCTCCCCGACATCGTCTGGAGCTTCCAGATCACGACGGGGCTCAGCGGCACCTCGCCGCTGGCGACCGACGCCGGCGTCGCGGCGCGCGCGGCGCAAACGATCGCCGGGGTCTGGCTCAACACTGGATCCGGTTTCGCGCGCGACAACACCCGCTCGTCCGCGCTGTTGGCGGCGGTCCCCGACTCGTTCGTCGCCAACACGCAGACCCAGGGCTTCGACCTGCTCGACGTGAACGGTGACGGGCTGGCCGACATCATCCGCACGCTCGACGGCGCCGATCGGGTGGTGCTCATCAACACCGGCTCGGCCTGGACCGAGGACCCGGACTACACGGCGTCATTGCAGGCCGCCACGAACATCGTGTCGCTCAGCAGCGACCGCAAGAGCCTGGGCCTTTTGCCGGTCGACTTCAACAACGACGGCCTGCCGGACTACATCCGGTCCGACAGCAACGTCACCGTGGCGTACAAGAACACCGGGCTCGGCTGGGTGGTGGACGACGCGATGACCGCCTCCATCACCACCTTCGGCCTGCACATCGTCGACTCGAGCAACACGCCCACCGGCGTCAGCACGGTCGACATCAACGGCGACGGCATCGCCGATCTGGTCCAAGCTCGCGACAGCGGGACCAACGCCATCTACCTCGCCGCCGGCCTGTTCCCCGATTTGCTCTCCGAGGTCGTCTCGGCGCTCGGCGAGAAGACCGACGTCGTCTACGCCCCCTCGTCCCAGTTCCCCAACGTCGGCGCTGACGGCTTCCAGGATCTGCCCACAGTCCTGCAGGTCGCTATCTCGCTGACCCGGAATGACGGGCGCGGGAACGCCTTCCAGTCGGTCTTCTCCTACAAGGGCGGTCTCCAGCAGGCGCGCAAGCTGCGGGGCTTCGCCACCGGCGTGGTGATCGACCCGCGCGGGGTGATGCAGGTGCTGAATTTCTTCCAGGACGACCCGCGCATCGGCCAGATCGCCTCCGGGCAGACCTTCGACACGCTCGGGAACAAGCGCTCCGACAAGAGCAGCACCTACCAGCTGGTCAATCCGGTGCCCGGCGTGACGCAGGCGCAGCTGATCCAACTCGACGAGGTGACGAGCGATCCAGCTGATACCAACCACCCGGCGGGAACGCTGCACACGCGGACGCGCACCAGCTACGACCAGTTCATGAACGTCATCGAGGTCGACAAGGACGGTGACATCAACGTCACGGGCGACGAAGGGCGCACGGTCATGCAGCACGTGCAGAACCTGTCGCTCAACATCGTCGATCCGGTCTCGCGGATCTCGACCTTCGACGCTGCCGGACACCTGGTGTCCCAGACGATCACGCTCTATGACGGGCTGCCCGAGGGGCAGGCGACGGCCGGCAATCCGACCAGTCAGATCGAGTCCGTCGTGATCGGCGGGGCCACCGTGACCCGCCCGACGACCTTCGATAAGTACGGCAACGTCCAGACCGTCGGTGACGGCGCCGGCCACGTCACCACGTTCGCCTACGACACGACCACGAGCTCGTTCCGGACGAAGCTGACCGATCCCAACGGGCGTGTCATCCAGAGCAGCTATGATCTCCGCTTCGGGGTCGCGACCTCCGAGATCGACCTCAACGGGCATACGCAGACGCGCGCGCTCGACGCGTTCGGACGCCTGACCCGCGAGACGATGCCCGGCGACGAGAGCTCGCCGTTCGGGACGCAGACCATCACCTACGGGCCGTTGGGCGATCCCGCGACCCAGTCCATCCGCATCGACTCGACCACCACCGCCGGCACGTCGAACACCTTCGCGACGACAACGTTCTTCGACGCGTTCGCGCAGGCCTACCGGACCGAGGCACCTGGCGAGAACGGCCAGACCGTCGTTCAGACCACCGAGTTCGACGACGCCGGGAACGCGTCGCAGATCTCGCGGCCGTTCTTCTCGGGCGCCGCGCCCGCGCTCACCAACTACACGCGGGATGCGCTGCGACGCCTGACCTCCGTCACCGAGCCCGACGGCATCTCGCACGAGATTCGGCTCTATGGGACGACCAGCGACGTCATCGATCGGCGCGGCAACCTGACCCGCTTCATCCACGACGCCTACGGCAAGATCACGGAGCAGCACCAGTTCGTCTCCGGCGCCGAACAGGTCACCACCTACCAATACAACTCGGTCGGTAACCCGGTGAACATCACCGACGCGGCGGGGGAGGCCACGCAGATCGGCTACGACGCGCTCGGCCGCCGCACCAGCCTCGTCGATCCCTCGATGGGCTCGTTCACCTACCAGTACGACGCGGCCGGGAACCTGGCCGTTCAGATCGACTCCGACGGCAGGCAGACGACGTTCAGCTACGACGCCGCCCGCCAGCTGGTGAAGAAGGTGCTCCCCGACGGCCGCGTAATCCGGTTCGTCTACGACCTCTCGCGGAGCAGCAACACGATCGGACGGGTGGCGCAGGTCTTCGACGACGCGGGCCAGCTGGAGATCGAATACGACGTCCGCGGGAACGTCGCGATCCACCGCCGCCACATCGAGGGCCAGACATTCGTCACCGGGTATGCCTACGACTCGATGCAACGGCTGCGGCAGCAGATCTACCCCGACGGCTACATGGTCAACTTCGCCTACAACCCCTCCGGCTACGTCGGGCAGATCATCGACGGCAACGGCGCGCAGATGGTCACCGGCGTCTCGCATGACGCCAACGGGACCATCACCGACATCAAGTACGGCAACGGCGTCGATTCGGCGCGCACCTACGATCTGCTCTCGCGGCTCAACACCCTCACCACCACCACCAGCGGGGGGACGCAGATTCAGAGCTCGCAGAACGCCTACGACCCGCTGGGGAACGTGACCGGGATATCCGATCTGGCATTCGGGCGCTCGCAGACGTTCACCTACGATGAGAAGAGCCGCCTCGTGAGCGCGATCGGCGCCTACGGCAGCGAGAGCTACCAGTACGACGCCATCGGCAACCTGCTCAAGAAGGGATCGATCTTGATGAACGACGATCGCACCCACAAGCAGCAGGTGACCTGCGGGATCGACACCTCGGCGATCCCCGCCTCCGGGCCGATTCACACCGGCGGCGGGCAGACCTCGCCCGACGACGTGCAGTTCGCCGCTTGCGTGAAAGCCTTGCAGGGGCGCGTGACGGGCTCGGATCTGACGGCGGTGAACGTCTTCGGCACGGCCGCGCACCCGACGCGGTTCGAGTCCGACACGACCTTCGTCGCCTCCTATGACCGCCGCGGCAACATGGTCCAGAAGAACGACACCCAGTACGTCTACGACAGCGAGAACCACCTCTTGCAGGTCATCGACGGCCATCAGGTGTCGGAGGAGAACGTGTACGACGCGGCCGGGATGCGGGTGATTCGCACGACGCACCCAGGCGGCCCGGGCGGCAAGGTAACCGTCTTCATCGACGGTATCTTCGAGATGGGCGCCGCCGACACCTTCCGCCACGTCGCCATCGGCCAGATGCTGGTGGCGTCGGTCCACAGAGACGCCAACGTGCACCTGCTCTCGGACGTGACGCCGGGCGTGTTCGCGGTGCCGCTCGCCGGGTCGCCGGGCCACGGCTGCGCCTGTGACGTGGGCGGCGCGCCCAGGCCGCTGCCGCTAGGGCTGGTGGTGGCGG
>CALAOV010000279.1 GCA_937889515.1 uncultured Myxococcales bacterium | reverse complement strand
GATGGCGACGACCTGGTCACGGATCTCCTGGTCACCCCGACGGCGACCATGGCCTACCCCCATCCCCGGCGTCCCGGCCCCAGCCCCCGCGGAACCGGCTGCGCGCTGGCCACCGCGATCGCGGTCGAGCTCGCGCGCGGCGCCCCGCTGGCCTCCGCGGTCCAAACGGCGATCGACTGGCTGGCTGCGGCCATCGCGGCCGCCACCCCGGTCGGCGACGAGCTGCACCTGCCGCACCCATCGGGACCGTGAGGCGCGGGCTCAGCGCGCCCGACAACCTGTTGCGGTTCTAGGCGAGGGAAGATCGGCCAGCTTTGAGAAAGATGAAACTACCGCGCTGGGACTGAGCCTTGCGCTGATACGCCTCCGGCAGAAGCCGGAGGGCATACTGCCGGACCCGTCTTGGCAAGGGCACCACGTCGCTCTCTTGACCCATCAGCTCCGACGAAACCTCGTCGAAGAAGGTTCGAAATAGATCCTCGAACTGCTCGCGTATGTAGAAGCGAGCCGTGAAGCCGTCCGAGGAGTGATAGAGCGTCTCCTCGAACGAGTGGTTCATGAACTTCCCCTTAAGCAGGTAGTCCCTCACGAAGATCGAGTACGCCCAGGCGCTATTTCGGTTGTAGACCATCACGCGACACTCCGCCTCTGGTCGGCTCACGCGCGCGATCTCGCGAACCACCTTTCCGGTCCTCGAAGAGTGGTGGATGACTCCCCACGACCAGATGAAATCAAACGATCTAGATTCGAATGGCAGCGCCTCGGCGTCGCCCTCGAGCACCCGCGCCGACAGGCCCCGGAGCGACAGCCTGCGCGTCGTCGCTTCGACGGACGTTGGCGACAGATCGACGGCGGTGACCCGGGCTCCCGCCCGAGCCATGAGCTCCGTATGCAGGCCCATGCCGCAACCGATCTCGAGAACCTCTGCACCGGCTAGCCGTTCGTACGGAATGATCCGATCGAAGGGCTTGGTGTCGGTCGCGTAGAGATGAGCGGCGGCCACGAACCGCTGATCGATGGCGTCGAACCACTCCGAGGAAAATCGCGGCACCGCGATCTCGCCGTGCCAATCGTAAGACATCGTGTTTTCTGTCCACCAACGTCGGTTGCCGTCTTGGACCGCCCCTACCGGCAGATCGCTCGATCGCTTCGCCTCGTCGATCATCGTTCCCTCCCAATTGGGTGGGAACTATACGCTCCAGCCTAGGCCCCGAGGTGGGTTCAATTGGGAGAGCTCAGGGCGCGACTTCGAGACGGAGCATCGGGGTACGCCGGGTCGGGATGAGGCCCATGGGGTTCTGGGGGTTGTTGTCGCGCATGAAGGCCTGCCCCGAGGTGACGTTGCAGGCCCAGATGCTGGGCTTGCCGTCCGTCTTGCGCACGCCCACCCAGACGATCCCCTGCAGCGGCTGAAGATCGTCCAGGCCCTCGACCACCCAGCGACCATCCCGCCCATCGGAGATGTCGTCCTTCGACAGCTCGTGCGTGAGGGTCCGGATTGCAGGCCCCGGCGTCTCGAGCAGCGTGCTGCCGTAGATGTTGATCTCGATCTTGCCGGGGGCCTCGGCCTGAAAGCGCAGCCGCAGCGGCTTGTGCTTGCCGTCGGGAAGCTGGAATCGGACCACGCTCTCGTAGGTCTCGCTGGGAAACGCCAGCGACCCGGTCGCGCGCGCGTCGTCGTAGGCCATCACCAGCTCGCGCGAAGAGGTCGGCAGGGAGCCGGACGAGGCGCAGCCCGCGGACACGACCGCCGTCGCGAGCGCCAGAGCGCGCCAACCGCGCCAAGCCTGTGCCGATCGCCTCATTGCAAGCTCGCACATCGGCTGGCCCCGGGTCTTTCTGAACACGTGAACCTGGACGGCGGAGGTACTCCGTCGCTACATTCGCCCGGCCATGACCGCCGTTGGAGTCGCCCTGGTTGGCGCCGGGCCCTGGGGACTGACCCTGGGCCGGGCGGTCGCGCGCCTGCCGGAGGTCGACCTGCGGTGGATCTGCGAGCTCGACCCCGAGCGCCGCGCGCTGGCCGCCGCGATCGCGCCGCGGGCGCGCCTCACCGACGAGCTCGACGAGGTGCTGACCGATCCGGGTGTCGCGGCGGCGCTGGTCGCCGTCGATTCGCCCCGCCACCACCCGGTCGGCCTGCGCGTCCTGCGCGCCGACCGACATCTGCTGGTCGAAAAGCCGATGGCGCTCACCGTGGCCGATGCGGCCGAGCTGAGTGCGCTGGCCGAGACGCGCCAGCGGGTCCTGGCGGTCGGACATCTGCTGCTCCACCATCCGGCCGTGCGGCGCGCCCGCCAGCTGATCGCGGATGGTGTCCTCGGCGAGTCGCTCTGGCTGGAGACGACGCGCCTGGCGCCCGGCACCGCGCGCTCGGGCGGCAGCGCCTGGTGGACGCTGGCACCGCACGACGTCTCGCTGGCCTTGCACCTCTTCGGCGCCGTGCCCGTTCGCGTAACCGCCGTCGGCCGGACGGGGCCCACGCCCGGGCCGGGCGAGCCCGACCAGGTCGCCTGGGTCACGCTGCACTTCGCGGACGGCCGTCTGGCCCACATCCACGTGGCCCGTCTGGCCGTCGAGAAGCGGCGTCATTTCTCGGTCGTCGGCACGCGCCGCGCCTTGACCTTCGACGAGCTGGCGCCCGAGCGTGCCCTGCACCTTTCTGATCCCCCGCGCGGCGGCGTCCCGACCCACAGCGAGACCATCGCCGTCGATGCGGCCGACGCGCTGTCGGCGCAGTGCCTGCACTTCGTGGCCGGCGTCGCCCGCGGCGACCCCAGCGCCGGCAACAGCGCCCACGCCCTCGCGGTCGTCCGCGTGCTGGAGGCCGGCACCCGGTCGATGCGCGTCGGCGGTGCCCCGGTCGACGTCGCGTGAAGCCGCGGGCGGCGCGAACGCCACGGCCCGTCCGAAAGCGCACCTGGGCGCACCCCACCGCCGTGATCGACCGCGGCGCGAAGATCGGCGCCGGGACCGAGATCTGGCACTTCTGCCACGTGATGGCGGGCGCCCGCATCGGCGCCCGCTGCATGCTCGGTCAGAACGTCTTCGTGGCCGGCGGCGCCGTGCTGGGCGACGGCTGCCGCGTGCAAAACAACGTCTCGATCTACGACGGCGTGATCCTGGAGGCGGAGGTGTTCGTCGGTCCCTCGGCCACCTTCACCAATGTCCGCACGCCCCGCGCCTTCGTGAACCGTCGCGGCGCGCTCGAGCCCACCACCGTCGGCCGCGGCGCGACCATCGGCGCCAACGCCACCATCGTCTGCGGCGTCACCATCGGCGAATATGCCTTCATCGCGGCCGGCGCCGTCGTCACCCGCGACGTCCCGCCTTTCGCACTGGTCGTCGGCGTTCCGGCGCGGCGCCAGGGCTGGATTTGCCGGTGCGGCGAGACCCGCGGGTCGGCCAAGGAAATCCGCGCCTGCGTCTGCCGGACGCGCACAGCGCCCGGCACCTGAGCCACCGGGTGCCGCGGCCGATTCACCGCCGTCGCTGGTCGAACATCATCTGATTGGCGAGCTGGTAGCTCTCGAACGTTCCGGCGTCCGTCCAGCTTCCCTCGTAGATGTCGTAGGCGAGCTGCTTTCGATCGATGTAGGCGTTGTTCACGCTGGTGATCTCCAGCTCGCCGCGCGGGCTCGGCTCGATCCCGCGGATGACGTCGAACACGCCCGCGTCGTATTGATAAAATCCGATGACGGCGAAGTCGCTCTTGGGAGCGGCCGGCTTCTCCTCGATCGCGACCACCTGACTCTCGTCGAGCGCCGCCACCCCGTAGCGCTCGGGATCGGAGACGCGCTTGAGGAGGACCCTCGCCCCCTGGGGCTCTTCGCGGAATCGCTGGACGAACGGCGCCAGCGATTCGGCGAAGATGTTGTCGCCCAGCAAGACGGCCACCGGCCCCCCGGCGGAGAACGTCTCGCCGAGCGCGAGCGCGTCCGCGATGCCCGCGGCCCGCTCCTGCACGCGGTAGGTCAGGCTGATCCCGAACTCCCGGCCCGATCCCAGCGCGCTCACGATCTCGCCCATGTGCGCGGTGCTGGTGACGACCAGGATCTCTGTCAAGCCGGCGCCGGCCAGCTGGCGGACGCAGTGAAATATCATCGGCTCCGGCCCCACCGGCAGCAGATGCTTGTTCGTGACCTTGGTGAGCGGATAGAGGCGAGTGCCTTTTCCGCCAGCCAGAATGATTCCGCGCAT
>CALAOV010000278.1 GCA_937889515.1 uncultured Myxococcales bacterium | reverse complement strand
TGCAGGGTCTCCGCTTCGACGTGCTTCCGGAGGGGCCCGAGCTGGACGGGCTGGGGGGGGCGGGCGCGCTCGGCCGTGCCCGCCTCGAGCTCGACTACCTGTCGTCGCCGGCGCGCGCGGTCTTCTCCTGCGAAGAAGACGCGACCCGGGATGTCTGCTGGGCGGCCGCCCGCTGCCCGCAGCTACCCGACAAGGACCACCAGCACCTCTGCTTCGATCTGCCGGCGCACGGGCTGCCCCCATCCTGCGTGCCGACCCAATGCCCCGCCAACTGAGGTAAGATGACGCCGAGATGCGTCTGACCGCCGCCGTCGCGATGGGCCTTCTGACCGTCGCCGCTCTGGCCCCGGCCGCCGGCGCCCGGACGCGCGTCGCCATTCCCGACTTTCAGGTCGAGGGGGGCCCGCCGCCCGCGCTCGGCATCCAGCTGCAGGACGGCTTCGTGCTGGGCCTGGTGCGGGCGGGCGTCCAGGTGCTGGATCCCATCGACACCGCGCGCCGGCTCGACGGGCATCCCGAGCTGCAGCATTGCGACGCCTCCCCCTGTCTCAAGGCGATCGGCCAGCTCCTCGACGTGGGGTACGTCGTGCGGGCCAAGGTCGACGTCTCGGGCAACAGTTACAAGAGCGTGGTGCGGCTGTTCTCGACCGAGGGCGCCGCGCCGGCCGCGCTGCCCATCGCCACCGAATCGAAGAGCTGCGACGTGTGCACGGTCGCCGAAGCGCGCGCGACGATGCTCCGCCTCGCCGACGCGCTGCGGGCGCACATCGACGAGCTGACGCCGCCGGCCGCGCCGCCGCCCGCCCCCGCGCCACCGCCGCCCCCGCGGCTGGTGGGACCGATCCTGCTCGCGATGGTGGGGGCGCTCGCGATCGCGACCGGCGCCGCGGTGTTGGCCTCGGAGGGGAACTGCAGCGGCACGGTCTGTTCGGAGAACCGCGCCCGCAACGCCGCCGGGGGCATCTTGCTGGGCGCTGGGGCGGCGCTCACATTCACGGGCGCCTATGTGACCATCGTGCGCAGCCGGGGCGGCGATCCGGTCACGGGCGTGGCGGTCGCCTGGCGGTGGTGAACGACGCAACGAGGAGGTCGGCATGACGACGAAGACGTCTGGGTGGCACCGGGTCGCGCTGTCGGCGATGATTTTCACGGGCGCCCTGTTGGCCCGTGGCTGCGGGGGGGTGACCGACACGCGGGTCGCGGCCCGCGACCAGGCCACGGCGGCCAGCTGCAACTACTACATGAGGTGTGGCCTCATCGGTCCCGGTGAAGACACGATGAACGGCTACACCAGCTACGCCTCCTGCCAGACCAGCGTGAGCGCCTACTGGGAGAGCACCTGGCCGGTCTCCGCCTGCCAGGGGCACATCGACGAGGCGCAGGTTTCGATCTGCGTGAGCGCGATCAACGCGACCGAGTGCATGAACGGCCTCGACGTGCTGGCGACGCTGGTCCTCAAGTGCCCGCAGGCGAGCATCTGCGACGCCAACCTCACGCCCGTCGACGCAGCCACGGACTAATCGATCGCGTGGGAGCGGGCCAGCTTTGCTGGCACGATCCCGTCGCGGGAGGTGCGGAACCCTTCGAGGGTTCCGCTAGTCAATCGACGCACCGAGGCCGACCAGGGTTTCGGCGAAGGTCGGGAACGAGGTCAGGATGTCGGCGGCGGGAACGGTGGTTTCGTCGGCAGAGGTCAGCCCGAGGATCGCGCCGGTCATGGCGATCCGGTGATCGTGCTCGGGCACGACGGTGCCTCCGCCCGGCGGACGGCCGGCAAGGCCCGTAACCACGAATCCGTCCGGGCGCTCCTCGACCCCTACCCCGGCCCGCCCGAGCTCGCGCGCCAAGGCGGCGATACGATCCGACTCCTTGATCCGCAGCTCGGCCAGATCGGCGAACACCGTCTCCCCGTCGGCCAGGGCGGCGGCCACCGCCAGCGCCGGGATCTCGTCGATGGCGCGCAGCGCGAGCTCGCCGTCGACGCGCGTCCCGCGCAGTCGGCCGGCCCGCGCCCGCACCCGCCCGACCGGCTCGCCCATCGCGTCGCCGGTCTCCTCGATGCTCAGGTCGGCGCCCATGGCGCGCAGGACGTCCAGTGCGCCCGCGCGGGTCGGGTTGAGGCCGACGTTCTCGACAGTGATCTCGCTGCCGGGAACGGTCAGCGCCGCGACGATGAGAAAGGTGGCGGACGACAGATCGCCCGGAATCGCGATGCGCGCCGCCCGCAGCCGCCCGTCCCACCCGTCCGGCTCGACGGCGATCGCGCCCGTCGCGTCCACCGAGATCGGCGCCCCCAGCGAGCGCAGCATCCGTTCGGTATGGTCGCGCGAGCGGCCCGGCTCGCGCAGCACGGTCGGTCCCCGCGCCTGCAGCCCAGCCAGGATGAGGGCGGTCTTGAGCTGCGCGCTCGCCACCGGCAGGTCGTACCGGATCCCGGTCAGCGCGCCGCCCCGGATGCGCAGCGGCGGGAAGATCTCGCCCGGGCGCCCCGGCTCGGCCCGACCTTCGACGGTCGCCCCCATCTTTCGCAGCGGCTCGGCCACCCGCCGCATCGGGCGGCGGGTCAGCGAAGCGTCGCCCCGAAGCTCGGTAGCGAAGGGTCGGCCGGCCAGCAGGCCCGCCAGCAGACGGATGGTGGTCCCCGAGTTGCCGCAGTCGAGGGCCGCGGCGGCCGCGCGCAGGCCGGCGAAGCCGACCCCCCGCACGCGCGCGTCGCCGCCGTCGATCTGGACGTCGACGCCCAGCGCCCGCAAAGCCGACGCCGTCGACAGGTTGTCTCCGCCGCGCCCGAGGCCGGTCGCCTCGACGACGCCGTCGGTCAGCGCGCCGAACAGCAGCGCACGGTGCGAGATCGACTTGTCCCCCGGGACGCTGCAGGTCCCGCGCAGCGGGCCGGAGCGGCGGACCTGGAGCGACGTCGACATCGGCATCGCTGCATCACTATCACGAGATCAGGGATGCGCGCCGGCGACCATTTGCAAGACGGCTAGCAGCTTGTCGGCCAGCCCCTCCCGACGCTCGGCGGCGATGCGCAGGTGGCCGTGGACCCGCGCCCCCTCGGCGCCCAGCGACAGGCCATCCAGGATCGGGCGGAGGCCCAGCAGGGCCAGCATCCGCTGCTGGCCGAGCGCCCGCACCGCCAGGGTCCAGGTCGCGGCCGCCGCCGTCGCGTCGCTGCTGCTCCCCAGGACCGCCAGCAGGTCGAGGTTCAGATCGTCCCCGAGATCGAGCCGCGCCGCCGCGGTGGTGAGCCCCGGTGGCAGGTCGATGACCCCGGCCGCTCGGCCGCGCATCGCCTCGGTCACCGACAGCGCCGCGAAGGCCGCGGGCGAGGCCCGGTCGGCGTCGAGCGCGCGGCGCAGCACGCCGAGCGGGCCGGATCGCGCGTCGGGGACGATGCCCCAGGCGGCATCGATCGCGCCGCGGACCGCTTCTGGCTGGCCCTGCGCCAGCGTTCGCGGCGTCACCAGCGCCACCGCGCGCCCGCCGCCTTCCCACAGCGGGCTGTCCCGCCAGCGACTGACCTTGGCGCCCGGCGTGGCCATCAGGAAGGCCGCCCCGATGCGCGCGGCGTCGAACCGGCCGCGCACGATGGTCAGCGTCTGCGGGGCGCCGCCGGTCTCCGTTCCGACGGTGACCATGCGTTCTCCCTCCGCGAAGAGATCGGTGCCGAAGACCCGCCGGCTCTCGTCGCGATCCCCGGCGAATCCCTTGCCGGTGAGCGAGCGCGACCAGGGCGACGCGCGCAGCGCAGCCAGATCGACGTCGGCCAGGGAGTCGGCGTTCGAAGGCGCCAGGTTCCACAGATCGCTGTCGTCGGCCGCCGCGCGCGGTCCCGACGGCGCCGCGGGTCCCGCCAGCGGCGTCTCCGCGCAACCGGCGAGGAGGAATCCCCCCGCCCCGATCGCCAGAGCGA
Source organism: uncultured Myxococcales bacterium (assembly GCA_937889515.1). GTDB lineage: Bacteria > Myxococcota_A > Polyangia > Fen-1088 > Fen-1088 > JADGRB01. The sequence goes on along the minus strand of CALAOV010000278.1, from coordinate 969 downwards.
GTCCCCTGACTTTGAGCGAAGGCGCCATCGATCTTCGCTAGCCCGGCACCAGGCGGTCGCGTCCCGCCTTGGCCGCCTCGAGGAGCTCGCCGATCCGCGCGCCGTCGCTGGCCGCGATGGCCGTCCGCAGCGCCTCGACGTGGCGTTGCAGCGCCTCGATGAGCGGCAACACCTCGTCCCGGTTGTCGAGGAAGATGTCGCGCCACATGACCGGGCTCGAGGCGGCGACGCGGGTGGTGTCGCGCAGGCTGCTGGTCGGAAGCCGCCGCAGCCCTTCCAGCACCTCGGGCGAAAGGCCGCCCAGCGTCGCTGCCAGCGTGTAGGCCGCCACGTGTGGCAGGTGGCTCCCCGCGCCCAGCACCCGATCGTGCAGGTCGGCTTCCATCCGCACCGGCTCGGCCCCCATCGCGGTCCAGAGCCGTTCGATGATCACCACCGATTCCTCTCGGCTGCGCGGCGTCGGGCAGATCACGCAGCGCTTGCCTTCGAAGAGCAGCGGGCTGGCGGCGTCGGGACCGACGCGCTCGATCCCCGCCACCGGGTGACAGGCGACATAGGCGCCCGGCGCCAGCTTGGGCTCGATGGCGGCGATCGCCGCGGCCTTGACCGATCCGACGTCGATGACCAGGGCGCCGGCGTCCAGCACAGGCGCGATCTCGGCGGCGATCTGCCCCAGGCTGCCCACGGGGGTGGCGAGCACGATCAGCGCGGCGCCCCGGGCCGCCTCCGCGGCCGACCCGACCGCGCGATCGATGATCCCGAGGGCTCGCGCGCGATCGAGCTTCTCCTGCGTGCGGCTCCAGGCGACCACCTCGGTGACGGCGCCGGCGGCGCGCGCGGCCAGCGCCACCGAGCCGCCGATCTGTCCGGCGCCCATCACCGCGAGCCGCCCCAGGGGAAGTCCGGACCAGCGCAGATCGGAAGAGCGTCGTGTAGGGAAAGAGTGTAGATCTCGGTGGTCGCCGTATC
>CALAOV010000277.1 GCA_937889515.1 uncultured Myxococcales bacterium | reverse complement strand
CTGGGGGTCGACGGCGGCCGCGCCGATCGCGGCGTAGAGCGGATGGCGCGGGCCCGCGCGCAGCGTCTCCGCGCGCAGGGAGGCCAGCAGCAGCAGCGGGCGGTCGTAGGAGGCGGCGGACCGCCGCTCGCGCCAGGCGGCCTCGACCCGATCGCGCGCGGCACTCTCGATCCCGTCCTGCGGGTGCTCGAAGATCGCGGCCGCGGCTTCGAGGAGGCGATCGTAGACGGGAACGCGCGCCCGGACGGCGGTCCGCCAGGCGGCGGCATCTTCGCCGAAGGCTTCCAACCCACGTCGTCCAGGTCGTCCACCTCGCATGCTGCCCGCCACTATAGCGCCGGTGTGGGGATCGGCTCCGTTTGTGGGCAAGGGCCCCCAAAAGGCGCTAAATTCCCTCGCCCCATGCTGCGCCCCACCGACGACCTTCGCATCGACCGGATTCGCCCGCTCATCCCGCCCGAGATCCTCATGGAGAACCTCCCGTTGTCGGAGCGGGCCTCGACCACGGTGGCGGAGAGTCGCGAGGCGGCCGCGCGCATCTTGCGCCAGAAGGATGACCGGATCGTGGTGGTGGTTGGCCCCTGCTCGATCCACGACGTGGCCGCGGCGCGCGAGTACGCTCAGGGCCTGCGCACGGTGGCCGCCGAGCTCGCCGACGCGATCTTCGTCGTGATGCGCGTCTACTTCGAAAAACCGCGCACCACCGTGGGGTGGAAGGGCCTCATCAACGACCCCAACCTCGACGGAACCTTCAAGGTCAACGAGGGCCTGGCCGTGGCGCGCGCCCTCTTGCTCGACCTGGCGGAGATGGGGATGCCCGCCGGGTGCGAGTTCCTCGACACGATCACCCCGCAGTACATCGCCGATCTGGTGAGCTGGGGCGCGATCGGCGCGCGCACCACGGAGAGCCAGGTACACCGCGAGCTGACCTCGGGGCTCTCCATGCCGGTTGGATTCAAGAACGGCACCGACGGCAACACGCAGATCGCGATCGACGCGATTCAAGCGGCCAGTCACCCGCACCATTTCCTGTCGGTGACCAAGCAGGGGATCGCGGCGATCGTCGCCACCCGTGGCAATCCGGACTGTCACCTCATCTTGCGCGGCGCCAACGCGGCGCCGAACTACGAGGCGGAGGCGGTGGCGCGCGCGGTCGCGGCCCTCGAGAAGGCCAAGCTGGCCGCGCGCCTCATGGTCGACTGCAGCCACGGCAACAGCCGCAAGGATCCGGCCCGCCAGCCCGCCGTCGCGCGCGATCTGGCCGGACAGCTTCGCAGCAACGGACGCGCGATCGTGGGCGTCATGATCGAGAGCCATCTGGTCGGGGGACGCCAGGAGCCGGCGCCCGGTCGAACGCTCACCTACGGCCAGAGCATCACCGACGCCTGCCTGGGGTGGTCCGACACCGTCCCGGTGCTGCGCGAGCTGGCCGACGCCGTCCGCGCGCGAAGGGTCAAATAGATCGGGACCCCGGGAGGGTCCCGCGCCCCCCGCGACGGGCTCGCGTGAGCAAAGCTCACGCTCCCCCACGCGATCGGGTGAGCAGTTTTTTTGCGTTCCTGGGTGGGCGTGGTTGCATGGACACGCGAGGAGCGTCGATGGACATCAAGATCATCTACCTACCGTCGGGGGGATTGGCCGAGACACACGGGAACCGCGTTCGCCTCACGACGCCGTCCGCGGGCGCGCTGGCCGCGCACCGGGCGATCCGCTACGAGATCCAGGCGGCGACGGTGGCGGAGGCCGAGAGGGCCGTCGGCCGCCGATTGGTTCCTGGGCTCTGGTGGCTCACCACCGGCGGCGCGAAGACCACGGCCGTCCCCGTCGTCGACGGGTGAACCGCCCACGGCGACGGGCTATTCTCGGGGGCGTATGACCGACGCCCCCGCCTCTCCCGCGACCGCGACGCTGCTGGTGAGCTGCAGCGATCGGACCGGACTGGTCGCGGCCCTCTCCGAATTCGTCTACGAGCAGGGCGGCAACATCCTGGACGCCGACCAGCACGCCGAGGTCGAGACCGGGCTCTTCTTCATGCGGCTGCGCTGGGATCTGACCGGGTTCAAGCTGTCGCGTGCCGAGATCGCGGGCGCGATGGAAATCCTCGGCACCCGTTTCGATCTGGGCTGGGAGCTGACCTTCTCCGACGTCCGGCCACGGGTGGCGGTCTTCGCCAGCAAGGCGCCGCACTGTCTTTACGATCTCTTGCTGGCGCAACAGCTGGGCGAGCTCCACGGCGATCTGGTGCTGGTGGTCTCCAACCACGACGCGCTTCGGTCGGTGGCCGGTCATTTCGGCGTTCGCTTCGAGCACCTGCCGGTCGACGCCGCCGACAAGGGCGCCGCGGAGGCCGCGCAGGAGAAGCTGCTGGCGGAGATGGGGGTCGACCTGGTCGTGCTCGCCCGTTACATGCAGATCCTCTCGCCGGAGTTTGTGGCCCGGCGGCCCGCGCGCATCATCAACATCCACCATTCGTTCTTGCCCGCCTTCGTCGGCGCCAAGCCCTATCATCAGGCCAAGGCGCGCGGCGTGAAGGTGATCGGCGCGACCGCGCACTACGTGACCCGCGACCTCGATCAGGGCCCGATCATCGAGCAGGACGTCTGCCGGGTGAGCCACCGCGACGACGTCGCGGAGCTGCTGCGCAAGGGCGGCGAGCTGGAGCGGCGCGTGCTCACCAGCGCCGTGCGGCTGCACCTCGAACGCCGCGTGCTGGTCTCCGGCAACCGGACGATCGTCTTCGGCTGAAGGAGCGGGCGCGGGCGGCCATGGAGGTCATCGTACTGGCGTCTCCCGAAGAGGTCTGCCTGCGAGCCGCGCGGATCGCGGCCCGGTTGATCCGGGCCAAGCCCGATGCGTCGCTGGGCCTGCCGACGGGTAACACGCCCCGGGGCGTCTACGCCGAGCTCGTGCGCCTGCACCGGGCCGAGGGGCTCTCCTTCGCGCGCGCGTCGGCGTTCGGTCTCGATGAGTACGTCGGGGTCGGGCCCGACCACCCGGGCGCGTTTCGCCGAACCCTGCACGAGACGCTGGTTCGCCAGGTCGACCTGCCGCCCGAGCGCGCGCATTCCCCCGACGGTCGGGCGGCCGATCTGCCGGCGGCCTGCGCGCGGTACGAGGGCGAGATCGCGTCGGCGGGCGGCCTCGACCTGGTGGTCCTCGGGCTGGGCACGGACGGACACATCGCCTTCAACGAGCCGACCTCCTCGCTTGGATCCCGCACGCGCATCAAGACGCTGGCCGACGAGACGCGCGCCGCCAACCAGGCCGCCTTCGGCGCCGAGCCGGTGCCACGTCACGCGATCACCGTCGGGATCGCGACGATCTTGGCGGCACGTCGCTGCCTGCTGCTCGCCTTCGGCCCCTCAAAGGCGATTGCCGTGGCGGGGATGGTCGAAGGGCCCCTGACGGCGATGGTCCCAGCCTCCGCGCTGCAGCTCCACCCGCACGCCACGGTCCTCGTCGACGAAGCCGCGGCGACCGGTCTCGCGCTGCGCGCGTACTACGACGCGGTGGCCGCCGCGAAGCCCGCCTGGCAACGCGAAGACTGAAGGCGCCGCTTGACACCCTTTGCCCCGGGTGGTTGAAACGGGGCGTGAGAGCCGTCCGGGCTTTCGCAGCCATGACAATTGAATAAGCGCCTCCGGTGCCCGCTCGGGCATAAAAGGGAAGCCGGTTGAAAGCCGGCGCGGTCCCGCCACTGTAAGTGAAGGCCGTCCTCGCGAACCCACTCGACATCGGTCGGGGAAGGGGAGGGCGGCAGCAAATCGCGACGGTTTGCGCTTCACGAGCCAGGAGACCTACCGAAGGCCGAAGCTTTTTTCTCCGCGCGGACGGAGATCGGCCGCCGGTTCTTCCCATCTGTTGGCCGGCACCGTCCCCTCGTTCGCTGGAGCGAGGGTTTTTTCATGCCGCCGAAAGTGGTGAGGCCCGGCCTCCGGTCCGAGCCGATCGAAAAATCTAAGACGTCCGAGACCAAGAGCGCGCCCCGCTCGGGCGGAGGCGTACGCGTCTGGGGAGCTCTTGCGCTGGTCCTGCTGGCGGCGGTGGCGGCGGTGGCGGCGGCACTGCTGGTGGGACCGGCGCATCTTTCGCTCGCCGAAGCGGCCGGCGCCGTCGCGCGGCGGTTGGTGGGTCGGCGCGGCGCCGTCGGCTGGCAGGATACGGTCATCGTTCAGGTGCGTCTGCCACGGGCGCTGGTCGCCCTCCTGGTCGGCGGTGGACTGGCCGTCGCGGGCGCGACGTTGCAGGGACTGTTCCGAAACCCGCTGGCCGATGCGGGCGTGCTGGGCGTTTCCTCGGGAGCGTCGCTGGGGGCGGTGCTGGCCATCTATCTGCACCTGGCGGCACGCGCGGTGTGGACGCTTCCCGCTTGCGCCTTTCTCGGTGCGGCGGCGGACGCTCTGCTGGTCTTCTCTATCTCGGCCCGGCGCGGGCGGGGTCGCCTGTTCTCCGGGACGTTGCTGCTGGTGGGGGTGGCGGTCGGTGCCCTCAACGTGTCGCTCACTACCTTCATACTGTCGGTGGCGCTGTCGAGCTACGACGCCGGCCGACAGGTGGTCTACTGGCTGCTGGGCGGCCTGGAAGCGCGGACCTGGGATCACCTGCTGCTGGGGGCGCCGGCCGTCCTGGTGGGCGTCGCGATCATCGCCGCCTCCGCGCGCGAGCTGGACGCCCTCTTGCTGGGAGAGCTCGGCGCGGCGTCGGTCGGGGTCGACGTGCCGCGGGTCCGCCTGCGCCTGGTCCTGGCCAGCGCGCTGGTCGTCGGCGCCGCGGTCGCCATCGCGGGGCCGATCGGCTTTGTCGGGTTGCTGGTGCCGCACGTTGTTCGCCTGGCCGTGGGTCCTGGGCACCGGACGCTCTTGCCGCTGTCGTTCGTGGGCGGCGGTATCTTTCTGGTGGTCGCCGACCTGGTCGCGCGAACGTTGCTGGCGCCCGCCGAGATTCCCGTCGGCGTGGTGACGGCCGCTGTCGGCGCCCCGGTGTTTCTCGCCTTGCTGGTCAGACGGCGGAGTGAGGTGGCGGCGTCGTGACCGTCGCCGGGAGCGCACTGTGCGAGGCATCGGGCGTCGGCTTCGGCTACGGTGCGCGCGCCGTGTTCCACGGCGTGAGCTTCGCGGTCGGTCCCGGCGAGCTGGTCGCGCTCTGCGGACCGAACGGGGCCGGCAAGTCGACGCTGCTGCGTCTCTTGCTGGGGTTGCACGCGCCGTCGGCGGGAACGGTGCGGCTCGTA
>CALAOV010000276.1 GCA_937889515.1 uncultured Myxococcales bacterium | reverse complement strand
GGTTCCACCGCCGGCTCCGCCGCTACCTGCTTTGCCCGCCGCACCGCCCGCGCCGCCCGCCTTGCCGCCGGCGCCACCGAGCGCGCCGCCGGAGCCACCGCCGCCACCGCCGCCGCCGCCGCCGCAACCCCACAGCGTGAGCGCGGCGATCATCAACGTGGCGATCGGGGTCGACCAAAGAACCGGGCGGCTAGAACGGATCATGCGTGTGCTCCTCGAAACGGGTGCGATTTAGGAAAATATCCCGGGCATTATTGCCGCGTCGGCCAAAAAGGGGGAGCGGTATGTCAAGGCGCGCGCCAGATTTAGCGGTGCGCCTGCTACTTACCCCCACATTGGGGATCCAGGAATCGACGAGGCTTTCCGAGGGTGCGGGGCGATCGCTGCTACGGCCGATTCTTCATCGCCTCGGCCATGCGCTTGGGCATCTCCGACGGCGGAACATCTTCCTGGTGGGTCGCGATCGCCCAGCGGTTGCCCCACTTGTCGCCCAAGACGCCGTAGCGGTCGCCCCAGAACATATCGCCGATCGGCATCAGGATCTCAGCGCCGGCTGCCGTCGCCCGCACCCAGAGCGCGTCGGCGTCCGGAACGTAGAGGTGGAGCGAGGACTTGGTGGCCGGGGTCATCATGGCGTCGCTGATCATCACGGCGGCGTTGCCGATCTTGATCTCGGAGTGCATGACCTTCCCGTCGGGCATCAGCGCGCGCATCGGCTTGCCGTCGGGCGCCGAGCGCTCCTCGGCGCCGAAGGCCTTCTTGTAGAACGCGATCGCGTCGGCCGCCCCGTCGATGTTGAGAAAGGGTGTGACCGTGGAGTAACCATCGGGAACCGCCTTCACTTGCGCCATCGTGCACCTCCGTGGTGGCAGGCCTAGTCACCCGTCCGGACCGGCGCAATGGCAGTCGTCGAGGGCGACGCGCCCATCGGATCGGCCCACCGCGCGAGCCGGTTTCAGGCCGCGCGCTCGATCAAACCGGCGGCGCCCATGCCGCCGCCGATACACATGGTGATGATGGCGTAGCGGCCCTTGCGGCGCTCCAGCTCGTGCAGCGCGGTGGCGATCTGGCGGGCGCCGGTCGCGCCGAGCGGGTGACCGAGCGCGATGGCGCCGCCATTGACGTTCACCCGGTCGCGCGGCAAGCCGAGCTCTCGCACGCAGTAGAGTGCCTGCGAGGCGAACGCCTCGTTGACCTCGAAGAGATCGATCTGATCGACCGCCAGCCCCATCTTGGCGAGCAGCTTGCGGACGGCCGGCACCGGTCCAATCCCCATGATCGCGGGCGGCACGCCGGCGACCGCGAAGGCGCGAAAGTAGGCGCGGGGTTTCTTCCCGAGGTCCTTGGCCTTGTCGGCTGCCATCAGTATCAGGGCGGCCGCGCCGTCGTTCAGCGGCGACGAATTTCCGGCGGTCACCGATCCGGTCGGGTCGAAGGCCGGCTTGAGCGCCGCCAGTTTCTCGAGCGAGGTGTCGGCGCGCGGGCCCTCGTCTTTGTCGACCGTGATGTCGCGCCAGATCTCGCCGTCGAAGACCCGCGTCTTGACCGGGAGAACCTCGGCGGCGAAGTCGCCCCGCCCCCAGGCTGCCACGGCCTTCTGGTGGCTGTCGAGCGCGAAGGCGTCCTGATCGGCCCGGCTCACGCCGAACTGCCGCGCCACGTTCTCGGCGGTGTTGCCCATGTTGATGTAGGCGTCGGGAAAGTGATCGACCACCGCCGGGTTGAGGGCGATCTTCGAGCCGCCCATCGGCACCATCGACATCGACTCGAGACCGCCGGCGAGACCGATGTCGATCGCGCCGACGGCGATCCGATCGGCGACGATGGCGGCCGCTTGCAGGCCGGACGAGCAATACCGGTTGATGGTCATCGCCGCCGTGGTGTCGGGCAGGCCGGCCAGAAATCCGACCTGGCGGGCGACGTTGAGCCCTTGTTCGGCCTCGGGATGGGCGGAGCCGAGGACCACGTCCTCGACGTCGACCGGGCTCACGTCGGCGCGGCGGATGGCCTCGCGGGCGACCAGCGCGGCGAGGTCGTCGGGACGGGTGTTCTTGAAGACCCCGCGCGGCGCTCGACCGACGGGTGTCCGGACCGCTGAAAGAATGGCGACGTCACGCATGGGATTGGCTCCTCAGTTCCGCAGAGGCTTGTTCTTGGCCAACATGTGTTGGATGCGCTCGCGCGTCTTCGGTTCCCCGCACAGCGACAGGAAGGCCTCGCGTTCGAGGTCCAGGATGTGCTGCTCGCTGACCAGGACGCCCGCCGGGACCGAGCCGCCCGACAGGATGCGGGCCAGGTGCGCCCCGATCTTGGCGTCGTGATCGCTGATCTGGTGCGCGCCTTCCAGGTTGTGCAGCGCGGTCCGGAGCGTGGCGGCGCCCGTCTCGCCAATGACCCGGATGAGGCGGGGCGGGGGCGGGCGGTAACCGGCCCGTGCCAGACCCAGCGCCAGCGCCTTGGCGTCGGCGATCAGCGTTTCGCGCGCCATCGACACCGAATCGCCCTGGCGGAGGTACCACGTATCTCGCGCCTCCTCGGCGCTGGTCGAGACGCGCGCGGTGGCCAGGGCTAAAAACGGTACCTTGGCCAGCGCCAGCAGATCGAACTGCGGATCGTCGGTGGCGCGCGCCGAGGCCCGGGCCGCCATCTCCATGCAGCCGCCACCGGCCGGGATCAGGCCGACGCCGACCTCGACGCAGCCGAGGTAGAGCTCGGCCGCCGCGCGGTTCACCTGACAGCCCATGACCACCTCGGCGCCGCCACCCAGCACCAGGCCGAACGGCGCCGCCACCACCGGGACGCGCGCGTAGCGGGTCCGGGCGCAGGCGCCCTGGAAGCCGACCACCATGGCGTCGATGGCCGCGATGTTCTCCTGGCCGAGCGCCACCATGAGCGCGAACAGGTTGGCCCCGGCGCAGAAGGCGTCGGGCGCATCGTTGCCGATCACGAGCGCGACGCCCTCGCGCTCGGCGCGGTCGACCGCCTTCATCGTCATCGCGACGATGTCGGGGTCGATGGCGTTCATCTTGGCGTGGTACTCGAGGCAGAGGACGCCGTCGCCGAGGTCGAGGATCGAGGCGCTGCCGTTGCGCTCCACTTCGCCGCCCGCCGCGCGCACGGCGTCGAGCGAGATCTGGCGGGGATCGCTGTCGACCGGTGTGAACCCGCCGTGTTTTCCGAGCTGCGACAGCGCGCCCTGCGGCGGGCGCTTGTAGAAGGACATCCCCTCGCCCTGCGCCGAGATCTGCTCCTTGACCCAGCCCGGAACGACGTAGCCGGCGGCCTCCATCTTGGCGGCCGTCGCCTTGACCCCGAGGGCATCCCAGGTCTCGAAGGGTCCGCGCTCCCAGCCGAAGCCCCAGCGCAGCGCGTGGTCGATGTCGACGACGCGGTCGGCGATCTCGCCCAGGCGGTTGGCGGCGTAGATCAGCGTCTCGAAGAGGACCGTGCGGGCCAGGGCGGCGGCGCGGTCGGTGCCGGCCACCATGCGGCGCAGCTTCTCGTCGACGTCGTCGACCCCGCGGGTGGAGCCGATCGAATCGAAGCGGGGCTTCTTCTGCGGCCCGTACTCGAGCGTCGTCAGATCGAGCTGCAGGATGTCGTTGCCGACCTTCTTGTAGAAGCCCTGCTTGGTCTTGGAGCCCAGCCACTTCTTGTCGACCAGCTGGGTCAGGACGGGCGGCGGCACGAACACCTCGCGCCGTTCGTCGTCGGGCAGGGCGTCGGCGCAATTGCGCGTCACGTGCATGAGCGTGTCGAGGCCGACGACATCCGCGGTCCGGAACACGGCGCTCTTGGGCCGACCGGTCGCCGGGCCGAACACCATATCGACCTCTTCGACCGTGTAGCCCGCCTTCACCGCTTCGGTCAGCGTCCGCATCATCGCGAAGGTCCCGATCCGGTTGGCGATGAAGTTCGGCGTGTCCTTGGCGCGAACGAGGCCCTTGCCCAGGATGCCCCCACAGAGAGCCTCGGCGCGCGCCAGCGTGGCCGGCGTGGTGTCGGTGCCGGCCACGATCTCGACCAGCTTGAGGTAGCGGGGTGGGTTGAAGAAGTGGGTGATGCAGAAGCGACCGCGGAAACCGGGGCTGCGCCCCTGCATCAGCTCGGCGATACGCAGTCCAGAGGTGTTCGAGGTGATGATGGCGTGCCCGCCCAGCTCGTCGAGCCGCGCGTAGAGCTTCTGCTTGATGGCCAGGTTCTCGATCACCGCTTCGATGATGACGTCGCTCTTCGCGGCCGCCTCGGCCAGATCGTCTTCCAGGTTGCCCGGCGTCACGAGCGTGTCGAAGCGCGGCGAGAAGAATGCCGCAGGTTTGGCCTTGCGCGCGCCCTCCAGGCCCGCGATCGCGACGCCGTTGCGCTTGCGGCGATCGCCGGGTGGGGCGTCCTTCGGAACGATGTCGAGCAGCCGCACCCGCAGCCCCGCGTTGGCCAGGTGCGCGGCGATGGCCGCCCCCATCACCCCCGCCCCCAGCACCGTTACCTCCGAGATCGCCGGCGTCGGATCGCTTGCCATCGTCACACGATAACCGAGAAAAGGATCCTTCGCCCTCTTGATAGCGGGCGGCTTCTGCAATCTAATCGCGGCACACATGATGAAGGCCTGGTTCCGGGAAGCGGTGCTGCTGTTGGGGGTCGCCGCGTCGCTGGGGATCGCCACCGCCGCGCGCGCCGCCGATGAAGCGACACCCGACAAGGGTCTGACGGACGCCAAAGATGCCTTCGAGGCGGCCCAGACCGCGTTCGTGCGCGGGGAATACGACAAGGCGGCCGCTCGGTTCTTGGAGGCGTACGAGAAGAAGCCTTATCCGGCGTTCTTGTTCAACGTCGCCGTCTCCTACGAAAAAGCGAAGCTGCTCGAGAAGGCCAAGCAGTACTTCGAGCGCTATCTGCAGGTCGATCCCAACGCCAGCGACGCCGCGCAGGTCAAGCTCCGCCTCGACGTGATCGCGCAGCTCCTGGCGCCGCCACCACCGCCGGTTCCGG
>CALAOV010000275.1 GCA_937889515.1 uncultured Myxococcales bacterium | reverse complement strand
AGAACCATCGCCCCTTCGCCGCCGAGGACCACCAGACCGAGGCGCAGCGGCAGCGCCGTGGCCAGCGCGGTGAGCATCAGCGGCGCGGCCCGCTGCAACGTGTTCTGAAACGAGAACCAGGTCCCGAACGATCCGCGATACATCTCGTGGTAGACGGCCAGCGGATTCCGGCCGGTCAGCGCCACGAAGATGCCGAACAGAACCAGCGCGCTCACGATCGCGACGCTGGGAACGGCGAAGGCCTCCAGGGACTTCCGCCGCGCCGCCCGCCGCGCCTCGAGGGTCGCCAGCGCGGCGGCATCGAACGCCGGCGGTGGCCCGGTCACTGGTGCGAGTGCGCCGATGCTCACGCCGATTCCCATCTCGGCTCCGGTCAGTGCGTCTTACCGACCACGCCCTCGACCAGATAGTCCATCTTCTCGAGCGCGATGTCGGTCTGCTTCTGCTCGACGCCCGCGGCGATCACGACCTTGCCGGTGTTGTCCTTGAGGGGCCCCTTGTAGACCACCATCTTGCCGTCCATGAACTTCGCCTTGGCGGCGTCGGCCTTCTTCTTGGCCGCGGCCGAGACCCCCTTGCCATACGGCGACACCTTGACGAACCCCTCCTTGAGGCCCCCCCGCAGCAGGTGCGGATACGGCTTGCCCGCCTGAATCATCGTCACGTAGTCGGTGTAGACCTTCCCCCAGTTCCATTCGGCGCCGGTCAGGTAGCCCTTGGGCGCCAGCGCCGCCTGGTTGGCGTGGTAGCCGGTCACCATCACGCCGCGCCGCTCGGCCGTCTCGACGATCACCTTGGGCGAATCGACGTGCATCGTGAGCACGTCGGCCCCCTGATCGATCAAGCTGTTGGCCGCCTCCGCCTCCTTGACCGGCATCGACCAGTCGCCTGTGAAGATCACCGTGGTGGTCACCTTCGGGTTCACCGACCTGGCTCCCAGCGTGTAGGAGTTGATGTTGCGCAAAACCTGCGGAATCGCCTTGGCCGCGATGAAGCCCAGCTTGTTGGTCTTGGTCGACAGGCCCGCCACGATCCCGGAGACGTATTCGGCCTCGTCGATGTAGCCGAAGTAGCTGCCGACGTTGGTCGGGTGCTTGCCCTCCTGATAGAGCCCCCCGCAGTGCAAGAAGGTGACGTTCTTGTACTTGCCGGCCTCCTTGAGGATGTGCGGGTCGAAGTAGCCGAAGGAGGTCGGGAAGAGCAGCGTCGCCCCGTCGAGGTTGATCATGCTCTCCATCGTCTTTTGAACGGCGGAGGTCTCGGGGACCATCTCCTCCTCGCGAATCTTCACGCCCGGGAGCTTGGCGATCACCGCCGCCCCCTGGGCGTGCGCCTGGTTGTACCCGTAGTCGCTCTTGGGCCCGACGTAGATGAAGCCGATCGTCAAGGGGGTGGTTGCCGCCACGGCCTGGTGGCGACGAGGCCCGGGCGTGACCCCGGCCAGCACGGCCACGAAGATCGCCCCCGCCGCCAGACGTGTTCCAAGCCAACCCGCGACCGAACCTGTGAACGCTTGAGCTTTGACCATGCTTACTTATAGGACGCGCGATGTTTCTCAAATCTTTCGGTGGTCCCCATTGTTCGTAACTTCGCCCGTGCGCGCCCCGCGACGGTTGTCGGCGGCAATGCGGTCCGGCATCCTGGCCAGCGAGATGACGAGCGTCCCGGCTGTCGCACCTGTCCGACCGGTCGACGCCGTCGAGGCGGCGCTGGCGAAGATCGCCGGGCGTGGGGACGACGGCGTCTGGATCGCGCTCACGCCGCGCGATCGCCTGCTCGCCGGCGCGCGCGGCCTGGAGGAGCGACGGGCGGCGGGTGAGACGCTCCCGCTCTACGGGCTGCTCTTCGGCGTCAAGGACAACATCGACGTGGCCGATCTGCCGACCACGGCAGCCTGCCCCGCGTTCGCCACCACCCCGGCGAAGAGCGCGACGGTGGTGGCGCGTCTCCTGACGGCGGGCGCGCTCTGCGTCGGCAAGACCAACCTGGATCAGTTCGCGACCGGCCTCGCGGGCGTGCGCTCCCCCTTCGGAATTCCCCGCAACCTGTTCGACGACGCCTACGTCGTGGGTGGATCGAGCTCCGGATCGGGGGTGGCGGTGGGCGCGGGGTTGGTCGACTTCGCGCTCGGCACCGACACCGCCGGCTCCGGGCGGGTGCCGGCCGCCTTCAACAACATCGTCGGTCTCAAACCGAGTCGGGGCGTCCTCAGCACGGCGGGCGTCGTGCCCGCCTGCCCCTCCCTCGACTGCGTGTCGATCTTCGCCCCGAGCGTCGAGGATGCCGCCCGGATCGCCGCCGTCGCGGGCGGCACGGACGAGGCCGATCCGTTTTCTCGACCCGAGGCGAGCTCGGTCGCCTTCGCACCCGGGGAGCGCCCGCCCCATTTTCGGTTCGGCGTCCCGCCCGCGGGGGCGCTCGACTTCCTGGGAGACGGCCGGGCCGCCGAGGTGTTCGACCGGGCGCTCGCGCACCTGACCGCCCTGGGCGGGACGCAGGTCGAGGTCGACTTCGAGCCCTTTCGCGAAGCCGGCAGCCTGGTCTACGACAGCCCCCTCGTCGCCGAGCGCCTGATCGCCGCGGGGCGCCTGCTGGCCGAACGCCCCGAGGCCCTGCTGCCGGTGATCCGCCAGATTCTGGCGCAGGCCGGCCGCTTCGACGCCCGCGACATCTTCGAGACGCTGGCCCGGCTGGCCCAGCTGCGGCGGCGGGCGCCGAGCCTCCTCGCGAACCTCGACTTCCTGATCGTCCCCACCACGCCGACCATCTACCGCATCGACCAGGTGCAGGCCGATCCCATCCGCCTCAACGCCACGCTCGGCGCATACACCAACTTCGTCAACACCCTGGATCTCTCGGCGATCGCGGTCCCCACCGGATTCCGCAATGATCGCTTGCCGGCCGGCGCCACGCTGGTCGGCCCCTGGGGAACCGACGCGCGGCTGGCGACGTTCGCATCGGCGTTGCACCGGGCGACCTCCCAGACGGTGGGCGCGACCGGGCGGGCCCTCGCCGCGCCGCCGCCGGTGCCCAGCGCCGTTCCGCCCGGCTGGATCGCCGTCGCGGTGCTGGGCGCGCATCTGGCGGGCGAGCCACTCAATCATCAGCTCACCGGCCCCGGCGGGCGTTTTCTGCGCGCGGCGCGAACGGCGCCCAGCTATCGGTTCTACGCCCTGCCCAACACCAAGCCGCCCAAACCCGGTCTGGCGCGCGTCGAGACCGGGGGCGTCCCCATCGAGCTCGAGATCTGGGCGCTGCCGCCGGCCGCCTTCGGCGACTTCGTGGCGCGAATTCCTGCGCCCCTGTGCATCGGCAGCATCGAGCTCGAGGATCGCTCGCAGGTGAGCGGATTTCTCTGCGAAGGTCACGCCCTGTCCGGCGCCCAGGACATCTCCAGCTTCGGCGGCTGGCGCGCCTATCGCCGATCGCTGCCGCCCCTGTGAGACCGACCATGTCGCCCCAAACCAACCTCCTGCAGAACGACGAGCCGGCGCCGTTCGAGCTGACGGGACGGGACGGACGCTCGCCCTTCGTCGTCATCTGCGACCACGCCGGCCGCCGCCTGCCGCGCGCGCTCGGCGGCCTCGGCCTGCCCGAAGCGGCGCTCGGCACGCACATCGCCTGGGATATCGGCGCGGGGGGCGTGGCCGAGCGACTCGCGACGCGGCTCGACGCCTTTCTGATCCGGCAGCGGTACTCCCGCCTGGTCATCGACTGCAACCGGCCGCTCGATGCCGTCGACTCCATCACCTCGCTCAGCGAGCGAACGCCCATCCCGGGGAACCGGCACCTCGCCCCCGACGCCGCCCAGGCGCGCGCCCGCGAGATCTTTCACCCCTACCACGACCAGATTCGCGGCGAGCTCGATCGACGGCGCGAGATCGGCCGCCCCGGCCTCCTGGTGGCCGTCCACAGCTTCACCCCGATCTTCCTCGACGTGGCGCGCCCCTGGCACATCGGCATCCTTTACAACCGCGACGCGCGCCTGGCCGAGCCGCTGCTGGGGCTCCTGCACGACGAAGGGGATCTGGTCGTCGGCCGCAACCAGCCCTACGCGGTCAGCGATCTCACCGACTTCTCCGTGGTCCACCACGGGGAGCGGCGCGGGGTCCCCCACGTCGAGATCGAGATCCGCCAGGACCTCATCGCCGATCTCGCCGGGCAAAACGCCTGGGCCGAGCGTCTGGCACGGCTGCTGCCCGCCGCCGCGCAATCCGTCGCCGGGCTGGCCGCTCTCTGACGACCGAGAGGAATCCCCATGCAGATACGAGTTGGGTACGAGCTGCAGTACGACTTTCCCCAATCCACCCCCATGATCCTGACCCTGCACGTGCATTCCAGCCGGGCGGCGGACCTGGCCCGGCCCGACCACATGATGACCACGCCCGCCGCTGCCATGGCGGCGTATCGCGACGGGTTTGGAAACTGGTGCACCCGCCTGGTCGCCCCGCAGGGCCACTTCTCGGTGACCAGCGACGCGCTCGTGAACGACACGGGCGCCCCGGACCCGGTCTTCCCCGCCGCCTTTCAACATCCGGTCCCTCAGCTGCCGGAGGAGACGCTGGTCTTCCTGCTGGGAAGCCGCTACTGCGAAACCGATCGCCTCTCGGAGATCGCCTGGAAACGGTTCTCCGGCACACCGCTCGGCTGGGCGCGCGTGCGGGCGATCTGCGACTTCGTCCATCGCCACATCCAGTTCGGCTACGAGTTCGCCAACCCCACCAAGACGGCCTGGGAGGTCTACAACGACGGCAAGGGGGTTTGCCGCGACTTCGCTCACCTGGCGGTCGCGCTCTGCCGCTGCCTCAACATTCCCGCGCGCTATTGCACCGGCTACCTGGGCGACATCGGCCTGCCTCCGCCCTATGCGCCGATGGACTTCGCGGGCTGGTTCGAGGCGTATCTGGGCGGGGCGTGGCACACCTTCGATCCGCGCAACAATGTCCCGCGCATCGGGCGCGTCCTCATCGCGCGCGGTCGCGACGCGGCCGACGTCGCCATCTCGACGACGTTCGGTCCCAATACCCTGCAGAGCTTTCGCGTCTGGACCGACGAGGTGCTGTAGCAGACCAGGCGCGGTCGCAGCGGTACGCGTGGCCGCCCGGGATCGCCTGGCGGACGTCACGGAATTTACCCTTTCCGGTTCGGCGCGACATCTGCCGGCAACGCGACCCTTCCTATGCTCGGCGGATGGAAACTCGTCTGTCGATCCTATCGGCTCTTTGCGGTTTGGGACTGCTCGGGGCTTGCAGCAAGGAACCTGCGCCACCCGCCGCCCCGGCCGCCGCGCCGGCGCCCCCCGCGCCGCCGGCCAAGCCGCCGCTGCGGGTCGCGTTCTCCGACTGGCCCGGATGGACCGCTTTCGAGATCGGGATCCAGAAGGGCTGGTTCAAGGAGGCGGGCGTCGACGTCAAGTTCGACTGGTTCGAGTACGCCCCCTCGATGGACGCCTTCGCCGCCGGCAAGGTCGACGCGGTCATGATGACCATGGGCGACGCGCTGGTGACCGGGGCGCCCGGCGCCCGCAGCCTCGCGATCCTGGTGACCGACTACAGCGCCGGCAACGACATGATCGTCGCCAAGAAAGGAATCGCCAACCTCAAGGCGCTCAAGGGGAAGAAGGTCGGCCTCGAGGTTGGCCTCGTGGAGCACCTGATGCTCACCAAGGCGCTCGAGAAGAACGGGCTCAAGATCACCGACGTCAAGCTGGTCAACGTGCCGACCCACCAGACGGCGCAGACGCTGGCCTCCGGCAGTGTCGACGCGATCGGCGCCTGGCAGCCCAACGCCGGTCAGGCCTTGAAGGGCGCCGCCGGATCGAAGGCCATCTTCACCAGCGCCGACCTGCCCGGCCTCATCTACGACCTGGTGTGCGTCAGTCCGCAGAGCCTGTCGCAGCGGCGCGCCGACTGGGTCAACTTCGTCAAGGTCTGGAATCGGATCGTCGCCTTCGTCCGGGATCCGGCCAACCAGACCGAGGCCGTGAAGATCATGGCGGGCCGCGCCGGCGTGCCCGCGGAGGAGTACGTCAAGTACCTGCCCGGAACGCGTTTCCTCACGCCCGAAGAGGCGCTTCTGCGTTTCACGCCCAAGGACACCCTCGACTCGCTGTACGGCAGCGGTAAGGTGGCGGACGATTTCAACGTCGCCAACAAGGTCTACGCCAAACCGCAACCGGTCGCGACGTACATCGACGGATCGTTGTCCAAGGAGGCGCTCGGGAAGTAGCCCGGCGCGGCGAGACGGCAGCGGGCCCATGCGCGGTTCCTGGACTAGGCCTCTGGCCGGCCTCTCGCCGCGGGCGAGCGCCAGGTTCTGGGCGGCGTCGTTTCTGGGACCGCTCGGCCTGTGGTGCGCGGTCAGCTACCTGCCGTTCCTGTGGCATCCAATGATGCGAGTGACCGATCCGGGCGACAGCGCCTGGATGACCACCGGCGAGCTGGTCGATCGGGCCGCCTTCGCCACCGAAAACGCCGAGGTGGCCGGTCGCCACGGGCGGATCGCGGCGGGGCGCCCGGCCAATCCCGTGTTTCTGCCCGCGCCCCACGAGGTGGCGCGCGCGCTGGTGACCGGCTTCACGACGCCGCCGGCGCGGCCCGAAGAGCCCTGGCTGCACCAGGCCCTCTGGCACAGCATCCAGGTCATCTTCTGGGGATTTCTGCTCTCGTCCCTGGTCGGCGTGCCACTGGGGATTCTCTGCGGCGCGCTGCCCGCGATGGGACGCCTCACCGAGCCCTTCATCGAATTCTTCCGCTATCTGCCGGCGCCCGCCTTCGGCGCGCTGGCGGTGGCGGTGCTGGGGATCGAGGACGCGCCCAAGGTCTCGATCATCTTCATCGGCACGTTCTTTCAGCAGGTGCTCATCGTCGCCAACACCACCCGGCGGATCGATCCGGCCCTGCTCGAGGCGGCGGAGACGCTGGGGGCCTCGCGCCGCGCGCTGGTGACCAAGGTGGTGCTGCCCGGGATCATCACCGACGTCTACACCGACATGCGGGTTCTGCTCGGCTGGGCCTGGACCTACCTCATCGTCGCCGAGCTCATCGGCGTCAGCTCCGGGATCACCTACTTCATCAACCAGCAGGGGAAATACCGGGCCTACGACCGGGTGTTCGCCTCGATCATCTTGATCGGCCTCATCGGTCTGCTCACCGACCTGGTGCTTGCCTCGCTGGGGCGGCAGCTATTCCCCTGGATGAAGACCGCCAAAGAGGGGTGGTTCTCGCGGACCATCGCCAAGGTCCGCGGTCGCGGCCGCGGCCGGCCCGACGCGCCGGTGGTCCCCGGGAGCGAAACCGCCGAGGAGGCCGCGCGCGCATGAGCACCGAGGTGACATCGATGGCCGCGCCGCTGGTCGTACCGAGCTATCTGGAGCAGGCGCCCGAGGTGGCCGCGCGCTTTTCGCGCCTCAAGCAGCGGCCGGTGATCCTCGAGGTGCGCGATCTCTCCAAGAGCTTCACCTCGCCGGGGCGTCCGCCCACGGTCGCGCTCGATCGCATCTCGTTCCAGGCCCACCGGCGCGAGCTGGTCTGCGTGATCGGTCCGTCCGGCTGCGGGAAGTCGACGCTGGCGCGCCTCGTGGCCGGGCTCGAGGAGCCGAGCGGCGGCGAGATGTTGCTCGACGGCAAACCGATCCGCGGACCGGGCTCCGATCGCGGGATGGTGTTCCAGAGCTACACCCTCTTCCCCTGGCTGACGGTCCTCAAGAACGTGATGTTCGGGCTGGAGGTCGGGGGACAAATGTCCCACGCGGAGGCCGAGAGCGAGGCGCGCACCTGGCTGGAGATGGTGGGCCTGACCAAGTTTGCGACGGCCTACCCCCACCAGCTCTCGGGCGGCATGAAGCAGCGGGCGGCCATCGCGCGGGCGCTGGCCAACCGGCCGCGCATGCTGCTCATGGACGAGCCGTTCGGCGCGCTCGACGCGCAGACGCGCTGCCAGATGCAGTCGTATCTCCTTCAGATCTGGCGCCAGGTCGACATCACGATCCTGTTCATCACCCACGATCTCGACGAGGCGGTCTACCTCGCCGACCGGATCCTGATCCTGGACGCCCACCCGGGTCGGCTGCGCGAGCTGATGGAGGTGGCGGTCCCCCGCCCGCGCAGCGCGGATCAGTTTCTCTCCCCGGCGTTCGTCGCCGCCCGGCATCACCTGGAAGAGCTGATTCATCCGCGCGCCAACCAGGCCGCCGACAAGCTGCCGGCCTTTCGCATGACGGTGGTGGGAGACGAGGTGGAATGACGCCCGGGAAGCTGACCCTGCGGGGCGGCCAGGCCTGGTCCGGACGCCTGCACCGGAACCAGCACCTCGCCATCACCGACGTCGAGGGGCGCGCCTGCGTCTCGGCGCTCTTCTACAACGCCCGCGATCCGCTGGAACGCTACAATATGGCCGACACGCTCAAGGCCCAGTTCACCGCCTTCCTGACCGCCGGACGGGTGCTGTATTCGGACATGGGGCGGGTGCTCTGCTCCATCGTCGCGGACGGCTGCGGCTGGCACGACACCCTCTCGGGCATCGGCGACGCGGCAGCGAGCCGGGCCCACTTCGGCGACGGCACGTACCAGCAGCTGCGCAACGAACGCCACCGCAACGGGCGCGACAACCTGCTCGTCGAGCTGGGCAAGCACGGCCTCGGCAAGCGGGACCTGGTCGCCAACCTGAACTTCTTCGTGCGGATCGGCGTCGACGACGACGGGGCGCTCCGCTTCATCGCGGGCAACTCGCGTCCGGGCGCGACCGTCGACCTGCGGTTCGAGATGGACACGCTGGTGGTGCTGTCGAACACGCCGCACCCGCTCGATCCCGCGCCCGGTTATGGCCCGCCGGGGATCGAGCTGGCGATCTCCGACGGACCGGCCGCCGGGCCGGACGACGCCTGCCGGCTTTCGCGGCCCGAGAACGGCCGGGGATTTGCGCTGACCGCCGCATATGTCCAGGAAACGTCGGGAGCGGAGCGGACCCGGTGACCAATCGACTGGTGACGAGCGATCTCGATCCGGCCCAGGCCGACCTCGACGTCACCCTCCCCGCCGGGGAGGGCTGGACGCACCCGCTCGGCCCCGGCGATTTCTTCCGGATCGTCGATCTCGAGGGGAACCAGGCGGTGGATACGCTGTTCTTCAACAGCCGCGACCTCGACGAGCGCTACAGCGCCAACGAGACCATCCGCGCGCAGCGGAACATCTACCTGACGACGGGGACGGGGCTGCTGTCGAGCGAGGGACGGCCGATGCTGACGATCGTCGCGGATACTTGCGGCCGTCACGACACGCTGGGCGGCGCCTGTTCCGCCGAGAGCAATCAGGTCCGCTACGACCTCGACAAGAAGCATATGCACAACTGCCGCGACAGCTTCCTGCTCGCGCTGGCGCGCCACGGCCACGGGATGTCCAAGCGCGATCTGCCCAGCAACATCAACTTCTTCATGAACGTGCCGGTCACGCCCGCCGGTGCGCTCACCTTCGAGGACGGGGTCTCGGGGCCGGGGCGCTACGTCGAGATGCGCGCCGAGATGGACGTGCTGGTGCTGATCTCGAATTGCCCTCAGCTCAACAACCCGTGCAACGCCTACGACCCGACGCCGGTCCGACTCCTCATTTGGAGGAAGAGCTAACCGGGTGTTCAAGAAGGTCCTGGTGGCGAACCGAGGCGCGATCGCGCTCCGAATTTTCCGCACCCTCCGCCGCCTGAAGATCGGCTCGGTGGCGGTCTATTCGGAGGCGGACGCGGGCGCGCTCTTCGTGGGCGACGCGGACGAAGCTGTCGCCATCGGCGGCGCCGCGCCGGCCGACAGCTACCTCGACGCCGATCGAATCTTCGAGGCGGTCCACCGAACCAGCGCGCAGGCCGTGCACCCGGGGTACGGATTCCTGGCCGAGAACGCCGATTTCGCCGACCGCTGCGAACGCCTGGGGATCGTCTTCATCGGCCCCACGGCCGAGCAGATGCGCGCCTTCGGGCTCAAGCACACGGCGCGATCGCTGGCGACCGAGGCCAAGCTCCCCCTTCTTCCCGGCACCGGGCTGCTGGGCGGCCTCCCAGAGGCGCGCAAGGCCGCCCGGAAGATCGGCTATCCGGTGATGCTCAAGAGCACCGCCGGTGGCGGCGGCATCGGCATGCGACGGTGCGCCACCGCCGCCGAGCTCACCGCGGCGTTCGAGTCGGTCACCCGCCTGGCCGGCGCCCACTTCAAGGACGAAGGCGTCTACCTGGAGAAGCTGGTCGCGCCGGCCCGTCACGTCGAGGTCCAGATCTTCGGCGACGGCCAGGGCCAGGTCCTGTCGCTGGGGCAGCGCGATTGTTCGCTCCAGCGCCGAAATCAGAAGGTCATCGAGGAGACACCCCCGCCCGGGCTGTCGGACCAGACGCGCGCCGCAATGGACGCCGCGGCGGTCCGCCTGGGCACGGCCGCCCGTTATCGCTCGGCGGGAACGGTGGAGTTCGTCCTCGATCCGCGCGACGAGAGCTTTTACTTCCTGGAGGTCAACACGCGGATCCAGGTCGAGCACGGCATCACCGAAGAAGTGACCGGCCTCGACCTCGTAGAATGGATGCTCCGGGTGGCGGCGGGCGAGCCGCTCCCCCGGACGTCGCCCCCCGCCTCGCACGGCGCCGCGATCCAGGCCCGGATCTACGCGGAGGACCCCGCCCGCGATTTCCGGCCGAGTGTCGGGGTGCTCACCGAAGTCGTCTTCCCGGCCCCGTTGCCCGAAGGGGTGCGCATCGAACCGGGCGTCGATCGGGGCAGCGAGGTGTCCCCCTACTACGATCCGCTGCTGGCCAAGGTCATCGCGCGGGGGAAGACCCGTCCCGAGGCCAGAGCGCGCCTGGTCGAGGCGCTACGGCGGTGCCGGCTTGCGGGCGTCGAAACCAACCGCGCCTATTTGATCGAGGCGCTCGACCTACCGGAGTTCGTGGCGGGGAAAGTTCACACGGCGCTGCTGGCGAACGTCGACTACCGGCCGGCCACTATCGAGGTGGTCGAGGGCGGCACCCAGACCACGGTACAGGACTGGCCGGGCCGCCTCGGCGTCTGGCACGTCGGCGTTCCGCCGTCGGGACCGATGGACGCGCTGTCCTTCCGGCTGGCCAACCGCCTGGTGGGTAACCCCGGCGACGCGGCAGGTCTCGAGTGCACGGTGGTCGGACCCACGCTGCGTTTTCGTGCCCCGGCCGTGGTCGCGCTGACCGGCGCCGACATGACGGCGACGCTGGACGGCGCACCGCTGTCGCGATTTCGCGCGGTGGAAGTTCCAGCCGGTGGCCTGCTGAGCCTGGGTCCCGTGCAGGGTCCGGGCAGCCGCGCCACTCTGGCGATCCGCGGGGGCCTGGACGTGCCCCCTTATCTCGGCAGCCGGGCGACCTTCACGCTCGGTCTGTTCGGCGGACACGGGGGCCGCGCCCTCGTGCCCGGCGATGTCTTGCATATGGGTTCCGCGCCCGCCGACGAACCTCCCGTTTCGCCTCTGCCTGCGGCGCTGATCCCGGCGCTCCGTGAAAGCTGGGAGATCGCGGTCCTGCCGGGTCCGCACGCGGCACCCGACTTCTTCACCGAAGAGGACATCGCGGAGCTCTACGCCACGGGCTGAAGCGTCCACCACAACTCCAGTCGGACGGGGGTGCGTCTCATCGGGCCGAAGCCGCGCTGGGCCCGCCCCGACGGTGGCGAAGCGGGTCTTCACCCGTCGAACATTCACGACAACGCCTACGCCGTCGGCACCATCGACTTCACCGGCGACATGCCGATCATCCTGGGCCCCGACGGGCCGAGCCTGGGTGGTTTCGTGTGTCCCGCCACCATCATCGAAGCGGATCTCTGGAAGATCGGCCAGCTCAAGGCGAACGATGTCGTGCGATTCGTGCCCATCTCCCTGGAAGAGGCGCGTGGCCGCCGGGACGCGCAGGAGCGCGCCATCGAGACCCTCGGCGAGGAACCACCCGTCCCGCGCAGGCGCAAACCTCTCCGTCCGATCGGGTCCGCGCCGGCGCCGGCGCCCACGTTGGGGGCACGACCGG
>CALAOV010000274.1 GCA_937889515.1 uncultured Myxococcales bacterium | reverse complement strand
GCGGCCTGGCCTACGCGCGCACCGACGTGGGTGGCTTCTACCGCTGGGACGACGCCGGAAGCCAGTGGATCCCGCTGACCGACGCGTACCCCAGCGCGCAGGGCAACACTCTGGGCGGCGAGAGCATCGCGCCGGACCCCACCAACGCCAGCATCGTCTACGCCGCCGCCGGCATGTACCAGACCGGCGGCAACGGCGTCATCCTGCGCTCGACGGATCAGGGCTCGACCTGGACCGCCAACACCATCGGCGTCCCCATGGGCGGCAACGACACCGGCCGCGGAATGGGCGAGCGCCTGGCGGTCGACCCCAACAACGGCGCGATCCTGTATTTCGGCAGCCGCAGCCACGGCCTGTACACGAGCACCAACTCGGGCAGCACCTGGACGGCTGTGACGGCCTTCCCCGTGAGCGGCGATTCGACCTACGGCCTGCCGGTGGTCGTCTTCGACAAGACCGGCGGCAGCGCCGCGGGCTCGACGACGATCTACGTGGCGGCCGCCACCAAGGGCACCGGCAGCAACCTTTACAAGACCGCCAACGGCGCCACCAGCTGGGGGCAGGTCACCGGCGGTCCGACCGGCCTCATGGTCCACCACGCGTCGCTGGGCAGCGACGGGACGCTCTGGCTCGCCTACTCGAGCGACTACGGCCCATACAACGTCGGTGGCGCCACGTTGAGCGGCCAGGTCTGGAAGCTCGTCGGCGCGACCTGGACCAACGTGACGCCGCCCGCGGCCAACTGGAAGGGAATGGCGGGCGGCATCAGCGTCGACGCCCAGAATCCGCAGCACGTGATCGTCTCCAGCCTCGACGGGTACAGTCCCGATCGCCTGCTGGCCACCACCAACGGCGGGACCAGCTGGAGCGTGATCGCGCAGCCGCCCACCACCGGCAACACCACCGGCTCGACCTACGACGATAGCGGCGCCGCCTACTGGCTCTCGAACGGCCCGCAGATTGGGACCGGCGCGACCAACTGGGTCGAAGCGGTCGCGCTGGACCCCTTCAATTCCAATCGTGCGATGTACGGAACGGGCGCCGGCGTCTGGGTCAGCAGCAACATCGGGAGCGCGACCGGAACCAGCGGCCAGGGGGTCACCTGGACGTTCCTCGACAAAGGGCTCGAGGAGACGGTCCCGCAGTTCTTGATGTCCTCGGTGAGCGGCGCCTTCCTGGGGTCCATCGGCGATCTCGGCGGCATGCGAAACACCAACCTCGACGTCTATTCAACCAGCGGCGAGTACACCCATCCGACCCAGTCCAACGTCAACGGGATCGACTTCGCGGCCAGCAACCCCAACTTCGTGGTTCGGGTCGGCAACAGCGGCGCCGTCGCGTCCGACGTCGCGTATTCCAGCGACAACGGCCAGACCTGGACGGCCTCCGCGACCGCCGCTACGGGATACACCGCGGACAACAACATGCAATCGGTGGCCGTCGCCGCGGACGGCAGCCGATTCCTGGTCTCTCCGAAAAGCGGAAAAGGCAGCCCGGCCTACACGACCAACAACGGCGGCAGCTGGACCGCCTGCAGCGGACTCCCCTCGGGCGCCCTGCTGGCCGCCGACCGGGTCACGGCCGGCACCTTCTACGCCACCAGCGGCGGGACGCTGTACGTGAGCACCGACGGCGGCGCGACCTTCACCACCGCGAACACCTTCACCGGCAAAGGTGCGCCGCGCGCCGTCTTCGGACAGGCCGGCGAGGTCTGGGTCGCGGCGGGCGGCGGCCTCTATCGCTTCACAGCGTCCGGCGCCACGAAGACCCAAATCACCACGGCCAGCGCCGCCAGCGGCGTCGGCTTCGGGATGGCCGCGACCGGTCAGACGCACCCGGCGGTCTTTTTGATCGGCACAGTCGGCGGGCAGTACGGCTTCTTCCGCAGCGACGACGGCGCGGGAGCGACCTGGACTCGCATGAACGACAACCAACACCAGTTCGGCAGCCTGCAGGGCAACTACGTCGCCGGCGACGAGAGCGTCTACGGGCGCGTCTACCTGACGACCGGCGGGCGCGGGTACATCTACGGAACGCCGCAGTAGCGGGCCGGTGGGCGGGTGCTCTCCGCGATCTGTCCGCGGGCGATCAGATGCGAGCGGCGATGGCGGCCATTGCCGAGGCATAGTTGTCGTCGCACGCCGACGTCAAGACGCCATTGCTTCCGAACGCCCGCACGAACTGAGCGATACGCACCGCCGGATCGGCGAAGCTTCCGTCCGTTGTGATGTGACCGCCGGGGGCGGTTCCTGGTCCCGCCGGACCACAGGCATGCGCGATCTGTGGCCAGAGCTCATTGGAAGCCGAGCCGGCGCCGGGGAGCCACGCGATGGTGTAAGGCGTCGATGTGAGTGTGGAGGGGTCGGTTCCGTTGACGCCCGTTATCGCCGACACGAGGATCTGGTTGGCCGGATCCGGTTTGAGAGCCTTGATGTCGGTGATGAACTTGCTAACCGGGGTGAGGCCGCTGGAGGAGTCGTCGTTCGATTCGCAGTTCGACAGGGTGAGCGTCGGCGCGTCCGCGGTGCCGTCGTGCCAGCTCGGCGGATTGAGGGGCGGCGATGCGAACTTGGTCATGTCGGTGCTGCCGGAATTCAGGTCCTGGCAGAGGTGCCCGGCCAGGTTGCACCGATAGTGCGTGAGCGGTCCGAGCGGGTTACCGAGGTCCGAGCTCCCGCCATTCAACGAATAGCGCGGGCTCCCCGCCGGGGCCGAGCAGTCGTCCTGATTCGAGACGATCACGATGCCGAGATAGGCGCCCTCGCGGAGAAATCCCTGATCCATCAGAGGGCTCGGCCCGAGGCCGTCGGCGCCCAGCGCGCGGTCGATCGACGCGAGCTGGTGCCCGAAGCCGCAGCCCGCGGTGCCGAGGAGCCCGATGCACTGGAAGACGCTCGGCAGACCGGCTGGATCCGGCGCGGTGAAGTTCTTGGAATTCCCTGTCACATCGTCGGTGATGAAGGTCGACCCGGCCGTGAGGGTCGTCGCCGTACAGGTGCCCTGCGGCCGACTGAAGAAGACGCCCTGGTCACCGGCCGCGCTGCAACCAATCGACGTATCGCTCGGCGCCCCCATGTCCGACGACACGACCGCGATGTGGACGCTCGGAAGCCCCCCCGGCAAAGCCTGCAGGACCTGCATGAAGGTCGGGAGCTGGGCCAGCAGCTTCTGCTGAACGACTGCCATCGAGGACGAATCGTCGATCAGGAAAAGGAGGTCGTACTCGTTCCGGTTAGACTGGACGGCGGCATCCCGCCCGTCCCCCGCCTCCCCCCGGCTACCATCGGTTGCGGGAACGGAGCCATCCGGCCGCACATCCGTCAGACTCTTGTCGCCACAACCGGTCCACGCCAAGAGCGCCGTCGCCGCCAGGGCCAGCTCGGAGCGACGGCGGGCGCGGGACCGGGACGGGGTTTTCATGTAGGCCACCAACACAGCACGCGGCGGGCCAAGAACGGCCGCGCCAAACCGCGGTCCCGGAGATCGGAACGTCAACTTGATTGGCGGCGCCGTCAACCAAGTTGACGTTCAGATCGGAAGAGCACACGTCTGAACTCCAGTCACTGACCAATATCGTAT
>CALAOV010000273.1 GCA_937889515.1 uncultured Myxococcales bacterium | reverse complement strand
GAAGCTGAACGCCGCCATCCAGGAGGTGCTGGCGGAGATCATCACCCAGCACGGCCATCGCCGAGTCGTGCGACAGCGTGGCGACCAAGCTGGAGGCCGCGCTGGCCGGCGGCAAGAAGCTGAACGCCGCCATCCAGGAGGTGCTGGCGGAGATCATCACCCAGCACGGCGCCGTCGTCTTCGACGGCAACGGATATTCGGCCGAGTGGCACGCGGAGGCGGAGAAGCGCGGCCTGCCGAACTACAAGACCGCGGTCGACGCGCTGCCGGTGCTGCAGCAGAAGGACGTCATCGCGCTGTTCGACAAGTACAAGGTGCTGTCGCCCCGCGAGCTGCACAGCCGCTACGAGACCTACCTCGAGCACTACAACAAGTCCGTGAACGTGGAGGCGAATCTGACCGCCAAGATGGCCAAGACGACCATCCTCCCCGCGGCCATGCACTACCAGCGGGACCTGGCGGAGAACGCCACCGCGGTGAAGGCGGCAGGATTTGCGCCGGACACGGCGGTGCTCAAGCAGGTGACCGACCTCATCACCAAGCTACAGGCCGGCCTGACCAGCCTGGAGTCCGCCGTCGGTCATCCCGGCGGCGACGACGCGCTGGCCGAGGCCAAGCACTTCGGCGGCTCGGTCCTGCCGGCCATGCTCAAGGTGCGCGAGGCGGCCGACGGCCTCGAGGCGGTGGTCGACGACGATCTGTGGCCGCTGCCGACCTTCCAGGAAATTCTGTTCATCAAGTAACAGAGACATCGGGTCTTTGGCGCTCGGCCTCGTGAGCGGCGTCCGGCGGCGGCGACGCTGAGCGCCTCACTTGGTCGTGAACCAGGCACACTGGGTCTGCACGCACCCGCAATAGACGTCCTGCCAATCACTGAAGCCCTCGCAGGTGCCCTCCCGCGGCGCCTGGGACGCCCCGGCGTGACTGCAGCCGGCCGCGAGCGCGACGGCCCACACCGGCCCACCGGTTACAGCCCTTGCGTTCGATGCGCGTTGATGGCCGGATCTCCGCCATGTCTTCCCGGCGCCGGGTCGGAGCTGTGAGCCTCATCGCCGCCCTGGCCGCCGGCGGCGCCTGCGCGCACCCGGGCGCGCCGCCGCCCGCCGCCGCGCCGGCCGATCCGGACCTCGACGGACCGATCGCGGAGATGAAGGGGATCGTGCCCAGCCGTTTCACCGACGGGCAGGCGCACGCGAAGGATCAGGCGCTCGACAGGGCCTGGTCGACGCTCAAGGCGCATCGGGATCGCGCCGTCCCGCGCCTCGAGCGCGAGCTGGCCGCGCTCCGCGCCAGCGGCCGGCGCGACGACTTCTTCAGCATCGACGCCGCCTGCCTCCTGTGGGAGCTGGCCGGTGTCGAGGCCGCCGGGCCGATCGCGGAGGCGCTCGACGGCGTCGATCTGAGCGCGCACTTCGAGGTGATCTTCCCGACCTTCTCGGCCGCGGCGGCCACGCACGATCCACGCGTGCTGCCGATCCTCTGGCACGCGCTGGCGACCACCGAGAAGACGGGTACGATCTTCTTCCCCGAGCACTTCCTCAAGATCGGCTGGCCGACGACGCTCGACTTCATGTTCGATCCGTTCGGTCCCGCGCTGTGCGAGCACCTGCCGCTGGGACCGGAGACTGTCCGCGATCCCGCTGTCGCCGCCTCCGTGCTCTACCTGGGCTACACCTTGGCCTGCGCGTCGGCCCTGCCGTCGATTCGGGCCTGGGCCCGTCGGGCGCAAGGCGAGCTCCGAAAAGAGGCGACCGTGGCCGTCTCCCACCTGGGCGCGCCGGAGGATCGCGACGTGCTGGTCGCGCTGGCCGACAGCCCGGACACCGAGACGCGGCGGGTCGGGGCCTTCGCCCTTTATGAGTATGGGGATCCGGCGACGGCGCCCACCCTCCGTAAGCTGCTCACCGATCCTGCGCCCGCCGTGCGGATCGAAGCCATCGCCGGCGTGTTTCACCTCATCGATACCGACGGCGCCCGTGCGCTCATCCAGCGACGGAAGGATCCCCAGATTCCCCAGGACGAGGCGGAGAAGATCGACGCCATGATCGCCGGCGTCGCGCGGGACACGGCGGTCGACCGCGCCGCTCTCGCCGCGGGCGATGCCCGGCTCTGGCAGACCGCCATCGCCAAGTACTGGAAGGACCGGGACGCCTTCTTCGCGCTGCGCCCCGGTGATCGCCGGCTCACGCGCGACGAGCTGGAGCGCGCGCTCGAGCTGTGGACGCAGGCCGGACGCCTGGCCGCCTACCCGCCCGACTGGACGGCCTGGATCGAGACGCGCCACCTGCTGTCCGTGACGACCGCGGCCGACATCCCGAAGCTGGTCGCCGTGCGGGGCAGCATCCTGCGCCGTCACAGCGACGAGGCGCTCGAGGAGATCGGCCTGGTCGACCGCATGCTTCTGGTGCTCCGCCGGCGGGCCGCGGGCGCCGCCAAACCCAACGAATGAAGATATGTTCGCTTGGTTGAGACGCCGGCGCCGGGACGCGATTCGACGCCGTGAATTCCCGGCGGCCTGGCGGACGATCATCGAGAAGAACGTCCCCTACGTGGCGGCCCTGTCGCCCGAAGATCGGCAGGAGCTGGTCGGACACGTCCAGGTGTTTCTCGCGGAGAAGCGCTTCGAAGGATGCGACGGCCTGCAGATCACCGACGAGGTTCGAGTCACCATCGCGGCGCAGGCCTGCGTGCTGCTCCTGCATCGCCAGACCGACTACTACCCGAGGCTGGTCTCGATCCTGGTCTATCCGACGACCTATCTGGTGCCGGGCGGCCGGCGCGCGGCGGATGGCCGGCCCCCCGAGGGGGAGCAGGCCCGCCTGGGCGAGTCCTGGTCACGCGACGTGCTGGTGCTGGCCTGGGACAGCGTGGTCTCCGGCGCGTCCGACATTCGCGACGGTCACAACGTCGTGCTGCACGAGTTCGCGCACCAGCTGGACCAGGAGGATGGCGCCGGCGACGGCGCACCCATTTTGCCTCGACGGTCGATGTACGTCGCGTGGGCGCGGGTGCTCGGCCACGACTTCGACCAGCTCGTGCGAGATACGGAGCGGCACCACCGCACGCTCATCGATCGCTACGGCGCGACCAATCCCGCCGAGTTCTTCGCGGTGGCGACCGAGACCTTCTTCGAAAAGCCGCGCCAGTTGCGGTCGAAGCATCCGGCGCTGTATGGCCAGCTGCAGGCGTTCTATCGCCAAGATCCCGCAGAGCTGCGCGGTTGAGCTCAGCTATTGCCTGGCCGGCGCCGGTTGCTTCGGCACCACCCGTGCCTATCTTCCATCCATGAACGACTCGCGGACAATGACGGAAGGTCAGAAGATCGGCGAGATGGGCAACGGCAAGCGGACGGCCATCATCGGCACCGCTGTGGTCGTGGTCGGCGCGCTGATCGGGATACTGGCGGTTGGATTCCATGGCCGGCACATCGCGCGCAATGCCGACGCGATGGCGACGCCCGTGGGGGTTCCCACCGGACCGACCAATTCGGCGCCCCACCCCTAGTCCTATCGGGCCCCGAGGGTGCGCGACCGCCGAAGGTTGCGCCGGGCACATCATCTGTTGCGTGGGGCTCAACACTCGTGACGTCGGCAGACCAACAAGGGCCGCTGATTTAGCCTGTATCCGTAAAATAATAGTTGGCTGAATTACTGCTTTATATTTATCTATAAGAAGTGGTTCGGAGCGTTTCGAACCCTTCGTGACAAGGGCAAAACCCGAGCGATCGGGCGACGCAAAGCCTACGGGACTCCCTGAGTCGGCTGGGTTACCTCGAGGGAAAAAATGCACGAACTCCGGAAGCGGGCCATCCGTGTGGGCATCATCCTCGGAGCGACCCTGGGACTCGGCTGCGGGCAGGAAACCAGCGACGTCCAGTCCTCTCAGCACGACTATGCGGTCTCCTCCGTCAACGGGCTGTCGTCCATGAACGGTTTGTCGACGATCAATGGCCTCTCCTCGATGAACGGCCTGTCGTCCATGAATGGTCTGTCGACGATCAATGGCCTGTCGTCGATGAATGGGCTCTCGTCGATGAACGGGCTCTCGTCGGCGTATGGGCTCATGACCACGCCGGCGGGTCGCAAGACGATCGCGTACCTGGTGCGGTGCGCGCTGGCCAGCAACGATTCGCTGATCAAACAAGATCAGAATGGCGTGAATTACACCTTCCCGGGCGCCATCGGCCTCTGCCCGAGCTGGAAGAACAGCGGCGTCGACAGCAACGGCACCTGCCAGGAGCTGGTCTCCGCTTGCATGATGGCGCACGTCAACACCGCCGGCGTACACGTCCCGCTCTGGCTCGACTCCAGCGCGCCGGCCATCGGGTGGGGCATCGACCCGGTGAGCTACCCGTTTCAGGAGGGCTCGTTCTTCGGAAACATCATCTCCACCGGCTCGCTCTACCGCACGGGCAAGCCCACCGTCGACGGCCCGGCGGCCTACTACTGCGACGGATCCGGCTTCAGCTCCGGCGTCGTCGCGGGTCGCCTGGGCGCGAACCAGACCAACTCGCCCTACCTCAACCCGTACGGAAACGCCGTCCTCTGCAAGAACGCGCCGGGAAACCTGCCCTTTTACAGCAGCGGGGTGAGCGGCCAGACGGATCCCGACGGCTTCACCCGCCTCGACATGCCCAGCCGGATCCCCTGGAACAACTCCATTACGGTATGGCGCAACAGCAGCTACGTCCCGGTCTTCGACACCACCTACCAGTACACGTTCTCGGCCAACGCGACGCAGGCCAATCCGATGCTGATCGACACCGGAACGTCGCCGGTCCAGCAATGGAATCAGGCGGCCAACCTCGCCACCTCGGTGTTCACCATGGCACCCAGCGGGAGCAACTGGATCATCTCGCCGATTGGCAACGCGGCGGAGTGCCTCGACGCGGGCGCCGGAACCAACGGCGCGGCGCTGGCGATCGCCGCTTGCAACGGCCGGGCACAACAGAGCTGGTCGATCTCCCCGGACGTCCAGACCGGCAACTTCTTCGTCAGGGCCTCCAGCACCGGCCGCTGTATCGGCATCCGGGGCGGCAGCACGGCGGCGGGCGCGGTGATCGAGGTAGAGGACTGCGACCTGCCGGCCCCGTCGACGAGCCAGAAGTTCGCGATCCAGGCCACCGTCTACAGCAGCGGCACGTCCGGCGTCAGCGGCCCCTGCCCCGCGTGGTGCCGCAAGATCACAGGCGATCTGAGCGCGGCGGCTGTCACCGGCTTCGGCATCGCCGGCTGTGCTTGCGGGCGATAGCTCCTCAGGCGCGAGACCGCGATCTCCCACCGTCGAGCTTGGTTGGGCGCGGCCGAGCTTGGCCTGTCGTTGAGCTTTAGTTGAGCTCTCCAAACAGCCGACTGCAGGGGACCTGAAGGAAACTAGTCGACTAAACGACACTTCGTTGACGTTGCCTACTTGCAGCCTCAATCGAAGCTGCTACACCCGAATTTCCACACGAATTGAGTGTTGGAGCCAATCGCTAGCAGACAGGGACGGCTGAGCCTCCCCGATCCTGCCTAGCGGCTGAGCTCCGGGCCTCTCCTACTTGCTGGGTCCCACCGACGGCGTTCGCGCCCGTCGCCCGAGATCTATCGAGCACGCCCTCGCCTATCGGTACGTCCGCGGTTCAGGCCACACCTCAACCACGGTGACGCCACTGCTACGTCCATTCACCGTTCCCGCCCCCAATCGGAAGGACACCCCACATGCAACTCAGACATGCGCTCATTGGCCTCATGTACGCGTTGGCCGTCATACCCGCTTGCCAAGGTAACGATGCTCCTGAAGACGTCAATGCCCAGCAAGTCGATCCTGTCGTTGTTGGCTCGACACCATTACAGGGCGCTTTTCGCCATCACCGCATGGGAGCGGCAGGTCAGGCGGGAGGGCCCGCAGGAATGACCGGCGCAGGGGCGAGCGGCGGTTCGGTGGGCGCCGCGGGAAGCTCAGCGACAACGGGTATGGGCGGCGCGCCCACGGGCGCCGCGGGAAGCTCAGCGACGACGGGCGCGGGCGGCGGGCCGGTGGGCGCGGGCTCCAGCGGCGGCGGCTCGGGGACCTGTGGAAACGGCACGGTCGAGGCCGGCGAGAGCTGCGACGGCAGCGCCATGCAGAGCGCAACCTGTAGCGCCCTCGGATTCACCGGCGGCACGCTGGCCTGCTCGTCGAGCTGTCAGTTCGCCGTGGCGGGATGCACGGGCGGCACGCTCACGCCGTCGGTCAGCGCCTCTCGGACCTCCTGCACGGCCCCCTGCGGCGTGTTCTTCGACGCGACGGCCACGGCCGGGCTCAGCGGCTCTGACTATGTCGGCGCCAACTGGAACTGGGACTTCGGCGATCCGAGCTCTCCCCACCGCGGGGCGATCGGCTTCGTCGTCGCGCACGTCTTCGATTCGCCGGGGACCTACCAGGTCACGACCCGGGTGCACGATCTGGCCGGCGCGGCTGGCTTGGCGACCACCACCATCACGGTCTCCCCGATGAGCGGCACGACCTACTACGTCTCGGCCTCGGGCTCCGACTCCAATGCCGGCACCAGCACGACCACGGCGTTCTCGACGCTCGGTCACGCGCTGACGCTGGCGGGAACGAACAAATCGATCCTCTTGCGGCGCGGCGACAGCTTCGGCATGAACAGCGTCTTCACCGTCTCCGGCGTTTCCGGGCCGTTCTTGATCGGCGCGTACAGCGATCCGGCCGATCCGTCGTCGGCGGCCCCGATCGTCAGCAGCTCGGCCAGCCAGATCGCCAACGTTCTCAGCCCGGACATCCGCCTCACCGACCTGCACCTGGTCGAAACGGCCGGCGGCAGCGGGATCGGGTTCGCCAACGCCCCGAATGCGCTGGTCGAGCGGGTGGAGATCGAGGGCGTCGGCAGCGCGTCCGTCTCGGGCCTGCTCTCCTTCGGCATCGACGGGTCCGATACCCCCATCTTCTTCTTCGACGACCACGCGCACGACTTCATCGGCTACGGCCTCTACGGCTCGAAGACCAACGACTTCGCGATGGTCGGCACCACGATCGACAGCTTCACCGGTGGCGAGCACGGCGTGCGCCTGCAAGGCGGAAACACCGCCGATCCGGGCTTCTCGACCAACGCCTTCGTCTCGGAGAGCACCTTCGCGCCCAAGGTGGTGTCGGGCGCCTTCCAGACGCAGGATTCGATCACCTTCCGCGGCGACAACACCAAGATCGTGTTCGTGGGCAACCACACCACCGACGGAGCCCACTTCCAGCCCCAGAACACCGGCGTGGTCGAGCACATCAGCCAGGTGCTCGACGAAGGGAACACCTTCATCGACCCGCTGGCGACGGATCCCAGCTACGTCGCCGAGAACATCGCCGCCCAGCACGTCTACATCCGCAACAACCTCTACGTGAACTGCGGCCTGCCGCTGGCGATCCAGGGCTATGCGGCGCTGCCCGCCAACTGGACCGACCAGATCTTCGTCTACAACAACACGGCCTACACCTACGTGACGGCCCCGGCGGCGAACACGAACCAATTCTTCATGGTGAGGCACTTCAGCACGACCGGCGCGCTCACCGTCCGGGACAACATCTTCTCGGAGGGCGCGGCCAACTCGAATTCCGCCGTCGTGTCGATGGACGGCGCGGGAACGGACACCTTCGACCACAACCTGATCTACGCCCCCAACGCCACGCTGAGCTCGCCCAACACGGGAACCGGCGGCCTGACCGCCGACCCGCAGTTCGTCTCGTCGGTCGTGACGAGCGCCGCCGCCTTCACCCTCGCCTCCGTCTCTCCGGCGCGGAACGCGGGCATGAACACCCACGTCTACGAGGACTACGACGCCGTGCCGCGAACGACGGCCACGACGGACATGGGGTACTTGCAGTAGCGGGGCGCCGGGCTCTCGATGAGGTTCGACGCGCTGATCATTCGGCCTAGCCCACCGTTTGATCAGCGCGGAGAACGCCGGCCGCGCCGCGAAGAATAGTCGCTGTGCCCAGGGACAGAGTCGAACTGTCTACACATGGATTTTCAGTCCATTGCTCTACCAGTTGAGCTACCTGGGCGTTTCTTAAGTGCTGCCGGTACTTACGCTATCCGAGACCGCTCCGTCAACCGGATCCGAGTCCCCGCCAGATCCAGCCGCTGGCCCCTGAGGCGCGGCTCGCTGTTGCCTGCCGGCGCCCTCGCGGCTAGCGTCGCGGGATGCGGATTTCGATCGATCGTGTCGCGGTCGCGACTTGCCTTTTCGTTCTGGCGGGCTGCGGGGGCGGAACCAGCGGCTCGGGCGGCGGTGGCTCGGGCGGCAGCTCGGCGGCCGGCCGAGGGGGAACGGGCGGCGCGACCGGGAGCGGCGGCTCGGCAAGCGGCGCCGGCGGCTCGGCAGGCGGCAGTGGCGGCGCGGGTGTCGGCGGCGGGGCCGCTTGCACCAGCTTCGCCGCTTGCGGCGGCAGCCTGCCCGGAACCTGGCAGCTCACGAGCACCTGTTTTTTCATGCCCCCGGCGTCGAGCGGTTGTGCGGCCGAGACCGTCGATGCCGCGACCTTTCACGAGAGCGGCAGCTACGTTTTCAACAGCGACCTCAGCTATTCGGCCAGCGTGATTCCCTCTGGCACCCTCGGCTTCTCCATGCCCCAGAGCTGCACGCCCGCGCAGCCGATCGCCACCACCTGCGCCGTCTTCAACGTGAGCTATTCGTCGCTGGTGGGACAACCCGGATCGCCGTACGCCAGCGCCGGCTGCGCCGTGTCGGGTACGAACTGCGTTTGCACGTTCACCTTCAATGGACAGACCATTTCGGCGACCGGGACCTACGCCGTCGGCACCGGCAGCGGCGCAGGCACCGTGACCTTGACCGCGGCGGGCTCGACGACCTCGACCACCAACAATTTCTGCGTCCAGGGGACCACGCTGTCGCTCGACGCCGTGAGCTTGATCGGAACCGCCGTGGTGGGACCGGCGATGTTGACCAAGCAACCTTAGCGTCGCTGCGGGCGTCGCCCGCGGTTCCAGCTTAGCGCGGCGTCCGGACCGCCCGCTGCAGGACGTCGTGGGCGCGGCGGCACTGGGTGACCTGCTCGTCGCGCGCGCGGCGGCAGTCGAGACAGACGCCCAGCGAGAGCACGGCCGAATGGACCATGTCCCACTGCGGATCGAGCGGGCCGTCGCGCGCGACGCAGCCGCCGACCCGGGTGAGTAGCTCTCCCCGAACGATCGTGTCGAGATCACCCGCGGATGGAGACGGACAGCTCTCGCTGGTCCCGGGCTTCGACCGCTGGCGCGTCACGGCCGGGGCGGCCTCGACCTCGATGGCCAGCGCCCGGGCGACCACGGCCGCGAGCGCCGATCGCGAGCAGTCCTCGTGGGTGACCTCGGTCGTCGCCCCCGCGAGCAGCGGGTGCGTGAACGGCGCCTGGTGCCGCGCGACCGCCCGGGGTGCTATCGCGCCGCCGCCGGCGCCCGCGATCCCAGCCATCGGCGCGGCGCTCCGGTGACAGCCGACGACGACCCCAACTGCGAGCACGACCCCCACCCCGACCCGCGCCGAGCCTGGGCGCCGGTTCACAAGGTGATGCCGCTCAGCGTGGACGCCACG
The DNA here is from genome assembly GCA_937889515.1 of uncultured Myxococcales bacterium. Lineage (GTDB taxonomy): Bacteria > Myxococcota_A > Polyangia > Fen-1088 > Fen-1088 > JADGRB01. Next base: position 12,113 of record CALAOV010000273.1, on the reverse strand, counting down.
GCCTTGATGGAGCCGTTGTCGACGAAGTTCGGCGCCAGGACCGACTGGTCGATCCCCAGCGCCGCCCCCAGCGTCTTGGCCGCCGAGACGCCCGTGTCGCCCTGCGCGATGTCGCCGCCGGTCACCATCGAAGCGCCGGTGGTCGAGTTGATGCCGGTCGCGCCATAGACGCTGCCCGTGATGAGGCCGGTGCCGCCGGTCAGGCCCGGCGCGACGTTCTTGCCGATCATCACCATGACCGCGTGGTTGCCGAAGTGGTCCCGCCCACCCAGCGCCGTGACCTTGGACGTTCCGCTGAGGTCGCGCCCGAACACGTTCATCGTGGCGAAGGTGACGCTGTCGGTCAGGCCCAGCGAGGCGAGCGCCGCCTGCACGGCCGCGATCCCCGGCACCCCGCGGCCGGTGCTGTCGTGGTCGGTGTGGTCGAAGGTCTCCGAGGCCAAATTGGCGTCGGTGTGGTTGTCGCCGCCGAACGGGATGTGCAGCGTGATGACCGGCGCCACCTTGGCCGCGATGAGCGCCGCCGCCGCCAGCGCCTGGCCGTTGACGTCATCGCTCGTGATCGACGCCAGCGTGGTCCCCAGGCTCTGCGCCAGCTGGCGGACCTGCGTCTGGCTCGCCGCCATGGCGTCGAGAAACGCCGACTGCTCCGGCGTGCCGTCGGTCTTGAACAGCGTGTTGAGCTGGTTCAGCGTGGTGTCGCGGAGCGTCCGCAGCTTGACCACCGGGTCGGTGGTCGATCCGGTCAGGAGCTGCTTGAGCTGGGTCGGCGAGATCGCGGGCAGCGTGCGCCCCGTGAAGGAGATCATCTCCAGCGCGTTGCCGCCCGCGCCGACCGCCACCGGCTCCGACTGCACCGTCCCCAGGCAAGGGAAAAGGTGCTTGGCGTAGATCGACGGCACCATCTCGTTGTTGGCCGTCCGGCCGAGCAGGCGCATCGCCTTCGGGTGATCGCCGTGAACCGTCGCGCCGGTCGCGTAGTGAAAGAAGTTGGTGCGTGCCAAGGTGGCCGCCGGCAGCGCGGCCCAGGGCGCCGCCGCCGTCACGGCGGTCGATCCCAGCATGAAGGGCGTGGCCGCCATGGTGGCGTCGGCGGGATGAATGATCGTGCTGTTGGTGTAGGTGCCCGGGCAGTTGCAGGAGATCGAATCTCCCGCGCTCGAGCAGCTCATGACCAGGAACTGCGCCTTGCCCTGATTGCTGAGCGCGCAGGCCATGTCCTGCGCCGAGGCCCTGCGCGGGTTGGCCAGGAACCAGACCGGCAGCCCGGTCGCCATCGCCCGCAGGCCCACGTAGCCGGCCCCGAACAGCCCGGTCAGCAGCGTCTCGCGTCGGTTTGGCGGTTTCATCATTTCCTTGTCAGATGCCCAGAGCCAATGAGGTCGGTGATTGGCACGCGGCCGCGAACGTCGAGCGTAAGGCGCTGGTTGCGGTGGCCTTGGCCGCGATCGCGGCGGTGTAGTGATTCTGCAGCGCCTGCAGCGCGGCCGCGTAGTGCGGGTCGGTCGATGGGATGCCCATGATGTTGGTCACCATGTCGGTGATGGCCGTCTGATAGCTGCTGCTGGCGTAGACCGTGCCCGAGGTGGCGTCGACCACCGTGGCCGCCACCGCCTCGCAGACCAGCTCGCTGGCCGCCCGGAAGAAGAGGTTCGGATCGGAGGGCGTCACCGGCAGCTGCGAGCCGCGGCTGAAGGCGTCGGCCACGATCGATCCGGACAATCGGTTGATGGCCGTCGTGACGCCGGTCGGGGTCGGCATCAGGATCCCGCATACGTCCGGCTTGCCCAGCCGGTTCGACAGCGCCGCGCAGAGCTGGTCGCGACGCGTGATGCTGATCGTGACGCCGTCCTGGTCGAAGGTCGCCGTGTCGGAGGCGGAGGTCACGAGCGGCGACGAGAAGAGCTGTCGCACCAGCGTCGGGAAGTCGTAGTTGGCGGTCTGGAACGCCAGCGCGATCCGGCGCATCTCCGGGTCGGTCTCCTCGCATTGCGCCGAGTTGGCGAAGAAGCAGAGCTTCTGGGTCATCGCCATCGCGAAACGATTGACCGGCTGGCCGTCGACCTGCGTGTCGGTGACCTGCCCCACGAACGTGCCGAAGTCGACCAGCGTGGTCCCGTTCTGCGTCACGTTGCCGAAGCCGAAGCTGGCCGAGGTGCCCGGTTTGGTGTTGACCTGATCGTTGTAGTCGTAGGAGTTGCCCCAGAACTGACGCATCGGATCCAGCGCCTTGTGGCAGGTGTAACAGACGGTGCCCGTGACCGCGTGCGTGCCGTCGAGACCGATCGCGCTGGGCGGCGTGGGGATCGAGGCGGTCGCGTCGGTGAACCCTTCGTTGAGCGCGCCGAGCAGCGCCTGGTTGGCCGTGACCCGGTGCTGGTTGCTGTCGTTGGTGTTCCAGATCGCCAGGAACGGGGGCGTCGTGAAGAAGCTGACCCGCGGCAACTTGGAGGTCAGCGTCGAGGTCGCGCGCAGCGACGGCAGGTCGTAGGAGTTGATGGGCGTGCCGGTGTTGGTGATGGTCACCAGGCGCCAGTCCGACGTGTCGGCGGGCGTGATGTACGGCTGGATGGCGTGCTCCATGCAACCGAGATCGGTCGAGCCCTGCCCGTTGTTGGTCGAGTCTCGATCGACCACGCCGAGCAGGAGGTGGAACAGGTTGGTGTTGCCCGGATAGGTCGAGATCTTGGTGGCATCGCCGGCGCAGGTCGTGCCGCTCGGGCCTTTGCCGGTGGTGGTGGTCGGCGCGACATAACCCCAGATCATGTAGTTGGGGCTGGTGGGGTCGAGCGTGTCGGCCAGCGCCGGCCGGGTCCCGTGGTTGAACTGCCAGTTGAAGGTGTGGATGTCGTACGGCATCTCGATCTGCATGTACATGCTCATGAGCGCCGTGGTCATCATGAACTGCTTGGTGGTGAGGATGTTCGTGAACGGCTGTCCCGACGAGATGATCTGCAGACAGGTGCGCGCAAAGCTCTGCTGCATGTTCTGGAACAGCATCGGGAACGCGGTGTCGCCGAAGATGCCGTAGGGCAGATCGAAGGCCCCCGGGCGCATGCGCAGCTGAAACTCGAAGTTGAGCACCGCCAGCGACGATTGCTGAAAGGCGTTGGAGAAGAAGAAGATCATCTTGTCGTTGTACTGCGGCAGCGCCATCCACCCGTTTATCAACGACTGCAACGCCGTGGCGTCGGTGGCGGCCGCCACCTCGGCGTCGGTCGGGGGCAGGCCGGTGAGGACGTTCTTGATCTTCCGCAGGGCCGCGAAAGTCGACAGCGGCGTGGTGAACCCGCCGCCGTTCCCGGCGCCGCCGTCCGTCGTGCCGTAGGACGCGCCGGTGCCGGTCGCGCCCGAGCCACCGGTGCCGGGGGTTCCGGTTGCCGCGCCCGATCCGCCGGTGCCCGGGCTGCCGGTGCCCGTCGACGTTGAGCCGCCGCCCGATCCGATTTGGCCGTTACAACCGAGCAGCGCTCCGCCGAGAACCAGGACGGTGCCGAGACGCACAAAGAGCTTCATGGCGTTCCTTGACTATACAAGGGACGAAGGCACCTCGATTGGTGCGCGCGCGTCCGCGCGGCGCAACCCTCGGAGAAAAACTCTCGACCTGCTTACAGGCGCCTACGGTGTGGTGCTGGAACCTACCTGCCCGACGCTCACGGACGCGTCGTCGACATAGAGGACCGAGGCGGGCGGCGCCAGATCTTCGCTCACGCTGCAGGGGGTGAAGTAGACCGTCTGGTTGAACCCGCTCGGCCGTCTGAGATCGTACAGAAGCTGGCCGTCGAGCCAGAGCGTGAACCGGCCCGTATCGTCGGCCACGTTCCGAAAGTAGACCACGATCTGAAACCAGGACCCGATGGGAACCGGGACCGCGGGATCGGGGGTCGCCGCGCGGAGGTACTGCGGGCGGTGGTCGAAGACGGTGACGATCAGATCGCCGCCCGGCAGGCTGCGGAGATCCACGTCCATGAACTGCGAGACCACCGTGGGATCCTCCGGCACCGGCGCGCGGATCTGCATGATGGTCCAGTCGTCGGTGGTCACGTAGGCCTGCGGCAGGTAGTACCAGGCGCTGTAGTAGGCCTCCTCGGGGTAGCTGTCCTGGCGCCAGAGCCGCACGGTCTCGTAGTCGGCCACCGCGGCGTTGCTCAGCTTCACCGAATATTTCCCGCTGTGCGCGAAGTCGGTCGACACCGCGAGCGAGGTATCCGGCGTGTCGGCGGAAGAGCCGCCCTTGCCGCCTTCCAGCCATTCGCTCAGATCGCCGGTCTCGTGCTGGGCGGACCAGAGAAATTCGCTGCCGAGATCCAGGCGCGGCGCGCAGGCCGGCGTCCCCAAGACGGCCAAGACGGCCAAGACGGCCATCCCCATGAGCCTGGCACGGCAGCCGACCACGATTCGTCTCATACTAGTCGATCGCGATTCACGCAATCGGTAGTGTAGTCGGATGTCGCGCCCGCTGCCGGTGCCGGTGCCGGTGATCGTCCCGTTGCTGTGGCCATTGCTGTGGCTGGCCGGCGGGTGCGGATCCGCGGCCCCGCCCGCGTCGCCGTTTGGGGCCAGCAACCTGGCGCTGAGCTTCGACGGCATCTCCCAGTACGCGACCGCCGGCAATGGCGGGTTTCCGGCCGCCAGCGCCGTCCAGACCGTCGAGATGTGGGTCAATTTTCCCGCGCCCTCGGCCACGACCACCGCCGATTTTCTGGTGATGCGGCTCGACCTCAGCAACGGCGTCCAGATCGGCATCCACGCCGGCGCGCTGGCGGTCTGGCGCACCTACGTCGACCGCGTGCTGGCGCAGGCTCCGACGCTGCCGTCCGCGAACGCCTGGCACCACGTCGCCTACAGCTACGATCTGAAGGTCAACACGCTGTACGTCGACGGCGCGATCGCCGACGCCGAGATGACGGCCACCGACGAGCGGACGCCCACCTCCGTCTGGTTGGGCACCTTCGACGGAACCGGCGAGCTCTTCGCGGGCGCGCTGGACGAAATCCGCGTCTGGGCGGTCGTCCGGTCGCCGACGGAGATCCAGGCCGACATGAGCCACAGCGCGCCCGGACCGGCGGACGGGCTGGTCGCCTACTGGACCTTCGACGACGGCGGCAGCGTCGGTCGGGCGCTGGACGCCTCCGGCTCGGGGAACGACGTCACGCTCGGCGACGGGATCGCGGCCAACATGCCGGCCCGGATCCCGGCCGACGAGCCGGACGGTCAATAGCGTCAGAGCGCGACGGAGAGGCCCAACGCGACGCCGATCCACAGCGCCGGCGTCGAGCCCAGCGCGCCCTGCGGCGTCGTCGCGATCTCGTAGCGACGGGGAAACAGCAGGGCGGCGAGACCCACGAAAGGGACGGCCCGCGCCGCCGGGGACCCGAACCGCAGGGCGACGCCGACCCGCGCGCCCAGGTCCAGGCGCGTTCCCTGCTGGGGCATGAGCGTGTTCAGCCCCTCGGCGTGAAAGATCGCCGCCGCGATCGCCGCCTCCCCGTCGAGCTCCCACGGCCCGAGCGGGCGCCAGGCGCGCAGACCGAGATCCAGCGGAACCCGCGTCTCGCGTCCGAGCAGGCCGCCCTGTGAAAAGCTCGCCCGCGGCTCCAGCCCCGCGCCGAGCACGCCGGCCAGACCGCCGAAGCGGCGCGCGATCCGCAGCTCCCCGCCTGGCGCGACCATCTGGGGCGCGCCCCACACGGCGGGCGCCACATCCAACACCGCGCCGACGTCCAGACGAAATGGTCGGGGCGGCGGCTCGGGCGCCGGGGCCGCCCGCCTGGGTTCGGGCGCCGCTTCGGGCTGAACGTCGATCACCAGCTCGGGCGGCAACAGCGTCAGCACGATGAACACCGCCGCGAATCGGGCGCGTTGCACGCAATCGTGGCCCACGTCCCGAAAAATGCGCACCCGCGGGACGCCCTCCGCCACGACGTTGACGCGGTAGCTGTCGCCTAGGTCGGCGACCTCGACCGCGGCGGAGCGCGGCAGCGAATCGAGGCCGCCGTGCGGGATGAGGGCGGTCACCGCCGCCGAGATCATCTCGAGGCCGGGACAGGTTCCGCTGGTCCAGATGGGGGGCGCGGCCGCGACGACGGGCGGCGCGGCCACTGCGGGGGGAAGCTCCGCCCTGGCCACGCGTGGCAGCGCCCCGGCCAGTAACGCGGCGCAAAATACGACACGCTGCAGGGGCCCAATCATGTCGTGCAACGCACCATAACGCTGTTGGCTGCCCCTTACTGGTATAGACTCATGATCGCGGTGGCTTTCAAACAGGGGCACATTGAAGCAAACGGGTGGCCGCACGGTCAAACCGACGTTGCGGGCTCGCCGGCGCAAACGTTCGACGCCGGAGACTTCAACTCCGTCTACGCCGCCTGGTTCGGCGACGTGGCCCGCTGGATCCGCGCCCTCGGCGCGCCCGCCTCCGATCACGACGACCTGCTTCAGGACGTCTTCGTGGTCGTCTACCGGCGGCTCCCCGACTTCGATGGCAGAAATCTGGCCGGCTGGCTGTACCGGATCACCTCCCACCAGGTTCGAGATTTTCGCCGCCTGCGATGGATCAAGAACGTCTTCAAGCGGAGCATTCCGCTGTCCCACCGCATGGCCTCGCCCGGACCGACCCCGGTGATGGCGCTCGAGACCCGCGAGAGGCGGGCGCAGGTCGAAGGGTTGCTGGCGGGGCTGAGCGAGCCGCTGCGGACGACCTTCGTTCTCTTCGAGATCGACGGCTACACCGGCGAGGAGATCGCCGCCGCCCATCGGGTTTCGATCAACACCGTTCGCGCGCGAATTCATCGAGCGCGGAAAAAGCTACTGACGGCCATCGGCACGGCGGGGAACGTCTTCCGGGAAGGGGTGGGATAGTGCAACGCTTACGAGATACGAAACCGGCACCGGGGTCGCCCGAAGCGATCTTGATCGATGCGATCACGGCCAGCGCGCCGGTCGAGCCTTCGCCCTATCAGCAGCGCCGGGTGCTGGAACGCGTCCTCGATCGGCAACGCGGGCGGCACGGTGGCGCGGTCAGGTTCTTGCGGCCGGTGGTGATGGTCGGCGTGTTGCTGGTCGCGGGGGTGACGGCGGCGGCAACCTTCGGCCACACCTGGATCGTGCAGAGGCTGCGAACGCTGGGGGTCACCGCGCCGGTCGCCGAGCTGGCGCCAGATCCGGTCCTCCGCCCGCGCCGTCGCCCGACGCCGGTCGCCGAGCTGATCCCGAACGACCCCGCCGCAATCGAACCGGCGGCCGAGGCCGCGCCCACGCCGGTGGCGACCCACGCGGCACCGAAAGCGGCTGCCCGGGCGCACACGCTCCGGGCCGAGGGTCGAACCGCCGAAGATCGAACGACCGCAGAGGATCCGTCGCTGGTCGTCGATGCGATCCGGGCGCTGCGCACCGATCACGATTCGCGCCGCGCTTCGAGGTTGCTCGCCGCCTACCTGAGAACCTACCCGCATGGCGCTCTCTCGGAAGAGGCGGTGGCGCTCTCGATCGAGGCCGCCGCCGCCGGCAAGAGCCCGAGCGCGTCGACCTTCGCCGCACAATATCTGCGCGAGTATCCGCACGGCCGGTTCCGGCGGGCCGCCGAACAGGCGCTCGAGCAGCGGCAGCCGTAGCTAGCGGCGCGCCAGCCGCCGCCAGTCGATCGTGTAGACCGATCCGCGCTTGATCCACCGCAACGGACCGCGCGCCGCCGGCGGAGTGCCGAGCGCGTGGTGATAGAGGTGATCGATCCGGGTATAGAAGCCGCGCGTGTGGAAGCTTCCCGGGCAGGCCAGCCGCGTGCAGTCGAGGTGGTGGCAGAACTCGTGGAGCAGCGTGTTGAGCAGCGCCTTGGGGCTCGAGACCTTCTCGCGGATCGCGGTGCGCATCCAGACCCGGATCCGCTGCGTCGACAGCGTGTAGTCGCCGAACAGCTGGTAGGTGCAGACGCCGGCGGTGACCCGGTGCGGCCGGACGCCGAGGACGCGCAGCGACGGCGCCGGCACGGCGTAGAAGCCGGCCAGCGCCTCCAGCAGGGCGACTCCGGCCCGCCGCACGGGCGTCGTCTCGCCGCCCGCCATGGCGGCCGCCAGCGCCCGGGTGAGCTCCTGCAGCGTCGGGCCGGGCGGCAGTGGCATCGTCACCAGCGCGTCGCTCTTGTCGTACTCGCGGCGCCGGCCCTCCGCGCGAGGTACGGGGTCGGTGATCACGTCGGCAATTCTAGCGCCCCGATCGTAAAACGCCGCTCGACGAAGGCCGCCCCTCTCGGCGATCCTGGGCGGCATGAGCTCCTTCGAGATCGAACGGCCGCCCTACCTCATCACCACCGACGCCGGGCGGTTTGACATCGACAAGATCTGGGGATGGCTGCGCGGCTCCTACTGGGCGGCCGGCGTCCCCCGCGCCGTCGTGCTCCGCGCGATCGAAAACTGCCTGGCCTTCGGCATCTTCGAAGGCGCCGCCCAGATCGGCCTCGCACGCGTCGTCACCGATCGGGCGACCGTCGCCTATCTGGCCGACGTGTTCGTCGACGAGGCGGCGCGCGGCCGTGGCCTCGGAAAATGGCTGCTGACGACCATCCAGACGCACCCGGATCTGCAGGGTCTCCGCCGCTGGATGCTGGGGACGCGCGACGCGCACGGCCTCTATGCCCAGGTGGGCTTCCGGCCGATCGAGCACCCGGAGATCTTCATGGAGATCCACCGGCCCGACGTCTACCAGACCGGCACGTAGTGGGGGTGCGGGTTTCCCGCTAGACTCCGCGCACACGACATGACGAAAACGGCGCTCATCACCGGCGCGTCCTCGGGGCTGGGCCTGGAGCTGGCGCAGCTCTTCGCGGCCGACAAGCACGACGTGGTCCTGGTGGCGCGGCGGCGCGACCAGCTCGAGGCGCTGGCGACGCGCCTCGCGGCCGAGCGCGGCGTCGTCGCGCGGGTGATCTCCGCCGATCTCGGCGACTCAGGGGCGCCCCAGCGCATCGTCGACGAGCTCAAGCGCCGCAACATCGAGATCGAATTTTTGGTGAACAACGCCGGCTTCGGGACCAGCGGCCCCTTCGTCGAGCGCGACCTGCTGCGCGAGCTGGCGATGGTGCAGGTCAACGTCGCCTCGCTGGTTCACCTGACCGGGTTGCTGCTGCCGGCGATGGTCGCCCGCAAGAGCGGCCGCATCCTGAACCTGGGCTCGACTGCCGGGTTTCAACCCGGGCCGTTCATGTCGGTCTACTACGCCAGCAAGGCCTTCGTGAACTCCTTCACCGAGGCGCTCTCCTACGAGCTGCACGGCACGGGCGTCACGGCGACGGTGAGCTGCCCGGGCGCGACCGCCACCGAGTTCGGCAAGATCTCGGGCAACGATCGTTCGCGGCTGTTCGAGATGCGCGTGATGGAGGCGCCCGAGGTCGCCGCGCACGCCTACCGGGCGATGATGGCGGGCAAGCCCATCGCCATTCCCGGCCTGCGCAACAAGGTGGTCTTACAGATGCTGCGGTTCGGCTCGCGCGGGATGATCCGCGGCGTGGCCGCCCGCCTCAATCAGCCGGACCGCGCCCTGCCCGCCCGAAAGCCATCTGGAAGCTGAGCTTGGTCTGGCCGCCGCCCGCGGGTGGCGCGAACTTCAGATCGCGCAGCGCCTCGATCATGCACATCTCCGGATCGCCGCCGCCCAGCGTGGAGGTGGTGACCTCGCCCAGCTCGACCCGCCCGCGATCGTCGACGGTCAGGCGAAAGCTGACCTTGCCGTGCAGCGCCGGGTTCTTGGCGTGCTCCCTGTCGTAGCAGCCGCGCAGCTTGGCCTTGCCGGCGCCCAGCGTCTTCTCCGCGTCGGGCTTGGAGATGTTCCCTTCGATCTTGAACCCGCCCGAGCCGCCGCGCGGGGCCTCCGCCGCGTGGTGGCCGGACGATCGCGCGACATGCGGGCCGGCCAGGTCGGGCGCCGCGTCCGTCACGTCGGGAGCGGCGTCTCTCACGATCGGCGCGCCCGGCGGCAGCGGGCGATCCGGCGCGGCGTCCCGCTCGGGCGCCGGGGCGGCACGCGAGCAGGCCCCCAGCAGCAGGGCGACGACGGTGAGGCGAAGGGCAGCGGGGGCGGACATTCGTGACCTCCAACGGGCGAGCCGCGCCCATACTATAACGACAACGACGGTCCGCTCATGAGCTCACCCTCCCCTGTCGATCCGGCCGATCCAGCGGCACTGATCCTCGAAGCGCGCACGCGCGATCTGGGCGGCTTCTCGGTGCGGCGCGCGCTGCCATCGGGTGAGAGGCGCCTGGTCGGGCCGTTCATCCTCTTCGATCACCTGGGCCCGGCCGAATTCCCCCCCGGCCACGGCATCGACGTGCGGCCGCACCCGCACATCGGCCTCGGGACGCTGACCTATCTCTTCGCCGGCGAGATCGTCCACCGCGACAGCCTCGGCTCGCACCAGACGATCCGGCCCGGCGACGTGAACTGGATGCTCGCCGGGAGCGGCATCGTCCACTCCGAACGGACCGGCGACGAATTGCGGCGGCGCGGCGGCGCGGTGCAGGGCATCCAGTCCTGGATCGCGCTGCCCACCGCGGACGAGGAGTCGGCGCCGACCTTCACGCACCATCCTGCCGCCAGCATTCCCCACCTCACCCGCCCCGGCGCCCGTCTCGACGTGGTGGTCGGGACCGCCTACGGCGCCACCTCGCCGGTGGCGGTCTGCTCGCCGACGTTGTACCTGGCCGCGACGCTGGAAGCCGGCACGACCCTGCCGCTCCCCGACGAGCTGCCGGAACGCGCCCTCTATGTCGTCGAAGGCTCGGTCCTCTGCGGCGAGCGCAGGCTGGCGCCGGGCGCCATGGTGGTCTTCCGTGCCGGCGCCGCCACCGTGCGCGCGCTGGCGCCGAGCCGCCTCATCCTGATCGGCGGCGCGCCGCTCGACGGCGAGCGGCACATCACCTGGAACTTCGTGGCCAGCACGCGCGAGCGGATCGAACGCGCCAAGGCCGACTGGAAGGCCGGCCGCTTCGCCACCGTCCCCGGCGACGATCGCGAATTCATCCCCCTGCCGGAAGGTTGAGGCAATCCCCGAAGGGCTGGCGCTACTCGATCTCGATGATGCCGGGACAGCGCCAGTGGGCTTCGTGCCAGCGGCCACGCGGACCTCGATGTCCCTCGACCCAGTAGCCGCCCCGGCAATGATCTTCGCGCCGCACCGGCGTCACGTAGCAGCCCGATCCGACCGCACCCAGAACGATCAGCAACCCCAACGCAGCAAATAGTCGTCGCACAGTGGCTTCTCCTTTGGTTGACCTTCGTCGTTCAAGGTAAGACGGAATCCTGCGATGGCCACATGACGTCGCTCACGGGGTGCCTATCTGACACCGGCGTAGATCTCCCGGCGTGAACCAGTCGTAGATCGCGACCGCCGCGCGCGCATAGGCGCCGTCGCCGCGCAGACGACCGCCCAGGCTGGCGCCGCGGTTGGTCGCGACGAGGTGACATTGAAAATCGACGGTGACGTCCGGCAGGACCGGAACCGCGACGCGCATCGCCTTGCGCGGACCGTGCAGCAGCAGATCCAGCGTCAGATGGGGCGGCAGCAGGTGGTACCAGGGTCCCGACGCGCGGGCCTTGGGAGCCTTCGAACGACCGCCACGCGACGCATCGTACGATCCGCCGGCCACCGCCACCTCGCCGGCCAGCCTGAGATCGCCTCGCGCGTCCCCGGTCAACCGCGCGTCCGCGTCCAGATCGGGGATCTCGAGCGGCGAGGCCGGACCGCCGACGGCCAGATGCTCGCCGGCAAACGGCAGATCGACGCGGCCGATGCGCAACGGCGACAGCGAGACCAGCTCCGCCTGCGCCGGCGCCGCGGGACGCCCGACCGTGACCGTGCCGACGCCCGCGATGTCGACCCGCAAGCCGAGCGTGCGCAGGGCATCGCCGTGCGCCTCGACGACGCCGTGCGCCCGCACCGAGGGAAAGCCGGCCGGCGGCTTGACCGTCAGATCCTCGAAGCGCGCCTGGCCGTCGACCCGCGGACCCGAGGTTGCGGTCGATGACGCTCCTGCGGCGGGTGTCGACGGGGCGCCCAGCGTTCCGGTCACCTTGGCGTCGACCACCACCCGCCCGCTTGCCGACACGCCCGCCGGGAGGCGAAC
>CALAOV010000272.1 GCA_937889515.1 uncultured Myxococcales bacterium | reverse complement strand
CGACCGTCGAGACGCAGACGTAGCCGGATCCGCACGCGGGGCTGCAGGTCACCGCGCCGTCCGTCCCTTGCCCACCCGCGCCGCCCGCGCCACTCGCGCCGCCCGCGCCGCCCGCGCCACCCGCGCCGCCCGCGCCGCCCAAGCCGCCGTCGGATCCGCCCAACGTCGAGCTGCACCCGCTTGCCGAGCCGACCGCCAGAGCCAGCAGGATCAAACTCAGGGGTCGTCGCATTTCTCACAGCCCCCTAACGGCAGACGAAGACTTGAATCGCGGCGCAGCCGCCACCCGTACAGAATCCGGAGGTCGCCCGGCAGGTCGTTCCCGACGGGCACGGCGTTCCGCCATCGGCTGTGCATCTCTCGGCGCAGGTCCCGCCCATGATGCAGGCCTCACCCGACGGACAGGCCACCGTGGTGTTGCAGACGACTCCGCCGTCCAAGTTGCCAGTCGAGCCCGCATGTCCTCCACCGCCGCCACCGGCCTGACCGCCGCCGCCGGCGTGCCCGCCACCGCCACTACCGGCCTGACCTCCGCCGCCGCCCGGACCGCCGGCCTGACCGCCCGCGCCGCCGCCGCTGCCCGCGGCGCCCGTGCTGCAGTATTGGGTCCAGTGGCAAGTTTCGGCGGCGCAGTTGCCGCAGTGCCACTGCTGATCGCCGGCGCAGCAGGTTTCGCCGGCCGTGCCGCACATGTCCACGGTGGCGACATCGGAGGGGCAGGCCGCTACGTCCGCGTTGGGCTGGGTGCAGGCCGCACACGCGTTGACGCCACCGCTCCCGCCCGCCGCGGTCGAGCCACCGCCGCCGCCGGTTCCCGCCGAGCCACCGCCGTGGCCGCCCACGCTGCTGCCGCCGTGGCCACCCGCACCGCTCCCCGCGTTCCCGCCCGCGCCGCCGCCACCGCCCGAAACGGAGCCGCACCCGCTCCCGAAGCCCACCACCAAGGTCGCCGCCAGAACAGCCGGAAATAGTCGCATTGCCGCGGAAAGAGCAAATCTCGGACCAGGCCTATCACCACAGCCCTCGCGGCCCGCACGGCATTGACCCTCAGAAACCTGATGACTCCGCCACCTCTGCGGATCGGTTTGTCCGGCCCCCCGGCTCCCGATTTGGCCCTCCCTCACGCGACATGCGGTCCCCTTACAGATCGGGGACGGCCTTGTGGTGCTCCGCGAGCACCTTCTCGAGCGTGGCGATCTTCTGCTCCACCGCCTCCCGGTTTCGTGCCTCGGGCGAGCGCTGCAGGTAGCGCCGGTAGAACTGGATCGCCTTTTCGGGCTGCTCGGCCAGCCGGTACGCCTGTGCCAGGTTGTAGAGCATCACCGGATCGCCGTCGATCTCGTAGATCACCTGGTATTCGTCGATCGCTTCGTCGAACTTGCCGAGGTCGTAGTCCCGCGAGGCGCGCTGGTAGTGCGCCCGGATCTCCTGCTTCTGCGGCGCCGTCAGCGTTGCCGACCCGTCGGGCATGGGCGTCAGATCGACCTTCAGCGTCTTGGTCTGGCCCGCGGCCACCTCGACGTTCTCCCAATGAACGATGCGACCGGGCGCCTTCGCCTTGACCAGGACGGCGCCCGGCGTGACGACGCTGGGAACCCCCTGTGTGACCTTGCTGGTCCCCTGCCCGGCCACCTGAATCTCGGCGCCCTCGGGGCGGTCCGTGACCTCGACCACCAGGTACCCGATCCGGGGGACCAGGCGCAGCTCCAAATCTTGGCAGTCGCGCAGGAGGCGATCGCGATCGGGAAGCTTACGATCGGCGGTGGCCTCGCGGACGCACTGCTGGGCATGCATCGTGCTCTCGGCGAACGCGCCGGTCTCTTCCTCTTCGAGCGCCAGCGCGGCCTCCAGAGCTGGGCCGAGCTCCATCTCACCGGCGCGCCGATAGAGCGCGGCCGCCTTGCCGTGATCGCCCGCCTTGTGCGCGGCCCGGGCCCCGTCGATGAGCTGCGGCCGGGTCGCGGAATTCGGCGACGACGCAGCGACGACGGCGCCCGCCGCGGCCGCGATCACGGGAACGCCGAGGGCCAACAGAATTGCGAGCTGGCAAAGACGCTTCACCGAAATCGGAGAGAGTTTGCTCTATTGTCGGGCCCAACGGCAACTGGCCTTTGTCGTTTTTCGCCGCCGGCGCGCGCTATGATCGACGGCGCATGTGCGCGCGCACCACCTTGACCCGCAAGCACCTCCGCGAGATAGCCGAGGAGCTGGACGCCGAGCTGTCCGACGAAGACGAGCGCCTCTACCGCCCGCGTTACAACGCCGCCCCCTCGGAGACGCTGTGGCTGCTCCGGGCGGGCGCCGATCGCCGGGTCATCACGCCGGCGGTCTGGGGGTACCTGGCCGGGGGCCGCTCGCTCATCAACGTTCGCGGCGAGCAGGTCGGTTCTGGCCGGGGTTTTCGCGAGGCGTTCGCGACGCGCCGCTGCGGCGTCGTCTGCGACGGCTTCTTCGAGTGGAACCGCCGGCACGAGCCCACCTGGTTTCACCGCGCGGACGGTGGGCTGGTCCTGCTGGGCGGCCTCTACCAGAACACGGCGGCGCCGGGTGGCCCGCCCCGGTTCACGATCCTCACCACCCGTCCGAACGGCCTGGTGGCGGCGGTTCACGACCGGATGCCGCTGGTGGTGCCGCCGGAGCGCATCGACGACTGGCTGGCCGACGAGCCCGCCCGGGTGGTCTCGTTGGTCGTCCCGGCGGCCGAAGCGGCGCTCGTCGCGACGCCGGTCTCGACCCGCGTGAACAGCGTCCGGAACGACGATCCGGCCTGCCTGGCGCCGGTCGAGCGGGCGGCGGGAGCTCCGGAAGCTCCGGAAGATCGCCAGGTCGACCTTTTCTGAGGGAAGCCCAAACGACCCTCGGCTATGCTGCGGGCTCCATGCCCAGCGCAGAGCTTCGAGCGAAGGACAGCTGCCCACACTGCGGGCGACCGGTGGGGCTGAGCCGCTGGACGCTGCTGCCCTCCCGGGACAACAAGCGGATCCTCACCTGCAAGGCCTGCGGTGGACACTTCGATCTCTCCAACGCCTGCAAGATGGCCTCGATGCTGGGCGGCATGGTCGGGATGGCGGTGGCCGTCGCCTTCCCGTTCGGCTGGATCATCCGGGCCGGCCACGGCTCGAAGCTGTTCCTGATCTTGGGGGCGATCGTGGTGGCGTGCGGGTTCTGCGTCGCCTCGATGACGCTGGCGAGCCTGGCCCTGAGCCTGGAAGCGCGCCCCTAGTCTCGTCGGGGCGGCCTGCCCGCCCGCGGACCTCTTAGCGCCAGAGGTTCGTCTTCGCCAGGTCGAGCACCTCGTCCCCGCGTCCGCTCAACACCGCCTTGAGCGCGTAGAGCGTGAACCCCTGCGCCTGCTGGCGCTGGATCGTCGGGGGCAGGGCCAGCTCCTGGCGGTTGACCACCACGTCCAGCACCGCCGGCCCGGGGTGCGCCAGCGCCGCCGCCACCGCGCCCGGCAGCTCGCCCGGATCTTCGACGCGCACGCCGTGGATCCCGATCGCGCGCGCCAGCGCCGCAAAGTCGGGGTTGTCCAGCGTGGTCCCGAATGCGAGCAGCCCAGCCGCCTTCATCTCCAGCTCGACGAAGCCGAGCGCGCCATTGTTGTAGATGACGATCTTCACCGGCAGCTTCCGATGGCGAATGGTCAGCAGATCGCCGAGCAGCATGGTGAACCCACCGTCACCCGACAGCGAGACGACCTGGCGTCCCGGCAGCGCCAGCGCCGCGCCGATCGCCTGCGGCATCGCGCCCGCCATGCTGCCGTGGCTGAACGAGCCGACCAGCCGGCGCAGGCCGTTCATGGTCAGGTAGCGTGCGGCCCACAGCGTCGGCAGCCCGACGTCGCAGGTGAACACCGCGTCCGCCGCGGCGAGGCCATCGACCACCCGGGTCAGGTACTGCGGGTGGATCGCCCGCTTTCCCGGCTCGCCCGTGGCCAGCTCGTCCAGCTCGCGGCGCGCCTTTTGGTAGTGCTTGCGCGCCCGCTCCAGGTGCCGGCCGTCGGGCTCGCACCTCCCGTCGACCAGCAGCGGCAGCAGCGCCGCCAGCGTCGTTTTCACGTCGCCCACCAGCCCCAGATCGAGCCGGCCGCGACGCCCCAGGTTCTCCGCCCGAACGTCAATCTGCACCACCTGCGCGTGGTCCGGATAGAACTGGCGGTAGGGAAAGTCGGTCCCCAGCATGAGCAGGACCTCGCAGTCCATGATCGCGTAGTAGCCGGAGGAGAATCCCAGCAGACCGGTCATCCCGACGTCGAAGGGGTTGTTGAACTCGACGTGTTCCTTGCCGCGCAGCGCATGGACGATCGGCGCCTGCAGCGCGCCGGCGATCTCCAGGAGCTCCGGGTGCGCGCCCGCGCAACCGGCCCCCGCCAGGATGGTGACCCGTTTCCCCTTGGCACACAGGAGCGCGACGACCCGCGCCAGCTCCGCCCGGGACGGACACAGGGCCGGCGGCGCCTCGTCGAGAACGAACGGCGGCGCGTGGGGCGCGTCCTTGAGCGCGAGATCGCCGGGGATGCTGAGCACCGAGACGCCGCGGCGGTCGACCGCGGTGCGGATCGCGATCTCCAGCAGGCGCGGCATCTGCGTCGGCGTGCTCACCGGTTCGCAGTAGTGGCTGCAGTCCTTGAAGAGGATGTCCGGGCGCGTCTCCTGGAAATAGGAACTCCCCAGCTCGGCGCTGGGGATCTGGGCGGCGATGGCCAGCACCGGAACCCGGCTGCGGTGGCAGTCGTACAGGCCGTTGATGAGGTGCAGGTTTCCGGGGCCGCAGCTGCCGGCGCAGACCGCCAGGCGACCGGTCAGGTGCGCCTCCGCGCCGGCCGCGAAGGCGGCGACTTCCTCGTGGCGCACGCCGATCCATTCGATCTGGCCCGACTTGCGGAGACTCTCGGTCAGCCCGTTCAGCGAATCCCCCACCACGCCGTAGATGCGCCGCACGCCGGCGGCGATCAGGGTCTCGACGATCACTTCGGCGACGGTGGCCATGGAATCCTTTCGGTCGGGGATGCCTCCTTCAAGTAAGCATCCGCCCGGCCCGGGGCAATTCCCCACCGGCGATTGAGATCGCGCGCCGGCCCGCGTGCGGTACGCTTCCGCCCCCATGTCCCCTGGTCCCTCCACCGAAGGTCTGCGCAACGACGCCCTGCGGGCCGCGCTCGGCGCAGCGCTGGGCGGCAAGACGGCGCCGCTAGAAGATCTCCTGTGCCGGCACGGCGGTTACGGCACGCGGCCCAACCTGCGGCTGGCGGCGGCGTTCGGCGCCGAGATGGCCACCTTGCCCGGAACCGTGGCGCGCCTGCTGGATCACCTCGGCGCGAACGACGCCGCGCCCGACACGCCGCAGGTGTTTCTCCCGGTGGCCGCCGCGCACGGATGGGTCGGACGGCTGCGCGCCGATCGCGAGGTCGGCTCGGCCTGGGACGCGCTGGCGGTGCTGGCCGGGGACGAGCGGATACCGGTCCGACTGGGGACGCTGGACGCGCTCACCTCGTTCGCCGGCCGCCCGGGCGGGGCGGACACGCTGGTCGCCCGAGCCGGCGATTGGCTGGAGATCGAGGACCGCGAGCTCTGCTTCGGCGCCGCCGCCGTGGCGATCGAGGTCTTCGCCAACCGCCAGGTGCTGGCGACGCTGTCGGAGCCACAGCCGCTGCTGGACTATCTGTCGCGCGCGATCACGGCGGTGGCCGCCGCCCCGCGCGCCGCGGAGCGCTCGGACGCCCGCCGTCGGCTCTTGCTCTCGTTCCCGCGCACGTTCGGCGCTGCCGTGATCGCCTTCGGAGCCGGGCACCGCGGCGCGTCCTGGCTGGAAGAGGAGTGCCGGAGCGCCAAGCACCCCGATCTGCGCGCCGCGCTCTCGAACACCATCCTGGCGCTCGGCGACAAGTCGTCCGGCCAGGGGGCCGCGCTGGCGCAGCAGCTGCGCAGCGCGCTGGAAGGCAGCGCCAAGCCCCCCCGTGATCCGACTCGCAGACGCCCGGGCGCCGCCCGCGGCAAATCGTCCCGCCCCATGCGCTGACCGCGGGGCGCGGACCTCCCGATCCCCTCGCCAGAGGGAGCTGCTAACCTCCGCCGCGTGATTCCCGAGGCTACCTGCCACCGCGAGGTCTGCGCGCGCTGCCGGCGACCGGCGTCGGTCTGCTACTGCGCCCACCTGGTGTCGCTCGAGACGCGCACGCGGGTGATCCTGCTGCAACACCCGCGCGAGCGACACGTGCCGATCGGGACGGCGCGCCTCGCGCACCTCTGTCTGCCGGGCTCCCAGCTGCACGTCGGCGTCGACTTCGACGACGATCGGGAGGTACGCGCCGCGCTCGCGGAGGATGCTGCGCGCCCGGCCCATCTGCTGTTCCCGGGCCCAAGCGCCATCGATCTGGCGCAGGCCCAGCTCGCCGGCCCGATCACGCTGGTGGTGGTGGACGGGACCTGGTGGCAGGCGCGCAAGCTGCTCAAGCGCAACGCGGTGCTGGCGGCGCTGCCCCAGATCCGGTTCACGCCGCGGTCGCCCAGCAACTATCGAATAAGGCGCGAGCCGGCCGATCACTGCGTCGCCACCGTCGAGGCGCTGGCGCAGGTGCTGGGTGCGCTCGAGGGCGCGCCCGAGCGGTTCGCGACGTTGCTGCGCCCGTTCGAGGCGATGATCGACACGCAGATCCACTACGCGACCAACGTGCGGGGCGCGCGCCAGCGCCACGCGCTCCACCGCGAGCGCAAGGCGCGGCGACCGGCGGCGCCGTCGCTGCTCCGCGAGCGCGCGCGGGACGTGGTCTGCCTGCACGGCGAGGCCAACGCCTGGCCGGCGCGCCGTCCCGGTGGCCACCCCGCCGAGATCGTCCACTGGGTCGCGCGCCGGGCGGCGACCGGAGAGACCTTCGAGGCCATCATCGCGCCCAGGCGCCCGCTGGCGCCTGCCATCCCGCGGCACATCCGCATCACGCCCGAACGTCTGGCGGCCGGCGAGAGCTGGGAATCGTTTCGCGCCCGCTGGACGGCCTTCGCGCGACTCGACGACCTGATCTGCGCCTGGGGGCGCTATCCGCTGGATCTGCTGGAGAGCGAAGGGGTGACGCTGCCGGTGGCGCGCCTCGACCTGCGCCCCGCGGCGGGCGCGTATCTGGGCGCGCGGGCCGGCTCCGTCGAGGACTGTGGGGTGCGGATGGGCGTCGGGTCGCCCGATCCCTTCGCGATCGGACGGGGCGGCGCGCGCCTGGCGGCGCTCTGCACCATCGTCGACAAGATGATGGCCCCGTGACCAGCCCGGCGACCGGCGCGCTGCTCGCGTCGATCCGCAAGCGGTGCAAATCGGGGCTCTGGTCCCAGGGCGTGAGCCTGGCGCGCGCCGGCGCGGTCGCCATCGAGTCGCAGAGCGCGGAGGAGATCGTGCTGCGCGTGCGCGCGCCCGGGCGGGTGGTGCCGCCCACGGTGGTGCTCTACCCTACCGAGAACGAATGGGAGTGCGACTGCCCCTGCCGGGTCAGCCCCTGCGAGCACGTCGCGGCAGCGGCCATCGTCCTGGGCGAGCCGAAGGCGGAGGGGGAGGCCGTGGCCCCGGCGCCCGTCGCCGTCCTGGGGGCCCGGGTCGGCTATCGATTTTCCCGCGAGCGCGAGGGGCTGCGGCTGGCGCGCGTGCTCATCGCGCCCGACGGAGCCGAGGCGCCGCTCGACGGCGCGCTGCGGGCGCGACTGGCCAACCCGACCGAGGCGGCGGGCCTGCAGGTCGAGGAGGCCGACCTGCGCGTGGACGGTCTCCTCGAGATCGGCGGCGGCGGCGCGCGCGGCGTGCTCTCGCCGACCAAGCTCGACGGCCTGATCCAGATCCTGGCCGGGGCACCCGGGGTCCGTGTCGACAACGTCGCCACCACGATCTCCGAGGAGGCCATCCTGCCGCTCGCGACGCTGGTGGATGCGCCGGGCGCGGCGGTGGAGGTCCGCCTCACGATCACCGCCGACCCGCGGGTGCGCGCGGTGGTGGCCCCGGGCGTCGCGCTCTGCGAGGACGAAGGGCGCGCGGCGCTGCACCGCCTCGGCGAGACGGAGCTGACGGGCGTCTGGCTGCAGAATCTACCGGTCCGGCGGGCGTTCGGCGCGGCGGAGCTGGGCGAGCTTTTGACCGTCGTGCTCCCCGACCTGGCGCGGCGCACGGTGATCGACGTGCGAAGCGGGCGGCTGCCGCCGGTGGTCCGCGATCTCGAGCCGCGGATCGTGCTGCAGCTCGATCAGATCGATCCGGGCGCGGGCGGTGGCCTCAGCGTGTTACCGTCGCTGGTCTACGGGTCGCCCCCCTGCGCGCGCGTCGACGCCGGCAAGCTGGTCTACCTGCGCGGCCCCGTGCCGCTGCGCGATCCGCCGGCCGAGCGGCGGGCGCTGGAACGCCTGCGCGCGGATCTCGATCTGCTGCCTGGCCGCCGCACCAGCTACAGCGGACCCGACGCGCCCCGCTTCGTCGAAAAGCTCAAACGCTGGCGGGGCGATCTGTCGGGCGCCGCGGCCGGCGTGGTCAAACCGACGGCGAAGCTCGTGCCGCGACTGCAGCTCACCACCGACGGCGACGCGGCCGCGGGGACCGACGCGGTCCGCTTCGAGCTGACGTTCGCCGTCGACGGCGCGCCGGGCGTCGGCCGAGACGCCGGCGGCCCTGGCGCCAGTGTCGACGCGGCCGCCGTCGTGCGGGCCTGGCAAGAGGGGCTGGGGATCGTGCCCTTGCTCGGCGGCGGGTGGGCCTCGCTGCCGCTGGGCTGGCTGCAGAAGCACGGGCAGCGGGTGGCCGATCTCCTGGCCGCGCGCCAGGACGACGGTCACCTGGCGCGGCACGCGCTGCCGGCGCTGGCGGCGCTCTGCGCCGAGCTCGATCACCCGCCGCCGCTCGGCCTCGATCGCCTGGCGCCTCTCATCGCCGGCTTCGAGCGGCTCCCCGAGGCGCCGCTGCCGGCCGATCTCACGGCCACGTTGCGCGCGTATCAACATCAGGGCGTGAGCTGGCTGGCGTTTCTCCGCAGCGCCGGTCTGGGCGGCGTCCTGGCCGACGACATGGGGCTCGGCAAGACCCTGCAGGCGATGTGCGTCTTCGATGCCGGGTCGGGGCGGACGCTGGTGGTGGCGCCGACCAGCGTGATCTTCAACTGGCGGGCCGAGCTCGAGCGCTTCCGCCCGTCGCTGAAGGTCTGCGTCTATCACGGCGCAAGCCGCGCGCTCGATCCCGCCGCCGACGTTACGCTGACCAGCTACGCCCTGCTGCGTCTCGACGAAAAGGCGCTGGCGGCGCAGACCTGGCGAACGGTGGTGCTCGACGAGGCGCAGGCGATCAAGAACCCGGACAGCCAGACGGCGCGCGCCGCCTACGCGCTGCCGGCGTCCTTCCGGCTGGCGCTGACCGGCACGCCGGTCGAGAACCGCCTGGAAGAGCTCTGGAGCCTGATGCACTTCGCGAACCGCGGCCTGCTGGGCGGGCGTTCCGATTTCGCCGATCGCCACGCGCGCCCGATCGCCGACGGGGTGCCGGGGGCCGCCGCGGCGCTGCGGCAGCGGGTTCGCCCGTTTCTGTTGCGGCGTCTCAAACAGGACGTCGCGCCCGAGCTGCCGCCACGCACCGACGCCGTACTGCGGGTCGAGCTGGGCGACGGCGAGCGCGCCGTCTACGACGCGGTCCGCGCGGCGACCCAGAAGGACATCCTGGCGCTGCTCGACGACGGCAAGGGGGTGATGAAGGCGCTGGAGGCGCTGCTGCGTCTGCGCCAGGCCGCCTGCCACCCGGCGCTGGTGCCCGGGCAAACAGCGGCGACCTCGTCGAAAGTAGAAGCCCTGCTGGAAGCATTGGAGACCGCGGTCGCCGAAGGTCACAAGGCGCTGGTCTTCTCGCAGTGGACCAGCTTGCTCGATCTGATCGAGCCCGCGCTGGCGCGCGCCGAGCTGCCGTTCTTGCGCCTCGACGGCAGCACGCGCGATCGCGGCGACGTCGTCGCGAAGTTCCAGGCCGAGGACGGCCCGCCGGTGATGCTGGTGTCGCTCAAGGCGGGCGGCAGCGGCCTCAACCTGACTGCCGCCGACCACGTCTTTCTCTGCGACCCCTGGTGGAATCCGGCCGTGGAAGCGCAGGCGGCGGACCGCACGCACCGCATCGGCCAGACCCGCCCGGTCTTCGTCTACCGCCTGGTCGCAGCCGGCACCGTCGAGGAACGGATCCTGGCCCTGCAGGACAGCAAGCGCGCGCTGATGGACGCCGCGCTGGGCGACGGATCGGCCGCCGCCGGGCTGACCAAGGCCGACCTGCTTGCGCTGCTGGCGTGACCGGCGCAACCCCGCCCGCTCCCTCACCGATATCCTGCCGGTGCTAACATGGGACAGGTCATGACCAAGCTGACGCTCTGGAACAACACGGATCTCGATAACGCCGAACGCGGCCTGATTTCGCCGGCCGACGTTCGGAAGGTTGAAATCGAGGCGCTCGTCGACACCGGCGCCACGATGCTGGTCATTCCGATCGACGCCGCGCAGGCTCTTGGGCTTCCCTTGCTGGAGTACGTGCCGGTCAAGCTGGCCGACACCTCTGTCCGGGAAATGCCGATCGTGGGCAGCCTGAAGATCTCCATCCTGGGGCGCGGGATGTTCTGCGACGCGCTGGCCACGCCGGTGGGCTCGACCGCCTTGATCGGGCAGATTCCCCTCGAACGCCTGGACCTGATCGTCGATCCGAAGTCGCGCGAGCTGCGCGTGAACCCGGCCTCGCCCGACGCGCCGCTGGTCTACGCCATGCGCGCTGCGGCCTGACCGGCGCCGGTCTTCGATCCGAACGGCACCCAGCCGTCGCGCCGGGTAGACTCGGTCGGCGACATGCTCAGACAGGCACAGCGGCTCGCGGTCGCGGTCGTCGTCACGAGCGCCGCGACGGGCTGCGCCGCGCGCCAGCGGCCGGACGGCGGCAATGGACTGCTCCCGGTCGGTGCAGCCGCACCCGACCTCGCCGGCCAGACGCTCGACGATCGAACGGTGCGGCTGGCCGACGTGCGCGGCTGCGCGGCGGTGGTCTATTTCTATCCGCGGGACGACACGCCGGGCTGTACCAAGGAGGCCTGCGCCTTCCGCGACAGCTGGTCGCGCTTCCGCGAGGCGGGCGTGACCGTCTTCGGCGTCTCCAACCAGTCGCCGGCGCGCCACCGCGAGTTCGCGAGCGAGCACCAGCTCCGGTTTCCGCTGGTGGCGGACGAATCGCGCGCCGTCGAGCACGCCTACGGCGTCCCCGACGCCCTGCTGGGCTTCGGGGAGGCGCGGGTCTCGTTCCTCATCGATCCGGCCGGCCACGTCGCGCGCATCTGGCCCGACGTCGATCCCGCGCTCCACGCCAACGAGGTGCTGGCGGCCGCCACGGCGCTCGCGGCCGGCGCCGCTCCGCCCGCGCACTGCACGAAGTCCTGACCGCGTCGCGCCCCGTCAGCGCCGGAGTAGAAGGTCCCAGAGCAGCAGCTTGGCCGCGAGGACCGCGACGGTGAGCAGGAAGAGGCGGCGCACGAAGCGATCGCCACCCTCGAGCGCGACGGGCGCGCCGATCCAGCCGCCCGCCAGATTCGCG
>CALAOV010000271.1 GCA_937889515.1 uncultured Myxococcales bacterium | reverse complement strand
CCCCGTCGCGCCGCCGGTCGCCGTTGCGCCGCCGCTTCCGGTCCTGCCCCCGCCGGCCATCGCGCCGCCGGTGCCGGTGGCGCCGCCCGATGCGCCCCCTCGGCCGGCTGTCGATTCCGGCGTGCTGCCCGAACCGCCACCGGTCCCGGCCGCCCCGACGCCCCACCGGTTGAATTTGCGACCGAGCCGCCCGCACCCCCTCCGCCAACCCGCGTGCCTCCGGCCCCGCTTGATTGCCCACCGGCACCGACGCCAGAGCCGGTGTCGTCGTTTGAGCACGACAAGAGCAACGCTGGCCCGCTCACCGCCGCGGCCAGCATAGCGATTGAGCGAAACCGGGGGCGTAAGCAGAGTCGCCGCGCGGACATGGGGGCCTCCGGCCTAAGCGATTGAGGGAAAATTCTTCCTCTATGTATGTTCCGCGTCGGGGAAAAACCGGTTCAGCGGGCTCTATTTCGGGCCGCATGGCGTCCCTGCCACGCGTCAAACTTCGCGCTGGTCGTCATCACCGTGGCGTGCGGGCGCCGCCGACGCGGCGCGGCCGATCGAGTTACGCCCTAAAGACGCGGGTCCCGTGGCACCGAGCCTCCTCCGTTGCCGTCCGGGCGATCTTCAATGGAGATCTCCAACGGGCGCGAACGTGGGCGCGAGCAGGTGGTTGATGGCGAACGCGATCAGGTATGCCGACCCGCAGATCCCGAACAGGATCGCGTAGCCAGGGGTGACGTCGCCCAGCGCTTGAAAGCGGTCGAGCAGCTTGCCGGCGTAAATCGGGAACAAGATCCCCCCCAGCGATCCCGCCGCGCTCCCGATCCCGACCACCGTCGCCACCGCACCCTTGGGGAACATGTCGGATGCGCTGGTAAAGAGGTTCGCAGACCACGCCTGGTGCGACGCGCCGGCGACGCCGATCAGCACCACCGCTGCCCAGTTCCCCACGTGCGTGACCAGCAGGATCGGGAGCACCGTGCACGCGAACACGAACATCGCGGTCTTGCGCGCGCGGGTGACGGTCAGGCCCCGACGCGTGAGATAGCCGCTCAGCCACCCGCCGCCGATGCTGAGCACGGTGACGATGGCGTAGATGGTGACCAGATGGACCCAGCTGTTCTTTATGGCGAGGCCACGGGTCTTCTTGAAGTAGTCCGGCAGCCAGATGAGGAAGAACCACCACACCGGGTCGGTCAAGAACTTCGCGGCGATGAACGCCCACGCCTGGCGGTGGCGCAGGATGGCCGACCAGGCCAGCTTTTGTTCGGGGCCTTCGATCGGGACGGCGGTCGCGACGCCGGACATGCTCTGCGGTCCGCCGAGCGCGCCGCCCCGGATGTGCGCCAGCTCGGCGGCCCCCAGGCGCGCTGCCCGTTCGGGGAGGTCGTAGAGCGGGATCCAGAGCAACAGCCAGAGCAGCCCGGCAATCCCCGCCCCGACGAACGCCGAGCGCCAGCCGAAGGTGAGCGCCAGCCACGGCACGATGGCGGGCGCGATGATCGCGCCGACGTTGCTGCCCGAATTGAACAGCGCAGTGGCGTAGGCCCGCTCGCCCGGCGGAAACCAGAGCGCCACGACCTTGATCGCCGACGGGAAGTTCCCCCCTTCGCCGAGACCGAGCCCCAGGCGCGCGGCTAGGAACCCGTTCACCGACCCGACCAGCGCGTGCCCCATCGCCGCCACACTCCAGGCGGCGATCGAGATCGCGTATCCGATCTTGGCCTCCACCCGATCGACGAACGCGCCGAACGCCAGCAGCCCGACCGCGTACGCGGCTTGAAACGCCGCATTTACGACCCCGAACTGCTCGTTGGTCCAGCGCAGCTCGACGTCCAGGATCGGCTTCAGCAGCGACAGGATCTGGCGGTCGGCGTAATTGATCGTCGTCGCGAAGAACAGCAAGCTGCATACCACCCACCGGTAGCGTCCGATCCCACTCGGGGCAACCTGGTCAGTCACGGCGAGCACACCGCTGCGTCGGGCAATTGGATAAACCTCTCGTCGTGGGTGTCACCGACGGCGGCCGATCCGCGCAGGTAGCGAGCAGGACTGGCGGCGCCCGCGCACTCTTGGCGGCCCCGGGGTTGACGGATACATGGCATTCGCACCGACACGAGCAGGGGAGGCGGCTAGAAATAATCGTAGAAGTTGAGGCGGAACCGCACGTTACGCACGACCTCAGGGCCCGGCCAGCTCGCCGGCACGTCGACCGGCGTGAGCGGCGCCTGCGACGTCATGTTGTCGGGCGGGCTGCGGTCGGCATACGTCTGTTTCAGTAGCGATCCGGTAGCGCCGATCCGAATCGACGGTGTGATGTCGACGAACAGGTTCGCGTCGTAGTAATTCGAGTTCTGGATGACGGTCGTCGCGAACGGGTTTGGGGTCACCAGGCCGTTCGCCCCCGCGATGGCGGCGCCGCCAAGCGCGTTGACGATGTTGTTAGAATCGGCGTGGGAGTAGTTTCCAGAGATCCAAACGCGGCCGCCGGGCAGGTAATACTGGAGCCCGGCCATCCACGTTCGTAGGTTGACCGTTTGTGCGGACCCGCTGCCGTAGTAGTCGAACAGGATCAAACCCGGGTCGATGTTGGCCGGCGGAAAGCTCGTCTGCGGCAACGCCACGCCCGCGACGCCCTGTTGGGGGTCCGGCGGCGACACCAAGGTCGTTCCTGGCACGGGCGGGTAGCGGACCGCGCCGAGCCCCATGGTCATGCCGCCCATGAGATCCTGATACGCGGTGCCGGTCGTGTACGATGCGGTCAACGTCAGCTTGTTGCTGCGATCGTAGGAGTTCTTCGCGGGGATGATGGGAATGAGCGCGTCGAACGAAACGCCCCATCCGTTTAGTTGGTCGTATTGGACGGGAACCGCTTGGGTGTAGTCGACCTTGAAATGGCGCACCGTCCCCGAGACGCCGATGGCCATCGCATCGGCGGCGGTGCCCAGGCTCCCAGGCGTGTGCAGACCCTTCCAGGAGTTGAGACGCAGCATGACCCCCGCCTCGATGGACGGGATCTCGGCGTCGCGCTGCGGCGGTCGCACCGCCGCCACGGCGATGTCGAGGCCGAAGGCACCGCTGTTGAGGTTCTCGTAGAAGCGCAGTTGCGGATTGCGACTGAACGCCTGGTTCGGCATCGGGAACAGCTCGCTGGTCGCCGGGAAGAAGTAGTTCTGAAACCCGAACACGTCGTAGGTCTGACCGGCGAGCATGTTGATGTACGGCGATTCGAGCTTGAAGTACGCGTGCCGCATGTGCAGCGTCCCGGACGCGATCAGGTTGTTTTCCGTGAGCGGGGCCGGTAGCTGCGTGTACGAGTACGTGCCGTTCGGCGGCTGATTTCCGAAGAAGTCGACCTCGATCAAGATGCTCGATCTCACTTCGTCGACGGGCGGCGCGTTGACCTTCAAGCCGAAGCGGCTGTTGCGCGCGCTTTCCGTCAGACGTCCGTTGACGCCCACGGGATTCGGGGCGAGGCTGCCGTCCGGGGCAAGCTGCGGCAAGAGCGAGCCCGGCGCAAGGAGCTCGCGGCGTGGGATGAGGCCGTTGCCCAGGCTTTCGTTGAACCCGCGTGTCGAATCGTGAATGATGTCGAGCTCGGCGAAGCCGTAAAATTGCAGCGCCCAGCGCGTGCTGCCGCTACCGAGCCCGAACTCGAGGGGCGGAACGTAGAACCACGACGGCTCGCGCGGTGGCGCCGGCGCCGTCCACGCGCCGCCGTCGAACGTCCGATGCGCCGGCAGAGTCTCTCCCTCCGGCTCCGGCGGCAGGCGCAGGGTGCGGGCGGTCGGGGACGGTTCGGTCGTCGTGCTCTGGGGTGGGCTCGACGATGGTGTGTCGCCGATGTCGTCCGCCGCGCGCGCCGTCGACGCAGCGAGCGCGCCGCAGAACATTAGGGTGTGGGTGCAGCTCCGTATCGATCTCTGCATATTATGGGCTGGTCTATTGAATTGAAACGGCGGTGGACATGCTCGTGGCGACGGGGCCGAACCGGACCCACAGCACCTTGTTCGCCGCGTCGTAGAACCAGCCCTCCGTCGTGGGGAAGGCCGCCGACATCGCGATGGCCTTGCCGTCACGGGTCACCGTCGTCGGCGCCGCCGCCGATCCGGGGAACTCGAGCACGTACGCCCGCTGGCAAAGCTGGCCGTTGAACGAGGTCTGCGTCTGCTGCGCGCCGATCGTGACGACCTCGTGGCCGGTCGTGTTGTCGCTGGTCAGCAGCGTCGACGAGAAAGCGCCGTTCTGGTAGCCCTCGCTGATTCCGTCGTCTTCGTAGAAAAGGTTCGTCGTCTTGCCAGACGGGTAGATCCGGAGCGTCAGCGGACTATTCGGGACGTCGTCGGTCCAGTGAACCTTGGGTGCGCCGGGATATTCGGCGATCATCGGGAGGATCGATCCGGCGCGCACGAAGATTGGTTCCTGATCGATGGCTGCGGCGACAGCGGCGGCCGCCGTGTACGGCGTGTTCGTCCACCAATGGATCCAGGTTCCCGCCGGCAGCGCGACGTTTGCCGTCGTCGCGCCCTGCGTCGACATGATGTGGACGAGCAGGGAGTTGGTACCGTCGCCGACCAGCATGTTCGCGGTTCCGTTCGTCCACGAGACGGGATAGGTGAACTTCCCCGCGGCCGCGTGATAGGCGGCCTGCGCGTTGTTGTAACGGAACGGCAGCAGCCGATAGCGGAGCTGGTTGTACGTCTCGATGATCTGCTGCGCCTGCGCCGAAAAGTTCCACGGGTAACGGTTGCCAAGGCCGCCGGTCTTGGCGGCGAAGTACTCCTGCAGCGGGGTGAACGACGTATATTCGGCCCACCGGATGTAGAGCTCGCTGGTTGGCGTGCCGTTATAGCCGCCGGTGTCGCCGCCCCAGTACGCCGCCGTCGTCGTCGTGTCGAGCTGCGAGGCCCTGCTGAGCTCCGTGGCCCAGCCCGGCCAGTCGGCGTTGGTGTCGTCCGTCCACCACCCGGGGTACTGATCGCTGCCCGGCGATGCCACCTTGCCCATTACGAAACCGCGTGCGCTGCCGACCGTCTTTGCGACCGGGCTCAGCCCGAGCGCCGCCTTTTGCGACATCTGGTACGCGGACAGGCGATACATATGCGTGTAGTTCTCGCTCGGGTTGAACAGCTTGCCTCCGTTGTTGAGCGGCGAGGCCTGCTGCGTGGCGTTCGTGTCCAGCTTGAAGAACTGGACGCCGATGTTGGCGATGTCTTGGTTGAGACCAGGTCCCTGCCACCAGGTGACCGTCGCCGGGTTGGTGAAGTCGAACGCGGCCGGATTCGGATCTCCGTGCCACCCGCCGCTCGTCGACGCAGGCAGGTTGCCAGCCATGATGAAGTACTTGTTGCTGACGCCGGTGTTATACAGATTGCAACCGTGCCCCATCCACGGCCACTCCCAGACGCCGAAGTGGAAGTTCATTTGGTTGAGCTGCGAGATCATCGTCGCCGGCGTCGGAAAAGCCATGGGATCGAACTTGAAGCAGATGTATTGCGAGCCGTCGGAGGCGTATACGTGCCAAAGCCAGCTCGAGTCGATCCAGAGAAGATCGCCCTCGTAGTCCGCGCGAAGCCTGGTGGCGTCATCGACGGCCTTGCCGTAGCCGGCCAGGTTCACCTGGTCGGCGTAGGTGCCCCACAGCGTTCCGAACGCCCAGCGCGGCGGCAAGATGGGATTTCCGGTGGGCGTTCCCGCCGCCACCGGCACCGCGCCGCTGTTGTTGCAGCCGGTGCTCCCGGCCACGGCGCCGCTGCCACCCGCGCCGGTGGCGCCGCTGCCACCCACGCCGGTGGCGCCGCTGCCACCCACGCCGGTGGCGCCGCTGCCACCCACGCCGGT
>CALAOV010000270.1 GCA_937889515.1 uncultured Myxococcales bacterium | reverse complement strand
AGCAACCGGCGTCGCGAGAAACGGAGATCGCGCTTCATCATTTCGTCCTCTGGGGGTCAGCGGGGGAAATTGGCCACCGACCTCGCAAAGGCGGAACGTCGACGGCGATATGATAAGGGCCGGTGTAGTCCCAATTGCTACAGGCCATTTTTTTGCGGCAAGTGTTTCCGACGCGGCCGCCCTAACATCGACACACATGCGCTCGGCGATGGACTTCTTCGGCGCGGCGGTGGCAAGTTGAAACCGAGATGGGTGGTGCAACGAGGCTCCCGCCACGCTGGACGGCGCTGGTCTTCGGTCTGGTCGCCTGCGGCGCGGCCCGTCCTTCTCCGCCCGCCGGGAGGGACGCGGGTTCGGACGGCGGCAACCCCGACCACCTACCCGCCGTGAGCTGCAACCCGGGCGGAGCCGGAACCACCAACTGCGGCGGCGACGGGAGCTGTTGCGCCAGCTTGGAGGTGCCTACCGGCGACTACCATCGGACCTACGTCAACGATGGGGGCGGGCCGACCGACGCGGGCGATCCAACGTCGATAACCGGCTTCCGGCTCGACGAATTTCTGGTGACGGTGGGACGCTTCCGGCGGTTCGTGGCCGCCCGCGTCGCCGGGTGGGCACCGGCGCCGGGGGCCGGCAAACACACGCACCTGAATGGCGGGCAGGGTCTCTCCGCCGCCGGCAGCCCCGGATTCGAGCCCGGGTGGAGCGCGGGCGACACGGTCGAGCTCGGCACCACCGCCGCCGACTGGGCCAGCCGGCTCGCGTGCGAGCCATCGTTCGGAACCTGGACCGACGCGCCGGGGGCCAACGAGACGTTGCCGATGAACTGCGTCGATTGGTACGAGGCCTACGCGTTCTGCATCTGGGACGGCGGCTTTCTGCCGAGCGAAGCGGAATGGGAATACGCCGCGGCGGGGGGCGCCGAGGAGCGCGAGTATCCGTGGGGCTCGGCGGATCCCGGCACGAGCAGCCTGTATTTGATCTCCGACTGCAACTACCCGGCGGGGTCCGAGGCCTGCTCGGGGGTTGCGAACATCGCGCCGGTTGGGACGGCGACCTCGGGCGCCGGGCGGTGGGGACAGCTCGATCTGGCGGGAGAGCTGGCGGAATGGACCTTGGATTGGTTCGCGCCCTACGTCGATCCCTGCACCGACTGCGTCTACCTGACCGACTTTTCGTACCGGGTCGTTCGGGGTGGGTCGTTTGGCACCGACACCGAGGACGTCTTCCCGACCGCTCGAGACGGCGACCTTCCCGAGAGCCGCAACGCCTTCTATGGCGTACGCTGCGCGCGGAGCCCCTGACGCAGCCCCGGGGAGCAGGGCCCCCCTCTCATAAGGGCCAGCCGACGTCCCATTGGTGCGCCTATCGCAACAAGCGCCAGCCCTGCCCAGCGACCCGCTTAGAACGTGCCGGTCGGTCCGACTTGGGCCAGGCTGACGGCCGCGTCGTCGATGTAGAGCGTCGATTCCGTCGGCGAGAGATCATCGCCCACGCTGCAGGCGGTGAAGTAAACCGCCGGATTTTGACCGAACGGCCGATGAAGGTCGTACGCCACCTGGCCATCGAGCCAAAGCACGAATCGCCCCGTATCGTCGCCGGCGTTGCGATAAAACGCCTCGATCTGAAACCAGGTGCCGACGGGCACCAGCACCGCGGGGTCCGGCGTCGGCGAGCGAAGGTAAGCCGGCCGGTGATCGAACACGGTCAGCACCAGCTCACCACCCGGCAAGCTCCGCAGGTCGATGTCCAGCAGCAGGGAGATGGTGGTCGGATCGCCCGCCACCGGCGCCCGAAGCTGCATGACGATCCAGTCGTCGGTGGTCTGATAGGTGCGCGGTAGGTAGTACCAGGCGCTGTAGTAGGCGTCGGTTGGATAGGTGTCCTGGCGCCACAGGCTGGCGGTCTCGAGGCTGGAGGCCGCGTCGTTGGTGAGCTTGACCGAGTACACGCCGCCGTGGGCGAAGTCGGTGGAGACCGCCAGCGAGGTGTCCGGGGCGTCGGCCACCGAGCCGCCTTTTCCGCCCTCCAACCACTCGGTCAGATCGCCTGTCTCATGGTGCGCGGACCAGAGGATCTCGCTGCCCAACTGCAGACGTGGCGCGCACGCGGGCAGCAAAAGGGCCGCGAGAACGAGGCGGACGGACCGACCGGCGGTGCTTCGATTCATGTTTTCGCGCCCGATGTTCGCGCAGAACGCTGGCTGTCGAATCTGAATTCGGTACATAGTCTAAGAGAATGTCGCGGTCGCGGCGCCTGATCGTTTCATTGTTCTGGCTCGCGTGCGGTGGCTGTCGAGTGGCCGCGGTGAACGGAATGTCGCTCGATGGGGGCGGCGCGGCCAACGGTCCGCCGTGGACCGATGCCTTTCCGGCGCTCGACGGCACGCCGGCGGGGTTCGCACTGAGCTTCGACGGCGTGATGGACTACGCCACGGCGGGCAACGGGGGCTTCCCGGCCGCCAGCGCCGCGCAAACCGTCGAGCTCTGGGTGAACACGCCGGCCACGTCCGCGACGGCGGACTTCGTGGTGATGCGAACCTACCTCACCAACGGCGTCCAGATCGGGGTGCGCAATGGGACCGTGGCGGTGTGGAGGACCTCCGGGGGCGAGATTTTGGTGAAGGCGCCCACGCCGCCGTCCGCCAGTGCGTGGCACCACGTCGCGTACACCTTCGATCAGACCACACATACGCTCTACATCGACGGCGCCGTCGCGGACGCCGAGGCGGCCGACAGCGACAGCCGCACGCCCAACACCGTTTGGCTGGGAACCCTCGATGGCACGGGCGAGCTCTTCAAAGGCGAGATGGATGAGGTTCGGGTCTGGAACGTCGCCCGATCTCCGACCGAGGTTCAGACCGATATGCGCCACAGCCCACCCGGGCCGGTCGCAGGGCTGGTAGCGTACTGGACCTTCGACGATGTACACAGCGGCGGCCGCGCAGTCGACGCCTCCGGCTCGGGCAACGATGTCACGCTGGGCGACGGGATCTCGGCGCGGATGCCGGACCGCGTCCCATCCGACGCTCCGGTGGGACCTTAGCCCGATCGCGCTTCAGAGAGACGTCGAGACGCCCAACGTGGCGCCCAACCACAACACGGGCGTCGATCCCAAGGTGCCCGCCGGCGCAACGGCGATCTGGTACGGCCAGGGGAACAGCAGCGCGTGAAGACCGACGAAGGGCGCGGCGCGCGCCGACCAGCGATCGCAACGCAAGAGGATTCCCGCGCGGCCGCCGAGGTCGAGCCGCGTCCCGGCCTGCGGCATGGCGGTGTTCAGCCCGTCGGCGTGGAAGATCGCCGCCGCGAGGCCGATTTCGCCGCCAAACGCGAACGGTCCCGCCCGCCGATCCAGGCGTACCCCGAGGTCCAGCGGAACGCGCGTCTGACGGCCGCTCAGCCCGGCGATCGCGAAGCCCACCCGCGGCTCGAGCGCGACAGCCAAGACACCCGCGACGCTGCCCAAGCGGCGCACCACCCGCAACTCGCCGCCGGGACCGATCATCCGGGGCGCTTCGAACACCGCCGGGGCCGCATCGACGATCGCCCCCAGCTCGAGCTGAAACCTTGGCCGGAGCGGCTCGGCGACGGCAATTGGCGCTGGGGCCGGCGGCAGAGGAGCCGGCGTCGGCTGCGCAAGCACCTTCGGCTGGACGTCGAGCAACCAACCGGGGGGAAGCAACGTGAGCACCACGAACACCGCCGTGAATCTGGCGCGGAGCTCGCAATCGCGGGTGTCATTCTGAAAAACACGCACCCGCGGCACGCCGGGCGCCAAGACGTCCACCCGGTAGCGGTCGCCCAGATCGGCGACCTCCACCTTTCCGGAGTGCGGCAGAAGATCGACCCCGCCATGGGGGATGAGCGCCGCGACCGCGGCGGTGATCATGGCGAGCGACGGGCACGAGCCCTCGACCGAAATAGCGGGCGAGATTGCGGGTGGGATGACGGGTGGGGGGGCGGCCGTTGCGGCCGGAAGATCCGGCGCTGTGGGCTCGGCGGCGGCCGAGTGCCCCAGCGCACAAACCAAGAGGGCGCCCGCCGCCAGGAAGCCGGCAAGCCGATTCATGGCTCGGGAGGTCGACGAAGACACCGACACGACACCATAGCTGCTTGGCCAGCGAACGACTGATATAGAGTCATCTGTAAGAGCGATGGGTGTGAAGCAGAGTCACTCGGGCTCAGACGACGGCGCCACCGACCGGGCCCCCGACGGTGTCCGGTCGTCCGGCAAATCCGACGGGCATGCGCCCCCAGAGTCCGTCTTCGACGCAGGCGACTTCAACTCCGTTTACGCGGCCTGGTATGGCGACGTGACGCGCTGGCTCCGCGCCTTCGGGGGCCCACCTGCCGACCTCGACGATCTGGCCCAGGAGGTCTTCATCGTCGTTCATCGCCGCCTGCATGCCTTCGACGGCAAAAATTTGGCGGGGTGGCTGTACCGGATTGCCATTCGCCAGCTCCGCGATTCGAGGCGCCTCCGGTGGGTCAAGAACGTTTTCAAGCGAACCGTTCCACTGTCGACCCGAATCGCCGCGACGGGTCCCACCCCGGTGATGGCGCTCGAAACGAAGCAGAAGCAGGATTTGCTCGATCGGGTGCTCGCCAAGCTGAGCGCCCCGTTGCGGGAGACGTTCATCCTGTTTGAAATCGAGGGCTACACCAGCGATCAAATCGCCGCCTTTCAGGGGGTGTCGGTCAATACAGTCCGCGCGCGAATCCACCGCTCGCGAAAGAGGGTGTTGAAGCTGATCGCGGGGTGGCGCAACGAAGAACGCGGCAGGGGTGGCGGTTGATGGAGCGGCTGCGCGACAAACGGAACGCCCCGGGCTCATTGGAAGCCGAGCTGGTGGAAGCCATCAAGCTCGACATGCGCAACTCGGCCGAGCGCCGGACGATGGCGCTGGCCCAGCAACGAAACGTGTTGGAGGCCGTGCTCGATCGCCGCCGCACGCGGAACCACGGGGCCAAGCTGCTGCGGCCGGTTGTCGTCGTCGGGCTGCTCCTCGGTGCCGGCGTGACCGTAGCCATGGTCGGCCGGAGTCGGATTGCGCAGCGACCACGTCGAGATTTCGCGAACCAGCCGCCGCGCGAGACGGTTTCTCCCAGGCCGATCGGTCTGGGGGCGACGACCGGAGTCGCCGAGATCCCCCCAACCGCCCCACCCGGTATCGAGGCCCTGGCGCCGCCGTCGGAAAAGCAACCGGAGACCACGCCGCCCCGGTCGGTAGCCAAACCGGCTTCGCCCGCGCGGACGCATGCCCCCGCCGCCGTGGAGGATCCGGCCTATGTCGGCGCCGCGCTGCGCGTGCTGCGCACCGATCACGATCCCGCCCGCGCCCTGCGGCTCCTCGCGAAGTACCTCAAGACCTATCCGCGCGGCATGCTTTCGGAAGAGGCTTTGGCCCTCTCCATCGAGGCCGCGATGGGTCTCGAGAGTCCCAGCGCGGCAACTTTTGCCCAGCGATATTTGAAGGAATACCCGAATGGCAGGTTCCGCGAGGCCGCCGACCAGGCGCTCGCGAGACGGCGCCGATAGATCCTCAGATATCTCGATGCTACCGGCCGTTTCTCTTTCGGCATCGCGCGTCCCTTCGGGTGAGCGGCTGCGAGTTACTCGAAGGCGGCTCAGTTGTTCAGCGCTCCGGCGTCGATCCACTCCCTAATGAGCGCAATATTTGCGGCGGACAGCTTCGGTTTGCCTTTCGGCATCACCCCGGTATCAAGAGTGACGTACAAATCCGAGTCGACCCCATCTCCCGGTGTCACTTGGTGGCTCAACGCGGCGAACGCGCTGGCTTGAGTGGCAAAGCCGAGACCGCCTGAGATTCCCGGGTCGTGACAACCGCTGCCGCTGCAATAGACGATGAGGATGGTCTTGTAAATTTCGGTAAAGGTCGGCGCCGTCGAGGCGTTCAGGTTGCTGGCGTGTCCCCCTTTGCCGCCACCGCCAGACGCGCCGCTCGTTCCGCCCACGCCGCCTCGTCCGCCGCCTGAGCCATCGCTACCGCCGTCGCCGCCGTCGCCCCCTCGACCGCCCGCGCCCCCTGATCCGACGCTGCCTCCCTCCGCGCTGGTTCCCCCGGCGCCGACCGC
>CALAOV010000269.1 GCA_937889515.1 uncultured Myxococcales bacterium | reverse complement strand
CGCCGCCTTCTGAAGAAGCGCGTTTTCGCCTCTGGCGGGCGGTGGCCGCTCTGGGCCGGCGGGCGGCGGCGCCCGCCGGCTTGGTCATGATCTTCGAGGATCTCCACGCCGCCGATCGATCCTCGCTGGCGTTGCTGTACTTCGTGGCGCGCGAGATCCGTTCGATGCGCGTCCTGCTGATCGCGACCTGCCGGGACGTGGAGGCCCGCCTGGATCCGGAGGCGGGCGAGATCATCTCGCGCCTCGGGCGCGAGGGCGCCACGCTGTCGCTGCGCCGCCTCGATCGGGCAGCCTCCGGCGATCTGCTGCGCCGCCGCACCGGCGAGCTGGCGCCGGTCGTGGAAGGCCGAATCTTCGACAGCACGCAGGGCAACCCGCTCTTCCTCGAGGAGATGGCGCGCCTCCTCGAAGACGAAGGGCCGGACGCGATCGCCGCTGGCGTGGTGCCTGGCGGGGTGCGGGACGTGATCCGGCAGCGCCTCGATCGGGTCTCGGTGCAGGCCCGGGCGCTGCTCGATCTGGCCGCCGTGGCGGGCGACGAGATCGACGTCGGGTTGCTGACTTCCGCATCGGCGGGCGATCCGGCCGCGGTCCTCGCCACCGTGGCGGATGCGGTGCGCGTCGGCGTGCTCTCGGAGCGGGCCGGCCGCCCCAGGTTTTCCCACGCGCTCGTCCGCGAGGTCCTCTACCGCGATCTCGGCGCCGACCAGCGCCGGGCCCTGCACGGCGAGGTCGCGCGCGCGATCGAGGCCCGGCACCCGCGCGGCGGCGTCGCCCCGGCCGATTCGAGCTTGCCGCTCGCCGAGCTGGCCTATCACCTGCTGGAGGGCCCGGCGGCGGGTTTGCCTCGGGCGGTGGAGTTTGCGGCGCGGGCCTCCTCGCGCGCGCTCGATCTGCTGGCCCACGATGAAGCCATCGCGCTGGTCGAACGTGCCGTCGCTGCCGTCGATGCCGCGGGCGCGCCGCCGCGCCTGCGGGCCGGTGTGCTCCTGGCGCTCGGCGAGGCGCGGATCCGCCGCGGCGAGGTGACGGCCGGCCGCAACGCCTGCTGCGAGGCGGCCACCAACGCGCGCGCGGCCGGCGACGGCGAGCTCATCGGCCGGATCGCGCTCATCTACGGGCGGGTCTTCACCTTCGGGGTGGTGGATCCGATCCTGGTCGGCATGATCGAGGAGGCGCTGGCGGCGCTCCCGGCTGGCGACAGCCCGCTGCGTGCCCGCTTGCTCGCCCGCCTCGGTGGGGCCCTGCAGCCCTCTCTGGTGGCCGAGGAGCCGGTGGCCGTGGCCCGCGAAGCCATCGCGACGGCCCGCCGGCTCGGCGATCCCCGGGTGCTGCTCGAGACGATGCACGACGGACTGTCGGCCTTGATGGACATCGTCGACCCACGCGAGCGCCTGGCGCTGAACCTGGAGAACGAGCAGCTCGCGCGCGCGCTCGGCGACCGGGAGCGCCTCCTGCGGACCCACCTGCGCCTCGCCATCGATCATCTGGCGCTGGGGCAGTTCGCGGCCGCCGACGCTCGGATCGACGCGCTCGCAGAGCTGGCGGCCGAGATGCGCGCGCCCTGGACGCTTTGGCGGGCCCCCCTGCTCCGATCGGTCCGCGCGGTCATCGAGGGGCGGTTCGCCGACGCGGAGCAGCTGATGGCGGACGCGGAGGCCATCGGCCGGGGAGCTCAGGACCCGCAGGTCGACGGGGCGATGATCCTGCACCGGGAGGCCTTCCTGCGGGCCGCCGAGCGCCACGAGGAGATGATCGCCATCGATCCGGAGGCGCGGCGCGAGCGCGCCAACTTCAGCTCGGCGTCCGCCTGGCAAGCGATCGGATCGGCCCTCTCCCATTGCCGCGTCGAGGACACCGAGAAGGCCCGCCTGCACTTCGATCTCCTGCCCGCCGAGATGCGCCCGCCGGTCGACAATCTGTTTGCAATCTTCTCGGTCGGTGAAACGATCGCCTTCATCGGATCGCCCGCGGTCGCTGCCCGGATGTTCGAGATCGTCGCCCCTTTCGCCGACCAATACATGATGCTGGGGATGACGCAGATGCACTGGCAAGGGCCGGTGAACCGCCTGCTCGCGCTGTTGGCCGCGCGCCAGGAACGCTGGGACGATGCGCTCGTCCACTTCGAGGACGCGATGGGCCGCTGCCGTCGCCTGGGCGCCCGTCCGTACCTGGCGCGAACCGAGTACGAGCTGGCGCGGATGCTCATCCAGCGCGGCGTGGCGGGGGATCGGGCGCGTGCGGTCTCCCTGCTGGATTCGGCGAACCAGACCGCGATCGAGCTCGGCATGACGGGGCTGACCCGACTGGCGCGCGCCCGGATGGCCGGTCTGGAGGCCGGGATGGTCGGGCCGGCCGCTGGCGGGTCGGCGAAAGAGATCGCGCCGGAGGTTGGCGCGGCGGTTCGCGCCCCGGCGGTCCGGGAGCCGGATCGCCTGGCCGAGCGCGGCGCGCCGTCGCTCACGCTCGAGGGGGAATACTGGACGGTCGGGTACGAGGGCGCGACGTTCCGCCTCAAGGACAGTCTGGGCTTGCGGTATCTGGCGCACCTGATGGATGCGCCCGATCGGGAGGTTCACGTCCTCGATCTGGTGGGGAGCGCCGGGGCCGGTGTGCCCGACGGTCAGACCGTCGATGTCGGCGATTCGGGCGAGCTGCTCGACGACGACGCCCGGCAGAGTTACAGGCTGCGGCTGGAGGATCTGCGCGAGACCCTGGCGGAAGCCGAATCGTTCGGCGACGTCACGCGGGCGGCGCGCGCCCGCGAGGAGATCGACTTCCTGGCGACGGAGCTGGGGCGAGCCGTCGGGCTCGGGGGCCGCAGCCGGCGGGCGGGAACGGCGGCGGAACGTGCCCGCAGCGCGGTCCAGCGCCGGCTCAAGAACGCCATCCAGCGGATCGCCGAGAGTGCGCCGGCCCTGGGCGTGCTTCTGACTCGCAACGTAAAAACCGGTAATTACTGCAGCTTTCGCCCGTCGCGCTAACGGCGTTCCCTGTCGGCGAGGCCCGGCGGAACGTCGTTCCGTCGAACGTCACGCGTCTTCCTTTGAAACCAAGGAGGAGACGATGTTGACCCGAACCCTGAAGATCGCACTGGTAGGACTCACCCTGTCGGGCACCGTCGCGGCCACCGCCGCGCCGCGCGCCGAGTCCCCTTCCGGCCGGACCGCTGCCGCGCCCCGCCCGCCGCGCCGGCGGCCGCCTCAGATCGACGGATGTTTCGTGCCGCCACCCCAACCGGTCGCCGTCGCCCCCTGTGACGATGCCGGGAGCGCGCGATGACCGCCCGGGAGCTCAAGGAGCTGTACGTCCGCAAGTCGGCCGCGATGACCCGCCGGCCGGCCTTCGCGCGGGGGTCCGGGGAGGCGCGGGTCCAGCTTCGCGAGGGCATGGCGTGTGACGTCGAGCTGGACGATCGAACGCTGCGGGTCGATCTGTCGGCCAGCGAAGGGGGGACGGGGAGCGCGCCTCACCCCGGTCAGCTCATGCGGGCCAGCCTGGGGGCCTGCATGGCGATCGGGTACCGGCTATGGGGGGCACGCCTCGACGTTCCCATCGACGCGGTCGAGGTCGACGTCGGCTGCGACTACGACGCCCGCGGGCAGATGGGCCTCGCCGCCGACGTCGCGATCGGGTGGGAGCGTCTGCGGTTCGTGGTGACCATCGTCAGCTCGGCCTCAGAGGCCGACGTTCGGCGGGTGGTCGAGACCGCCGATCGCCTGAGCCCGATGCTGGCGAACATCACGCCCGCGGTTCGCCGCTCGTTTCATCTGACGGTCCTGCAATCGCCGGCCGCGGTCGAGGCGGAAGCGGTCGCGACCGTGGTGGCGGTGGCCCATGGATAGCCGCCTGTTTCGTCGGGTGCAGCGCTACGGCTGGGACGCCGCCAGCGGGGCCTACGATCGCGGGTGGGTGCCGTTGCTCAGGTCGCTGACGCGGACCTGCGTGGAGCGCGCGGCGCTCCGAGCCGGCGAGCGGGTGGTCGACGTCGCCACCGGAACCGGCGTGGCCGCGTTCGCCGCCGCCGCGGCGGTCGGCGCGGGAGGCACGGTGACCGGGGTCGACGTCTCCGAGCGGATGATCGAACGGGCGACCGAGCAGGGCCGCGCCGATGGCGCCACCAACGTCCACTTCGAGCGCGGCGCCATGGAGACCATCGGCGCGCCCGACGGGGCGTTCGACGCGGCCATCTCGGCGTTCGGTCTGATGTACGCCGCCGAACGAAAGGCCGCGGCGGCGGAGCTGGCCCGCGTGCTGGCGCCGGGCGGACGCGTGTCGGTCGCGGTGTGGGGCCAGCGCAGCGCCTGCGGGTGGGCTGAGGTCTTTCCGATCGTCGACGCCCACGTCGAGAGCGAGGTCTGCCCGCTCTTCTTTTCGCTGGGTGTGCCGCGCGCGCTCGAGATCCTGTTTCGCGGCGCCGGCTTCGTCGACGTCGTCGAGGAGCGCCGGGCGGTGACGCTGGCCTG
Source organism: uncultured Myxococcales bacterium (assembly GCA_937889515.1). Classification (GTDB taxonomy): domain Bacteria; phylum Myxococcota_A; class Polyangia; order Fen-1088; family Fen-1088; genus JADGRB01. Next base: position 11,502 of record CALAOV010000269.1, on the reverse strand, counting down.
GCCGTCGGACGACGAGGCCTGCGGCGCGATGCTCGAGGGGGGGCCGGTCGCGCTGGCCTGGAAGCGCTTTTCGCCCGAGACGCGCGCCCAGGTCCGCGCCGCCTACCTCGAATCGATCGCGCCGTTTCGGCGCGGTGCCGGCTACGAGGTCCCGTCCGAGGTGGTGTTCGCCCGCGCGCGACGCGCCTGACGTTCCGTCTTAACCGACCACTCCGGGCTCCGGAACGTTCCGTTCCGTTCCAGGTCACGCCTCACAGAGATGAAGCCGCCGCCGAGATGGCGGCGGGACAGACGACCGGCAACTCAAGACAAGGAGATCGATCATGACCCGTACCACCAAGACCCTGACCCTGACCCTCGTGTTCGTACTCGGCAGCTTCTCGGCCGCCACCCGGGCGGCCGAAGCCGCCAAAGGAGGCGCCGCGGCCGACGCGCGCGCCGACATCCAGAAGACGCTCGGGTTCGTCCCGCAGTTCTTCCTCAAGTTCCCCGAGACCGCGCTGCCGGGGGCCTGGGAAGAGATGAAGACGTTGCAGCTCAATCCCGCCACGGCGCTGCCGGGGCGGTCGAAGGAGCTGATCGGCCTGGCGGTGGCGGCGCAGATCCCTTGCCACTACTGCATCTACGCGCACACCGAGTTCGCCAAGCTCAACGGCGCGTCCGAGGAAGAGATCGGTGAGGCCGTCGCGATGGCCGCTACCACCCGCCACTGGAGCACCTTCATCAACGGCATCCAGACCGACGAGGGGAAGTTCCGCGCCGAGATCGCCAAGCTGGTCGGCAACGCCAAGCAGGCCGCCGCTACCCACGCCCCCGCGCCCAAGCCGATCGCCGTCGTCGACGGGCAGAGCGCGCTGCGCGACGCCATGCAGACGCTCGGCTACGTGCCCGAGTTCCTCAAGCGGTTCCCCGACCAGGCGCGCGGCGGCGCCTGGCGGCAGTTCCGCGACGTGCAGCTCAGCCAGACCACGGCCGTGGCACCGAAGAACAAGGAGCTGATGGGACTGGCGGTCGCCTCGCAGATCCCCTGCCGCTTCTGCATCATCGCCCACACGGAGTTCGCCAGGCTCAACGGCGCGACCGACGCCGAGATCGACGAGGCGATCGCGATGGCTTCGCTCACCCGCGATCTCAGCACGATGCTCAACGGGATGCAGGTCGACGAGCCGCAGTTTCACCGCGACGTCGATCGGATCGTCAAGGGCGCCACCGCGGCCGCCAAGCGCGCCCGCACCACCGCCGCGCGCTGAGCGCCGCGACACCAGGGATCGAGAGCCGGGGTGGCCGATGCCGCCCCGGCTTTTTCGCGTCCCACGCGATGGCGCGCCCCGCCCGCCGGCCACCGACTACCAGTTCGCGTTCTTGGCCATCTCCAGCGCCTTCTGGGGCCACCAGCTGCCCGCGGCGGGACCCTTGTTGCAACGCCCGTCGGATTCGCCGGGCGGCTTGAGCCAGTAGAAGGCGTCGCACAGCGGATCGCCGGTGTTGGTGGTGGGGGGCGTGCCCAGCGCGCGGCCGTCGGGGTTGCACCAGGCTTTCTCGTCGTCGGGGCCGAGCCCCTGTGGCGCGCCGTTGCCGTTGCGGCCGGTGTCGATGATGAAGTGCTTGCCGCCCACCAGCGCCGATAGCTCGCGGCCGTACTTCAGCAGATCGGGCGTGGCCTGGTAGTTCGAGACGTTGAGCGCGAACCCGTCGGTGAGATCGATCCCGGCGGCCTCGAGGCGCGGCGCCATGTCGGCCGCCTTGACCCAGGCCGAGTGGCCGGCGTCGATGTAGACGGCGGTGCCGGGCAGCGCGGTCAGCTTTTCGACGGCGTAGCGGATCATCGCGACGCGATCGGCTTGGCGCTGGACGTTCAAGCACTTGGTCATCAGCGGCAGGCCGTCCGGTTCCAGCACGACCACGGCCCGCCGCGAGCCGATGCCGTTCGCGACGCCGTCGATCCAGGTGTGGTAGCCGGCGATCGATCCGGCGCCGCCGGCCGAATATCCCCCGCAGTCTCGAAACGGCAGGTTGTAGAGGATCATCACCGGCAGTCCGCCGGCCCGTGTGCGGCCCCAGACGTAGGTCTTCACCGCCAGCTCGATCTGGGGGAACCAGTTCCCCATCCAGGCGGCCGCCGGTTGACCAGCGATCTTCTCGATCGCCGTCGCGTCGTCGGGGCGGGTGGCGCGCCACTGGTCGGCGGTGCGACGCGCGTTCGACTCGGGATCAATGACCCAGTAGGCGTCCTTGAACGGGTTCTCGCCCTTGCGGCGCGCCGAGGTCATGCTGGCGCGCGATTGTCCCGTGGCACCCGAGGCGGGGATGGTCGCCGGTCCGGGTGGAATCACGCAGGCCGCGGCGAGGGCGACCAGGGAAACGAACGAAGCTAGGCTACGCATGCGCCGTGGATATCACGCCGGCGGCGGGTTGGGCGACGGCAGGAGACGCTTGAAGGTCAGCCCCTGCACCACGATCGAGAAGACGACCACCACGTAGGTCATGGTCAAGAACAGCGGCGCGGCGGCGACCGTGGGGCCGACGGAGAGCGCCAGCGCCAGCGCGAGGCCGCCGCGCAGCCCCCCCCAGGTCAGGATCGAGATCGCGCTCGGCGGGAGGCGCAGCTTGCGCGCGAGCGGCGCCAGCGTGCCTCCGACGACGGCGAGGCGGGCGAGGAGCACGATCGGGATCGCGGTCAGCCCGGCCGCGAGCGCGCGGGCGGGCAGGGGGATGACCAGGGCTTGCAGCCCGACGAGTGCGAAGAGCGCGAGGTTGAGCACGCGATCGAACGAATGCCAGAAGCCGCGGAGACGTTCCGCGACCGGCGAGGCGTGCTCGCCGCCGAGGTGGACCGACTTGCTGAGCAACAGCCCGGCCACGACTACCGCCAGAAGCCCGGAGACGCCGAGCAGGTTGGCGAGCCCGAAGAGGCCGGCGGTGAGGAGCAGCGTGAACAGCACGGCGAGCCGGTGGTTGCCGATGCGGCGAAGGATTCGGCGCGCCAGTCGGCCAAAGAGGTATCCCAGCAGCAGGCCACCGGCTACCTGCCGCAGGAGAAGCAGGCCGATCGCGCCGGCGCCAACCGCGCGGTTGGCGGTGACCTCGACCAGCGCGAAGAACACCACCACGCCGACGCCGTCGTTGAACAGCGACTCCCCGGCCAGCGACACCCCGAGCCGTTCGGGGGCGCGGGAGGCCCGCAGCATGCCCAGCACGGCGATCGGATCGGTCGGCGAGATCAACGCCCCGAACAGCAGGCCTTCGCCGAGGGTCATCTGAAAGCCCAGCGCCCGGGCGGCGAGGACGATCAGCGCGCCGACCAGCGCGGTCGAGACGACGACGCCGGCGGTCGAGAGCACTCCGACCACCAGTTTTTCGCCGAGGAGCGCATCGAGATCGACCTCGAGCGCGCCCGCAAAGAGCAGAAACGGGAGCAGACCATAGAGCAAGGTCTCGCGAAAATGCAGGTGCTCGACCAGGGTGCGGGCAGCTTGCCCGACGGGCAGGCCGGCGGCATCGGCGGCGAGGATCGCGAGCGAGGCGACGAGCGCCAGCAGGGTCGCTCCGATGGGCGGCGGCAACCCGAGCCGTGTGAAGGTCTGCACGGCCTAACGGTCGTCGTCGCGCGAGCGGTCGAGCGCGCGCTGGCCACGGCGGTCGTCCCGCAGGGCGCGCCGGGCGTCCAGATGTTCGATCCGCTGCCGCCGCCGGGCCGCCCGATCGTTCTCGCCCGGCAGCCGCATGGTGATGTTGACGCCGCCCATGATGGCGATCCCGTGCACGCGCAGCAGGGGCGCGTCGGGATCGGGGTGCGCGGGCGAGCGGTTCAGGTTCTGGAAGCCGCCCATGATCGCGGTGCCGTGGACCTCGACGGCCAATCCGGGCGGCACGATGATCTGGACGCCGCCGAAGACGGCCTTCACCTCGAGGTCGATCACGCCGGCCGGAAACCGCGCCTCGCGCAGATCCAGCTCGGCGCCGCCCATCATGGCGATCACGCGCCAGCGGCTCGGGACGGTCCAGGCGCCACGCCGTTCGATGCCGCCCATGATCGCGTACAGGGTCTCGGGCTCGGTCTGGCCGGAGAGCGTCGTCGACGTGGCGGGCGCCAGCGCTACCGGAACACGCGCGATGGCGTCGGTGGAGGCGGGCAGGTCGGCGATGAGCGCCAGGATCTCGGCGGACGATTCGGAGGTGTGCGCGACGGTCACCCGGCGCTCGAACTCCTCGACGTCGAGCGCGTCGTGCGCGAACGCGTCCGAGAGGGAGGCAATGGCGCGGTCGCGGGCCGTGCGCGCGCGCTCGAGCTCGGCGCGATCCGTCCGGGCGTCGGGGCGGGCCCGGGTGGTGGGCGCGCCGATCGGGCGATCGTCGTCGGACGGCATGGGGCGCAGTTTAACCCCGATCGGCGGACGAGCGAGGGGGAGGGACGCGGTTCGTTAGGCTTGTGGAAAACGGCGGGTCGCCAGAAGCTCAAGCGGTCGTGGGATTTTCGGTGCGAGCGTTTCGGGACGGTGACCGAGCGGCGGTCGAGGCGCTCTGGGCCCGGGTGTTTCCGGACGAACCGCCGCGGAATGCGCCCGCGCTGATGCTCGACCACAAGCTCGAGGTGCAATCGGAGCTCTTGCTGGTCGGGGAGGTGGGCGGCTCGGACGCTGCGGTCGTCGGCGCCGTGATGGCCGGGTACGACGGCGTGCGGGGGTGGCTCTACCACCTGGCGATCGCGCCGGAGCACCGCCGGCGCGGATTCGGCGCGCAGCTCGTTCGCGCGGCGGAGGCACGCTTGCGGACGCTCGGCTGTTCGAAGGTCAACCTGCAGGTGCGCGCCAGCAACCGGGAGGTCGTCGCGTTCTACCAGAGCGTCGGATACGAGGTGGAGGAGCGGGTGAGCATGGGACGGCGGTTGGAAGGTGAGCGGTAACCCACGGACGATCCGGACTATGAAGCTGGGGTAGCCGTGGGACTTGCGCGAGTATCGAGGGCGAGCCGCGATGCGAGCGATTCTAGGCATCATGTCCGTCGGTTAGCCGCGATCGCGCTAGAGACTGTAGACTGCCCCGAGACCATGGAACTGAGACGCGCGTTGATCTTCGTCAAGGACCTGGAACGCATGACGGCGTTCTACCGAGATGGGCTGGGCCTCCGACTGCTCACCGAGACGTCCAGCGAGGGCTGGGTGGAGTTCGAGGCGGGGGGCGCCTTGATCGCGCTGCACGCGATCCCGACTGAGATCTCGCAGAAGATCGACATCGCGGATCCGCCCCGCGCGCGAAGCCAGACGCCGATCAAGCTCGTGTTCGAGACCGACGATCTCGAGGCCGCCTGCGCCCAGCTGGTCTCGCAAGGGGCGCTCATGTCGACGTTGCGGAGCTGGGGCGCCTACGACGGCATCGATCCGGAGGGGAACGTCTTCCAGATCGTGAAGAAACACGGCCACCTCGAAGGGAGCTAGAAATCGTGATCATCGCGGAGACCGGATTTTACTGGGCCCAGCTCGACGAGGAAGCCGCCGCGCGACGCGATCAAGGATCGTTCCACGTCTTTGCGGAGGGCGCGCACTCCGACGTCCGAGGGCAGGTCTACAACCTCAAGGAGGGTGGACAGCTGACCATTCCGCACGAGAGCTGGCCGCGGCACCTGTTCCTGTTGACGGGCATCTCCGGATCGCTGGAAGCCGAGATCGGCCGCCGGATGGTGCCTTTGCGGCCGCTCTCGCAGCTGGTGATTCTTCCGGGGGTGCCTTGCCGACTGACCGCCGGCTCGCCCGCCTCGCTGCAGGTGGTCAGCCTCCGCTCGCATGGACCGCCCGGCATCCTGGGCTGAGCACGAGCGGGAGCCATGGCCAGCGTCGGTCACGTCGTCGTCGGCCTGGCGGCTGCGCGGTTCAGCCGCCAGGGTCAGGCAACGATCTGGTCGCCGTTCAGCGCAGCGGTGGTGTGGTCCGGGCTGTCGTTGCTGCCCGATGTCGACGTGTACGGATTTCGCCTGGGTGTTCACTATGCGGATGTCTGGGGTCACCGTGGGGCGACACACTCGTTCGTCTTTGCCTTCGCCGCTGCCGCAATCGTCGCGCTCGTGGCAAAGGTGGCGCGGTTTCCCGTGCTTCGAACGGCGCTGCTCGCTCTGGGGGTCGTTTCCAGTCACGCGCTGCTCGACACGCTGACGGACGGTGGTCTCGGCTGCGCTTTGTTGTGGCCCTTCAGCAACGAACGATTCTTTGCCCCCTGGACCCCCTTGCCAGTAGCGCCGATCGGCCGCGCCTTCCTGTCCATGCAAGGCCTGCGCGTGGCAGCCGTGGAGCTCGTCGCACTCTCTCCTGTGCTCGCGTACGCGCTTTGGCCTCGGCGGCGGCAGGTCGCTAGATAGACGATCCGCGGCCGACGCGTGTCACGGCGGCGCGCGACGGCCGATGGTCGCCAGCACCGCCGGTGGAACGGCCAGCGGCGCCAGGTCGGGAGGCACCCACTCGGCTCGCGCCCATTCCGACATCAGGCGATCCTTTGACCAAAAGCTGAAAAGCGCGGACCTCTCGCCGAGCGGCCCGTCGATCAGCATCGCCACCCGCTGCTCGATCTCGACGTCGGCCTCGAAGGCGGCGAAAAAATCTGCGATGAGGCGGACGTAGGCCACCGTGATGGTCTCGTGGTATCCGCCGGTCGGCGTGTTCGCCGTTCCGTGCTGCTCATTGAGCCGGCGTATTCCGGGTCGCAGCATCTCCAGCGCCCGCTCAGCACCGAGGCGGTGGACGTGCCAGGCCCCGACGCGAAGGTGGGCGACATGCGTCCATTCCGTCTTGGGAAGCGTGCAGGCGCCAAAGGCCGCCGCCAGATCGTCGAGCGACCGCGCGTTCACCGACCACACGGTAGCATCGGTCCGGGGTCTGCGGGCACCCCGGACCGATGCAGGAGAGCTAGTTCTTTTCGATCGTGATCTCGGTGCTGCCGTTGCTGGAGAGCGTGGTGGGCGAGAAGGTCGCGTCCAGCTCGGTGCCGTCGATCGAGAGCGTGCCCGAGACGACGCCGTCGCGGTTGCTGTTGGCCGAGGTGGTCGTCGTGATGGTGACCGGGCCGTTTTTGCCCTCCACGGTACGCGTCTTGGAGTGCGCCTTGGTGGCCGTCAGGGGGCCCGTCCCCTCGATCACCAGGTCGAGGACGACCGGGATCGTGTTGCCGGTGTCGAAGTCCTGCACCGTCGTGCTCCCTTCGAGACCGGCCGAATTGAGCTTCTTGTTGGGCGGCGTGTAGCCGTTGGCGATGCTGCCGTCGCCAAAATTGAAGTTCACGCCGGTGCAGGTGTTGGAGTAGATGTCGACCTCGACGAAGATTCCGTTCGTGACGGTCTTCGGGGTACCGGTTTCCTTCGAGATCGAGTCGGAGCCGGAGAGGGAGCCGCTGCTGAAGACCGTTCCCGTGGTGCCGTCGGCGCAGGTGAGCGCGTTATTGGCCGAGAAGCTGGTGGCGGCCTGCGAGCCCTTGAACTTCTGCTTGTCGACGGTCTTCGCCTGCGCGCTGTACGCCAAGCCGGTGGTCGTCAGCGTGGTCACGAGAAGGAGAGCGGTTTTCATCTGCATGGGAGATCCTTTCGAATGTGGGGAGGACAGTGTCACACGGATGCGAGTGGCGCTGGATCGAATCGATTGCGCCCAGGCCAATGCCTCGCCAGGAAAATGACGCGAAGACGACCTCGGGGCGCCGCTGCGGTAGCATTCGTCCCGTCATGACGTCGAAGACGACCTACCAGGGCGGATGTCATTGCGGCCGAGTTCGCTTTCGCGTGCGCGGCGACCTGGGGACGGCCAGCGAATGCAATTGCTCGATGTGCAACAAGAAGGGCTTCATCCACCTGGTCGTCTCGCCCTCCGATTTCGAGGTGATCCAGGGGCGCGACGAGCTGGCGACGTATCAATTCAACACGGGCACCGCCAAACATACTTTCTGCAAGACCTGCGGAATCCACCCGTTCTACGTGCCGCGATCGGATCCCGACAAGATCGACGTCAACGTTCGGTGCCTCGACGATGTGGACCCGTCCCAGATCCAGACGCGGTTCTTCGACGGAAAGAACTGGGAGCAGGCCATCCAGGGTCACCTCCCGTGGCGCGACGGCCCTTAGGCCTCAGGGACCCGCGGGGGCAAAGGCGATCACGCTGTAGGCGACGGCCGGTACGGCGCCCGGGTTGCGGTAGCCGTGCTTCTGGTCGCCGCGGAAGACCACCACGTCGCCGCTGTCGAGCGTCCAGCTCGCGCCGCCCGCCGACAACTCGACCTGCCCGCGCTCGCAGGTCAGATACTCGCGGGTTCCCCCGGTGTGGGGCACGCCGCCCATCGTGGCGCCGGGCGGCAGCTCCATCCGTTCGATCTCCAGGCCGGCGATCGTCTCCGGCAGGAGCTTGCGGACCGTGACCGCGCCCCGCGTCCGCGTGGGGAGGCTGGCCATCCGGTAGAGGCGGCCGATCCGGCGGGGCGGTTCGATCAGCTCCTCGAGCCGGACCTGCAGCGCCGCCGCCGCCTTCACGAGAACGGCCAGGGTCGGGTTGGCGGCGCCCGATTCCAGGTTGGTCCAGGTGGCCCGCGGGATGCCGGCCAGCTGCGCGATCTGTTGCTGGGTCTGCCCGCGCGCTTCGCGCAGCGCCGCGATGTTGCGGCCGAGGTGCCCGGCGGCGTCGTCTCCCATGCCAACACTGTGACGCCTGGGCAATACATTGGCAAGTTGGGCGACAAATTGGCGGGACCCCACATCGTCACTGCAGGAGGTCGCGGCCATGAACGTGAAAGGATTGACCGCTCTCGTGACCGGAGGCAGCCGCGGGCTCGGCCGGGCGCTCGGCGAGGCGCTGGCCGCGGCCGGCGCCCGGGTGGTGCTGGTGGCCCAGCACGCCGAGCCGCTGGGCGCGGTGGTGGCCGGGATCCGGGCCCGCGGCGGCGAGGCGCACGCCGTGGTGGCGGACGTCGCGGAGCTGGAGGCGGCGCACGCCATCGCCGGTCAGGCGGCGGCGCTGGTCGGGCCGGTCGATCTACTGGTGAATAGCGCCAGCACGCTGGGGCCGGTGCCGTTGCGCCTGTTGCTCGACACCGAGTGCGAGGACCTGAGCCGGGTGCTCGAGGTGAATTTGGTGGGGCCGTTTCGGCTCACGAAGGCGGTGGCCGGGTCGATGCTGCTGCGCGGGCGCGGCACCATCGTGAACATCAGCTCCGACGCCGCGGTCGAAGCCTACGAGCGCTGGGGCGCCTACGCCGCCTCGAAGGCCGCCCTCGATCATTTGACCCGCGTCTGGGCGGCCGAGCTGGCCGGAACCGGCGTCCGCATCTTCGGCGTCGATCCGGGCGAGATGAACACCCGCATGCATGCGGAGGCGATGCCGGAAGCCGATCCGACGGCGCTGGCGGATCCGGCGCGCGTGGCTGCCCGCCTCCTGGCGCTCATCGGCGCCGAAAGCGGCGTCGCCACCGGTGCGCGGGTCGTCGTCGCAAACCTGCCGTCGCCCGATCGAGGGGTCGGCTGATGGAGCCCGCGCGAACCTACCCGGCGCGGCGCGACGACGTGCGCCTCCTGGTGGTCGACCCCGCCTCGGGCGCGCTGCGTGCGCTGCGGACCGGCGCGCTGCCGACGCTGCTGGCGGCCGGCGATCTCCTGGTCGTCAACGACGCCGCCACCCTTCCGGCGTCGCTCCTCGGCCACGACGGGGCCGGCAACGCGGTCGAGGCGCGGCTCATCGGCTGGCAAGGAGACGGACGATTCCTGGCGGTTCTGTTCGGGGCGGGGGACTGGCACCGGCGCACCGAGGATCGACCGCCGCCCGCTGCCGCCTCGCTGGCACCGGGCGCGCATCTCGCCTTTGGCGAGCTCGGAGCCGTGGTCGGACCGTCGCTGCCTCTGTCGCCCCGGCTGGTCGATCTCTCGTTCGACGCCGTGGGCGACGCGCTCTGGACGGCGCTCTATCGGGCCGGGCGGCCGGTGTCGTATTCGTACCTGGACCGGGCGCTGCCGCTGTGGGCCGTCCAGACCGTCTATGCGGGGCGCCCCTGGGCTTTCGAGATGCCGTCGGCCGGGCGCTCCCTGTCGTGGGAGATCCTCCTGGCGCTGCGCCGCCGTGGCGTCGGGTGGGCCTCGCTGACCCACGGCGCCGGCCTGAGCGCCACCGGCGATCCGGCCATCGACGCCGCGCTGCCGCTGGCCGAGCGTTTCGAGATCCCCGCCGCGACGGTGGCCGCGATCGAGGAGACCCGCGCCCGGGGCGGTCGCGTGGTGGCCGTGGGGACCACGGTCGTTCGTGCGCTCGAGGGGGCCAGCGCGAGCGGGACGCTGCGGGCGGGGGCCGATGAGACCGACCTGCACATCGACGCCGGCTATCGGCCACGGGTGGTCGACGGCATCTTCACGGGCGTCCACGCCACCCCGGAGACCCACTTCGCGCTCCTGGGCGCCTTCGCGCCCCACGACCTGCTGGAGGCCGCTCTCGAGGCCGCCGAGGCCGAGGGTTTTCTGACCCACGAGCTGGGGGATGCGATGCTGATCCTGCGGGGCGCGCTGGCGATCCCGACCGGCCGGCCGGAGGCGCAGGGAACGAAATCGGCGCCGCGGACGTTGTAGTCTGTGCGTGGCGCCCCATGCGAACAGGCTGGATGAGGACGCTCTCCCGAGCGGGCCGGCGGCGCCCGCCATGACGGCGCCGGACGCCATCGGGCGCGAGGCCCTGGCGCACGTCGACGCGCTTTACGACCACGCGCGGCGGCTGACCGGAAACGACCCCGATGCCGAGGAGCTGGTTCAGGAGGCTTACGCGCGGGCGCTCGCGGGCGCGCACACCTACGTGGCGGGCAACCTCAAGGCCTGGCTGTTCACCATCCTTCGCAACACCTTCATCGATCTGCACCACCGTGGGAGGGCCAAGCCGGTGCTGGGAGAGCTGGACGTCCTCGACGGCGCGGACGAGCGGGAGCTTTTCCGAGACGACCTGGAGCTGGACCGGCTGCGCCGCCTCGTGGCGGAGGACATCGAGGCGGCGCTGGGCAGCCTGTCCGTCGATGCGCGCGCGATCATCCTGCTCGACGTCGAAGGGTTCAGTGAAACCGAAGTGGCCGCGATGCTGGGTTGCGCGGTGGGGACCGTCAAGTCGCGCCTGTCCCGCGCGCGGGTCCTGCTGCGGGAGAAGCTCAAGGACTACGCCAGATGAAGGACGATTCAATGGCCACGACACTGGACTGCCCCGCCGCCCGGGCGCTCTTGATCGATCACGTCGCCGGGCGACTGGATCCGAAGGCGCGCGCCGCGGTGGCGGCCCATCTCGGTGGCTGCCAGGATTGCCGACGGGCGGCGGCGATCGAGACGGAGCTCGCCGATGCCCTCCAGCGCCTGCCGCGGCGCCGGGCCCCGGCGGCGCTACGGCGGCAGCTGGAGACGCTGCTGGCCGCGACGCCGGCGGGTCGGCCCGAGAAATCGTCGACGCCGCCGTCGACGCCGCACCCCGAGCTCGCCCCGCCTGCGCGTCGCGAGCGCGCGCGCGTCTGGGGTTGGGCGGCG
>CALAOV010000268.1 GCA_937889515.1 uncultured Myxococcales bacterium | reverse complement strand
CGATCTGCCGATGAATCGAGGACGTACCAGAGGATGACCCCAGCTCGACACTACCTGCACGGTGATTACTTGGAGCCGGCAGACCGGCGGGCCGACAGCGTGGTCTACTGCGCATTCTGCGACGGCTTTTGTCTTCCGCAGCACCTCTACGACGAGCACGAGCTCGACGAGAACTTCGTTCGACTCAACGCCAGCAAGAGGCTGCTCTACCGGACCCGCCAGCGGGTCGAGCGCCCCGTCGACGCTCCCAACTACTTCGACGGCACCCCGGATCCCGGCTGAACCGAGGCGGCTAAGCGCTATCGATAGGCGAAGAGCCGCACGACGAACAGCGCGGCGCCGCCGACCGCGATGGCCGCGCTCAGAATCTTCACGCCGCGGTCCCCGAACCAAGGGGCTCGGCGCGCGGCGAGCGCGAGGGGCAACGCGATCGACAGGACGCCGAGTTGCCCGATCTCGACGCCCAGGTTGAACGAGACGAGGGCGATCGGGATCTGCCCGTGCGGCAGCCCGATCTCGCGCAGGGCGGCCGCGAAGCCGAACCCGTGGATGAGCCCGAACGGAAAGGTGATCCGCCAGCGCTTGCTGGCGTCCTTGACGAAGAGGTTTTCGAAGCCGACGTACGCGATGGACAGCGCGATGGCGGGCTCGACGAGGTGCGGGCTCGGGGAGAAGATCGAGAGCGCGGCGAGCGCCAGGGTGATCGAGTGCGCGAGCGTGAACGCGCTCACCGCACCCACCAGCGAGCTCAGTCTCCCCCCCACGAGGATGAGGCCCAGCAAGAAGACCAGGTGATCCGCTCCCGTGAGGATGTGCTCGACGCCGAGCTTCAGCATCGACCAGGCCAGTTGGCCGGCCGGTTGGGTCGAGCTCGAGGTCGGATTCGTCTGGTTCAACGTCCAGGTGGCGTCGGCCCGATCGAGCACCTTGACCTGCGCCTGGCCCGCGCGGAAGACGCGCGCCAGGTGGCGGTGCCCGGGGGCCAGGGCGGCGAGAATCGGCATCGCCAGGGTCAGCCGATCGGGAACCTGGGGGCAGGTGTATAGGACCTGGAAGACGATGCCGCCCTCGCCCTGCAGCACCCACGTCCGGTCGAGCGATCCGGGGCAGGCGTTGGCGTCGGCCTTCACGAAAAGGCCCCCCACCACCGCGCGCGCGACGGCATCGCGACCTGCGGCCAGCTCCTCGGCGTCGATCGTCCCGTCGCGGTCCGTGTCGATCGCAGGCAGCCAGCGGGCCAGCTCCCGACCGGCCATACCGATGTCGCCGTAGAGCACCTTGCCATCCAGGCGGTACTCGCCGCTGGAGACGCCGACCGCATGGGCGGAGGCGGGGCGTTCGGGCGCGAACGCGGCGAGGCCGAGCGCGGCCGCCAGCAGAACTGCGGCGGCGCGGCGCGCTCGACCGAAGAGCCTCGTCATCGGGCCATCACCCATTTCAGCGGGGCGGCAACTGAGCGACCGGCGCGCTTCCCGCCGCGGCAGCTTTCACGAAGGGCGCGTCGGTCAACGTCCCCAGGAAGGCGACGACGGCATCGATCTCCTGGTCGCTGAGCGGCGGCGGCGCGCCCTCGCGCCTGTTGTAGACGGGGGCGTAGATGTTGATGTTGCGGCGATACTTCGGCGGCACGTCGTCGAACTTTTTCCCCGCCCGGTAGACCCGGTCGGGCGCGACCGCGCGGTTGGCATAGAACGCCACCACCTCCCGCAGGTTCTTGTAAACGCCGCTATGCCCCAAGCTGTCGCGGACGGCGACGTTTCGCAGCGACGGCGTGCGGAAGCTCGAGCAAAACCTCTCGTCGCTCGACGGAATCTTCGCCCCCTTCCGCTCGCACAGGCCGAGATCGAAAGACGCGGGGTTGCGACTGCCGGGCAGGCTCGGGTTGCGGGGGAGGGCGACAGCATCGTACCCGTAGTCGGTGAACATCGATTCGGCCGGGTCGGTCGAGGTCTCGGCCATGCGGTGGCAACCGGAGCAGGCGCCACGGCGCCGATCCTTGAAGATCTCGAGTCCCTGCCGCTCTTGCTCCGTCAGGGTGGCCCGACCGCGCACGTAGTCGTCGTACTTGGATCGGGCCGGCGTCATCTCGTCGCTCTTCAAATACGCCTCGAGCGCCAGGCCCACCCCGCGCAGAATCGCCTGCGGATCGGACGACGGTCCGAGCGCGGCGAGGAAGTCCTTGGCGTAAGGCCCGCCCGCGATCTTGCCGGCCAGGCGCCGCGGTGTTCCGGCGTTCATCTCGTCCGGGTTGAAGAGAGGCTGGCGCGCCAGGTCTGCGAGGCTGTCGGAACGCCCGTCCCAGAAGAAACCGCCGCGCGGCTCCGGCGCCGGGGCCTCGTCGTCCTCGAAGTAGTAGAAGGCGGGGACGTACCGCAGGTAGAGGACCGACGGCGTCGAACGCCGAGCGAAGTGCCCCGGGCGGCTCCCCAGGGGTACACCGATGCGCGAGCCATGGCTTCCCGAGAAGGCGCGCGCCGGATCGTGGCAGCTCGCGCAGCTGGTCCCCGGTGGTTCCGACAAACGCTCGTCGAAGAAGATCTTCTTGCCCAGCGTTACGAGCACCGGATTGTCCGGCGGTCCCCGGCGGGGCGGAACCGGAAGGACGATCGTGCGGCGGGCCGGGATCACCGGCGTGCGCGGAAGTTTCGGGAGCTTCGCCGCCGCCCACGCCTCGGCGATGGTGGGCTTCGGCGCAGATGGAGGCGCCCGCTTGCTGCATGCACCCAGAGTGAATACGAGCGCGGCGGCGCCCACATTGGCCAGGCGCCGCCAGGATCCTGCTTCCTTTTTCAGGTCGTGCCTACGGAATGTTGTCGTAAGTACCGACCACGTTGCCGCCGCCGTCCGTGCAGGTGATCTGGGTTCCCGGGGTGGTGTCGCAGGTGCCGCTGCAGGCGATGGGAGCCGCCATGCTGCACACCGCGATGACGGTGCCGTTGGTGCGATACGACGTGAACTTCCAGGTCTTCTGGCCCACGGCGCCCACGCGGTCCATCACCATGAACCCAAACTCCTGCGAGAACGCGAAGGCGTTGATCACGGTGTTCGGCGCAGGCAGATCGCTGTTCGGGTTGAACCCGGTGCCGTTCGCAGGGAGCGCAGAGTCCAGGTTGTCGCCGCCGTTGCCGGCCACGAAGGTCGCCGGGTGGTTGCTGGCGAAGTTGAGGGCCTGGAAGTCGTGCACGTGGCCATGGACCGCGATCCCGATGTTCGGCGGGTAGTAGTTGCCCGGAAAGGCCGCGTTCATGACCGACTGGAGGCCCGCGTTGCCGATCGTGGGCGGGTTGGCCGCCGAATAGCCGAGGACCGGATGGTGCACCGCCCAGATGTTCAACAAGCTCGGGGTCGCCAGGCTGGCGGCCTCGGCCAGCTCGCTGGTGTAAGGCTGAAACGCCGCGGGCGAGTAGGCGGTCTTCGAGGCGTTCGCCGAGTCGAAGACGACGAACTGCGTATCTCCGAAGGAGACCGACCACGGATCGTTGAAGTTGCCCGAGTTGTCGTTGGCCGGGTCGTTGCAGGTCTTGACGCCGGTGGCGTCGTAGGGGTTCGGGTCGAGATACCGGTACCAGCCCTGGCCGGCGCGGTTGCAGGTCTCGTGGTTGCCACGGACCATGACCCAGGGCGCCGCCGCCAGCAGGGGCGCCGCCGGCGTGAAGAGGTCGGCCATCCAGGTGTCGGTGCCGTAACCCCAGGGCGTCCCGGTGCAGGCGGTGTTGCCGGGAGGGCAAGGATTGTCGCGGTACTGGTAGTCGCCGACGTGAAGCACCAGATCGGGCTTCATCGCGGCGCCCGCCGACGAGATCACGGAGAAGGGCCAGATCGTCGGATCGCCGCAGGCCTGGTAGACGTTTCCGATCGAGATGCGGCACCCGGTGTCGCCGATGATCACCACCCGGTTCACGACCGGCTTGGGGAGCGGCAAGCTGATGCCGGCCACGGTGGCCGCGGTCGCCCCGCCCGGGAGGAGGAACTCGCAGGTCGTCGTGGTGAAGATCGACGGCTTCGAGTTACCCGAGGTCATCGCCGCGGCCAGGGTCGTGTCGGTGCTGGTCGTCCGGAGCGGCAGGGTGGCCGGCAACGCCCGGATGGTCATGGCGCTCGAAACTCCGTCGACGGTGATCGACGGGCACGCGGTGTACGGCGTGAGGAGCCGCGCGATGGCCTGGTTGTTCGCGCCGATCTCGACCCAGGCCGTCTCGGCGAGCGCCGAATCGTCCGGGCAGGTCACCGGCACGTTGAAGGTGGTGGCGCAGCCGGGATCTCCGTCGGAGACGGTGAGGGTCAGCGACACGACGCCGGGCGCCGTGCAGGTCAGCGTCGGGTTCTGTGCGGTGGCGCTGCTCAACGTGCCCGAGGTCGTCGCCCATTTATAAGTGACCGGCTGCGGGCCGCTGTCGGGATCGTCGGCGGTGCTGGCGAGCGCGATCAGGTTCCCCGCGGGCGGATTGGCGCTGACCGAGTCGATGTTCGGGCAGATGTTGATCGTGCCGGTCACCGAGATCGACCCGGTGGCGGGCGCCTCGTGACAGGTGAGGTGGATGGTGACCGAGGTGGTGGCCCCGGCGGTCACGCTGAAGCTGGCCGACCCGGCGCAGCTGGTGATCCCGTCGGTGGAGGTGGCCGAGATCGTGATCGCGTAGCCGCTGCCGGCCGGCAGCCCGCCGATCACCCCGGAGATGGTGGTGCTGTTCGAGACGTTGAGGGTCCCCGACTGCGAGAAGCCGCCCGGGCCGGTGATGGTGTAGCTCGCGCTCGACACCGCCGTGCCGTTGCCGAGCAGCAGGGCGACCTGGACGGAACCCGCGCCGTCGACCTGCGATCCGCCGCCGCCGCTGCCGCCGCCGAGACTGCGAGATCCGTCGCAGGCGCCGACCAGGGTGGCCGTCGCCAGCGACGCCACGAACACCCAACGAACGAAAGATCGCTTCACGTGTGCCTCCGGAATTTTGTTTTGCGAAAATCTCTGGGAGATCGGTTGGCACTTTTGCTTTGGAGACTCACGCCGTCTAGCGACGATTCGGTTACAACCTGGCGACCGAAGCGATCGACAGGGGCCTGCCCACGTCGCGTACACTTTGTCGATGGCGAAGACCACCGAATCGCTCATGCCGGCCGCGTTCTTGGGACACGGCAGCCCGATGAACGCCCTCGAGACGAACCGCTACACGGAGGCGTGGCGCCGCTTCGGGGCCAGCGTCCCGAGGCCGCGGGCGATCTTGGTCGTGTCCGCGCACTGGTACGTGAACGCGACCGCCGTCACCGCGATGGCTCGGCCCCGCACGATCCACGATTTCTTCGGCTTCCCCCCGGCCCTTTTCGCCGTCGACTACCCGGCGGCCGGCGACCCGGCGCTCGCCGAAGAGGTGGCCGAGATCGTCAAGCCGGTGCACGTCGGCCTCGACCGAGACGGCTGGGGTCTCGACCACGGCACCTGGTCGGTGCTCGTCCACGCCTTCCCGAAGGCCGACATCCCGGTGGTGCAGCTTTCAATCGATGCGCGCAAGCCGTTCGACTACCACTTCGAGCTCGGCGCGCGGCTCTCGGTGCTCCGCGCCCGCGGCGTGCTCATCGTCGGCAGCGGCAACATCGTCCACAATCTGCGGGCCATCGACTGGTCGCAGCCTCACCATGGCTTCGATTGGGCGCATCGATTCGACGACGCCGCTCACGCCGGGCTCGAAGGCCAGCCGAGCGACATGGTGGCCCTGGAGCGACACGCCGATTTCAAGCTCGCGGCGCCGACGCCCGATCATTTCATCCCCGCCCTCTACCTGGCTGGCCTCGCGGCGGCAGCCAAGTGCCCTGCCGAGGTGCTGGTGGAGGGCTACGCCTACGGGTCGCTATCGATGACGTCCTACACGTTGGCGGCCAACTGCCGCGAGGAGGCCGGCGGAGATGGGCCGGCCGCCGATCTCCCCGATCCGGCCGTTCTGCCGCCCGAGGATACGAACATCTGAGGTTCGTGCCGCGACGGTTGGCGTTATCATCGCCGGCCATGGATTCGAAAAAGAAACTGCCCGTCGTCGCCGCGGCCGTCTTCGCTTTGTTGCTGGCGGTGCTCGTGTCGCTCACCCCGCGGGCCGCTCTGGCCGGCACGCCGTCGTGGTGCGGTTCCGCCAGCTACGACGCGAACAGCGAGGACCTTCGCACCATCCGGATGTCGAAAGACATCCACGAGCTGGTACCGGCCATCGCCAACGCGCTCTGCACGCCGAGCGCCGACATCGATCCGCACCGCGCCGAGATCGATGCCCTGCGCCTGCAGCTCGGACCGCAGCTCGGGATGGGCGACGCCGACTGGGCCGACGCCGCCGCCTGGATCAAGACCAACGACCGGTCGATCAAGGCAGCCCTGTCGACCAAGGACCTGGCGCAGCTGACGCCGCTCGACCAGTACCAGGCGATCAGCCGGGGCTTCGACGACGCAGCCGACCCACTCTACGCGACGGACGTGCTCGACCAGCACCTGACCGAGACCGGGCGTCTGGCCTTCATCGACTGGTGCCTCAAGAACGACTCGGTCGCGCGCGCCGACGGCGACGTCTCGAAGTGGGCGGTCTGCTGGCCCGACGTCGAGAAGCTCAACGCCGCCAAGATCTTCGCCGAGGTCCGCGGCGACGGCGCGCACGATGGCGTCGCCAAGATGTGGCTGCGGTTTCACGTCTACGATCTGCCGGCCGTCATGAAGACGGTCGCCGATCGGAAGGCCGCGCTCATCAAGAAGGACGACGTCTACGGAAAGGTCTTCGACGTGGCGGCCAAGGCGCGCGCCGAGTGGGCCAAGGGCGTCGGCGCGAACGCCAAGCTGCTGGCCCTGGCGCTGACCATGGACGGCGGGGCCTTCTTCCACTCGCGCAAGCTGCTCGACGGTTGCCAGGCCAAGACGGCGGACGCGCTGGCCACCGCGATCTCGACCATCCCGGCCAAGGCGTTCATCGGCATGCACGACGATCGGGAGATGTCGAAGAAAGGGTTCGCCGAGTCGGCGGCGCCACTCCTGATCAACGTCCCGGCCGTCAACGTCGCCGGGATCGCCTACGCCGAGTGCCAACCGACCACCGCCACCTCCGACTACCTGAAGGCTTTTCTGCAGAATGTCCCGGGCGCGCGCGGCCCGCGCAATTTCGCGCTGGGCGCCGTGATGGGCGAGACGTTCACCTTCGACGACATGAACGCCGGCAAGATGGAGTTCCCGCGCTTCGGCGGCCGTCCCTACGCGCGCAGCGGCGGCACGATCATGAGCTCGGGCGGCGTCGTCAAGTCGGTGAAGCCCGAGAAGGACGCCCTCACCGTCGCCCTCGAAAAGACCACCGTGAAGCAGGAAGACTGCGTCAAGGAGCACCACTCGAACCACCTCTCGCGGATCCGCAGCGACGGCGTGATCGAATACGAGATGATCTGCGACAAGACCGCGATCGTGACGCACGATACGACCTGGACCGACTTCCACATCAACCCGGCGCAGGCCAAGCTGCTCAAGCCGGGCGTGGTCTTCTCGGCGCTCTACCACGGCACCCTCGCCGACGTGATCGCCATCTGGCCGAACAAGGCCGCCAAGACACCGTCGATCGTGCTGGGCGCCGCGATCAAGTAGCGGCGGGACGGCCTCGCCTCAGCGCAGCTCGACGACGCTGACGCCGTCTCCGCCCTGACGCGAGGTGCCGGGGGCCCAGCGCGCGACGTAGGGGGAGTCTTCGAGGTAGCCGCGGATCCGCTTGCGCAGGGCGCCCGTGCCGTGGCCGTGGACCACCATCAGGTGGCTCTGGCCGGCGAGCGCGGCGCGATCGAGCGCCGCCTCGACGACCGCCAGCGAGTCGTCGCCGGTCTGGCCGCGGAGGTCGACGGTGGGCGAGGTCGACTGGGAGACCAGCGCCAACGCGTCTTCGGACGCCACGGGCGCCCGCGCGGCCGTCTGTGCGGCGGCGGCCCGCGCGGCCCGGCGGGGTGGGGCGGTGACGGGCCGCAGCTCGTCGGCGCCGACCTCCACCGTCATCTTGCCGACGGTGACCTTGGCGCGGCCGTGGCCGTCGGGAAGCTGCGCGACGACGCCCTCGGCGCCGAGGCGCTCGACCCGCACGCGCGCCCCGATCTCGAACGTCGCCACCGCGGCGACCGGCGGCGCGTCGGGACGCGGGAGCTTGCCCAGCGCCAGCGCGGCGACGCGCGCGAGGTCCCCGCGTCCCACCTCGGCGGCGCGCGAGGTGCCGGCCTCCTGGGCTCGACGGACGACCCCGCGGATCTCCGCGCGCGCTTCTGCGACGGCCGATTCAACCGCCTCCCGCGCGTGGTGTCCCAGCTCGCGCTCGCGCCGGACCAGCGCCGCGGCGGCCTCGCGTTGCGCCTCGGCCGTCGCGCTGGCGGACGCCTCCGCCTCCGCCAGCCGCTCCGATTCGCGCGCCAGGGCCGCCTCGCGCGCTTCCAACCGAGCGATCGCCGATTCGAGCCCGACGCTGGAGTCGCCCGCCAGCACGCGCGCCCGCTCGAGCAGCGAACCGGGCAACCCCATGCGCGCCGCGATATCGAACGCATATGCGCGTCCGGGCGCGCCCACCGCCAGTCGGAAGGTCGGGCGTAGCCGCTCGAGGTCGTACTCCATGCCGGCGTTCGCGAACCGCCGATCGCTCTCGCCCAGCGCCTTGAGGCTGTCGTAGTGGGTGGTGATCACCGCCAGCACCGGCCGCTCCGCCAGCGCCTCGGCGGTCGCGCGGGCCAGGGCCGCGCCCTGGTCCGGGTTGGTGCCGGCCATGAGCTCGTCGAGCAATACCAGCGTCGGGCCAGCGTGCGACGCGTTCAAGATCTCACCCACATTCGCCAGATGGCCGGAAAACGTCGACAGATCGCCGAGCACCCGATCCGGCTGCCGGGCGCCGCCGGCACCAGCAGGCCGCCGCGCGCCATGAGCGCCGCCAGCCCGACCGTCTTCATGAGGACCGTCTTGCCGCCCGCGTTGGGGCCGCTCACCACCAGGATCGCCGGCGCCGCGCCGCCCAGCGCGACGTCGTTGGCCACCACGCCGCGGGCGGCCTTCGGCGTCGCGGCGGCCAGCGCGAGCAAGGGATGGCGGGCCTGGCGCAAGTCGACCACCGCCTCCTCGACGATCGAAATCGCCGAACCGCCGTAGGCCATCCCCAGCCGCGCGGCGGCGCCGGTGGCGTCGAGGACGGCCAGCGTGGTGGCGCAGGCGCGCAGGGCCGGCGCGACCGCGGCGACGTCGGCGGTGAGCGCCTCGAGGATCCGCCGCGACTCCCGGCGGATATCCAGCTCCACCACCTTGAGTCGGTTGTTGGCCGAGACCAGCGCGGTCGGCTCGACGAACACCGTCTCCCCCGTCCGCGAGGTGTCGTGGACGATGCCGAGCCCCAGCGACTTGGCGCTGGCCTTGAGCGGCAGCACGAAGCGCTCCGCGCGCACCGTGAAGAACTGGTCCTGCAGCACCGACGCGTACTCTTCGGCGCGCATGAGCCGCTCGATGGCCACCCGGGCGTTCTCCGTCAGCGCCTTGCGCTCTTCCCGCAGCCGCGCCAGCTCGGGGGAAGCCGCGTCGCTGATCTCGCCCGAGGCGTCGAAGGTGAGCGCAATGGTCCGGCCGAGACCGCGCGGCGGGTCGAGGCCGGCGGCCAGCGCCGCGATCTCCGGAATCGGCGAGCGGGTCGAATCGAGGAATGCGCGCCGCACCCCCTCGGCGATGGCGATGATCTCCCCGAGCGGCCGGACCTCGTCGGCGCCGAGGACGATCTGCTTCTCCGCCGCGGCGACGAGCCAGGTCACCAGCTCTGCCACGGTGGCCATTCGGCGCACCGCCTCCGGTCGATCCGCCGCCGGCAATAGCCCGGCGCAGAGCGTCCGCCCACCGGACGATTGCGCCTCGGCCGTCAAACGTTCGAGCAGCGCGGGCCAGTCCAGCGCTTTCAGGGAACCGGTCTCATTCATGTCCTACCGGTCGAAGCGCTGTCGTTGCGCCTATAGCCGTTCCGCGTCGTGCGCATGCCCGATGGCGGCGCGCAGACGAGGGTCGAGCTTCTTGCAATCGAAGGTGACCTTCTCCGACTGCACGGAGAGCACCGAATCCATAGGCACGTAGAACTCACCGGCGTTCTCGACGTACACCGTGACCTGCTTGCCGTCGCGTGAGATCTCCCGGATCGCGCCAAACTCTTCCGGAGAGTCCGACACGAACGTCTGAAATCCGACCCTCATCTTCTCGTGCATCGCTGTCTCCCCTCGTGAATCTAGCATCTGTTCTAGCCGCAAGTTCCCTCTACCGAAAGGCCGACCAGCTCGCGGGCGTCGACGCAATCCAGGTCGAGCTCGCCGTCACGATGCAGGATCCGGGCGGCCGATTCGAGATAGGGGGCCCGTTCTTCGATGGGCGCGTCGTACGCCGCGCGCAACGCGCGTCGCGCCGCCGTGGGAACCTGGTCGCTATGCAAGAGGAGCGGGGTGACGGAGAAGCTCATGACGGTGTCCTCTCGGCGCGCTGGGAACGCGCCACTTGGCTCATGGGTGTGAACCGCCCGGCCCGGAACTGGCGGTGGTACTCGGCGATCTCGGCGGGCGATCCGGCCACGAAGGGCCCGTGCTGCACCAGCGGCTCGCCGATGGGCTCACCGGCGTAGAGCACCAGACGCGCGCCGCTCGCGCCGGCTGAGATTGCCAGATCGGTCGAGGCCGAGGGCGCCAACCACCCGACCTGTCCGGTACCGACCCGTTGGTCCCCGACGGCGGCAGTCCCCTCGACCACGTAGAAGAATCCGTTGTAGGTGGCCGGCAGCGCCTGGTGGAACGCCGCGCCCGGCGCCAGCGTGACATCGATGAGCGTCACGGCGAGACGACTGCGGGTGGCCGCGCGCAGCCCTCCCGAGGTGCCGCTGTAAAGGCGCCCCTCGAGGCCGGGCGCCCGGACCACCGGCGCGGCGTCCCGGCGGATGATCTCGAACCGCGGCGCCAGCCCCCGGTCGCGGGCCGGCAGGGCGATCCAGAGCTGGAGAATGCGCGACCGTCCCGACGCCTCGACGGCTTCGTTGTGGACGATGCCGCGGCCGGCGGTCATCCAGATCACGTCGCCCGCCTGGAGGTCTCCCTCGTCGCGGTCGGACAGCGTGCCTTCGAGCACCAGCGTCACGGTCTCGAGGCCGGCGTGCGGGTGCGCGCCCCCGATCTGGCGGCGCTGGAGAATGTCGAGGCGGTCGTCCATGAGCAACACGAACGGATCGCTGGCCGCCAGCGCCGTGGGGGCGAGCACCTCGACCGCGGTGTGGCCCGCGCCGATGAACCCGGGCGCCGGAGGTGGCGTCGTGGTGATGGACGAGAGGTGTCGGCCGGTCGGCGCGGTCGAGCCGACCGAGCCGGGGCTTTCTGTTGGGGTGCGACTATCCATTGGATAGTGAGCGTGGGCCGGCCACATTCTTATGTCAAGTACCTTTCTTTTGGATAGTTAATCGGCTATCATCGGCCGGTGAGCAAGACGGTTCGCTCCCATTGCCGTGCCTTCCAGCTCGCGCTCGAGGTGCTCGGGCGACCTTGGAACGCGCTCATCCTCAACGTGCTGCAGGCCGGGCCGCTGCGCTACAGCCAGCTCGCGACGGCGGCTCAGGGGCCGGGTGACAAGGTGCTGTCGGCGCGCCTCAAGGAACTGGAGACCCATGGCCTGGTGGACCGACACGTCGCGGCCGGTCCGCCCGTGCGGGTGACCTACGAGCTGACGGTCCGTGGCCGCGGTTTTGGCGACGTCGCGATCGCGATCGAGCGCTGGGGCCGCTGCCTGGACACCGCCGGGAAGCCCCGCCGCAAGACGCCCGGGTCCCCGCCGGCGGAAGCGGGAGTCGTGGCACGAAGCGCAGCGGTTCATCGGCTCCGATGAACCCGATCGACAAGCTCGCACGGGGCGGCCGGCTGCAACGGTCGGTCGGCTTCTACGGGCTCATGATGGTCTCGCTCGGATCGATCATCGGATCGGGCTGGCTGCTGGGGGCGCTCAACGCGGCGGAACGTGCCGGCCCGGCGTCGGTGCTGTCGTGGATCCTCGCGGCGGGAATGCTGTCGCTGCTCGCCCTGGTGTACGCGGAGCTCGGCGCAACCTATCCGGTGGCCGGCGGAGCCGCGCGGTTTCCGTACTACTCCCACGGCCCCATCGCCGGGTTCACGGCGGGATGGGCGTCGTGGCTGCAGGCCGTCTTCATCGCGCCCATCGAAGTGCTGGCGGCGATCACGTACGTCAACAGCGTCGGCTGGGTCAATCGGCACTTCAACATGATCTACAAGGTCGGCGAGAGAGCCGGCCTCCTGAACAGCACCGGTCTGTTGGTCGCGCTCGTCCTGATGGTGCTGTTCACCGCGATGAATCTCGCGGGCGCCAAATTTCTCTCCGACAGCAACGTGATCGTGGTCCTCTGGAAGACCGCCGTGCCTGTGCTCGCGGTCGGTGTCGTGGCGGCGCTGCAGTTCAATCGGTCGAACTTTCATACGGGCGGCGGGTTCATGCCGTTCGGCTTTCATGGCGTCTTCGCCGCGTTGACCGGCGGCGTCGTGTTCGCGCTGCAAGGCTTCGAACAGGCGGTCCATCTCGCCGGCGAGGCACGCGATCCCAAGAAGGATCTGTCTCGCGCGATCCTGATCGCGATGGCGATCGGCGCCGTGCTCTACACGGTGCTGCAAGTCGTGATGATTGGGGGCCTCGAGCCGGCGCACATCCTCAAAGGCTGGTCCATGCCACTTGGCACCGACCCGTCCGACTACGGCGTGTGGTACACGCTCGCGCTCGCGCTCGGCGCGGGATGGCTCGCCAAGGTGCTCCTCATCGACGCCGTCATTTCACCGGCGGGTACAGGCGTCGTGTACGTGGCGACCACGGCCCGGCTCTCGTACGCGCTCGGCGAAGAGCGCGAGATGCCGACCGCGCTGGCCACGACCAGAAAGGGCGTGCCGGTCGTCTCCATTCTCACGGCGGCTGTGGTTGGCTCGGCCGCGTTCGGGCCGTTCAAGAGCTGGAATGCGCTCGTCAGCGTGGTGACCGCAGCCACCGCCATCATGTATGCCTTCGCGCCGCTGTCGCTGGCGGCGCTGCACAAGGTCGACAGCGGCCGGCATCGGTCGTATCGGGCGCCGATGCCGAAGCTCGTGCTGCCCGCCGCCTTCTGCTCGGCCAATCTGATCATGTATTGGGGCGGGTTCGACACCAACTGGAAGCTCGCACTCGCCATCCTGGCCGGTCTCGCCCTGTTCGCGATCGGCGCCTGGCGAAGGCGCACCGGAGCCCAGCGCACGATCAGAAACGCCGTCTGGGTGGGGCCGTGGTTGGGCGGCCACGTGCTCATCGGGTGGCTCGGGCGCTATGGCGGCGGCCGGAACATCCTGCCGAGCTGGGTCGACATCGGCGTGGTGATCGTCCTGTCGCTAGCCATCTTCTATTGGGCCACCGCCCTCAGGTTGAGCCAGGAAGACTCGGCGGTCGAAGTCGCGAAAGACGCGCGGCAGATCGACTACCAGGGCACTTGAGCGAGAAGAGAAATCCGGATTCTATTTTCACGCCGTTACCGATGGAGGGGGGAAGTCCCCAGGGCCCTGGTTCGGATACCCGACCTTCTGGGTCAACCGGCTCGGCCTTCCCGTCGAGGAGCTGGCGCCGGGGCCCGAGGCGAGTGGTCCGACCCTGCGCGAGCTCACCGCTTGGATCGCGGCTCGCTGATCGCGGCAGTTGCCCGGCGCAAGGACACGTGACTCGCAAAAGGTTTGATCCCCAGCATTTCATGGATCTCGTCGGGATAATAAACAGCGCTTCCCTTCATCACCAATCGGCCTTTGCGGATCGCGGCGATGTCCTTGGTCGGGTCTCCATCGACCAGATATAGATCGGCCAATTTTCCCCGGGCCACGGTGCCGAGCACGGCATCCTGGCCCGTCAGCCGAGCACCACCCAAGGTGGCCGCGGTCAGAGCGGCATGAGCCGGGATACCGGCGCGAACCCACGTCTCCAGCTCGCTGTGCAACAGCAATCCCGCCATGTCGTCGGTTCCGGGAACGAGCGGAATACCTTCTTTGTAGAGCAATCGAAGCGTCGCTTCGAGCTTCTTCCAGCTGGCCTCGTAGGTAGAATACTGTTCTGGCTTCACATCGAGAACCGCGCTTCTCCGTTGACGCTGAATGACGACGGGAGCGTGATCGAGCCAAGTGTCATCCGAGGGACTGGCCTTGCCTGGACGTGACAAGAGCAGCTGTGCGAACACGGACATGGTCGGGTCGAGAGTCGTTTTCTTTTCCTTCATGAGTGCCAGCATGTCTCTCACCGGCTTCTCACGAAGATCGAGCTTCGCCATCCGTTCCCCGAGAGCGGTGAAGCGAAACGGTGTCCGGGTGTCGTCCTTTTTTGGATCGATGACAAAGCTCAACATGAGTTGGTTGATGTGATGGATCTCATCATATCCATCTCGCACCGCCCTCTCCGACGACATGAAAGCCGGGACATGGCCCGACACGTGGAGGCCCAGCCGATGCGCTTCCGCGGCGATGGGCTTGACGAAGTCGGGGTTCATCGAATTGTAGATCTTGATGCCCCAGTAGCCATGGTCGGCGTACCAGCGAACCTTGTCTTTGGCTTCGTCGACGCTGCCGATGACGAAACCAAGGTGCGCCGAAAAGGGAGACTGGCCCTCGAGAAATCCGCTCAGCTTTGCGCGGGGGCCCATGAATTCGCCCGATTCGATGCGCCTATCGAGCAACAGGCGTGAGTCGTTGTCGTTGCCCGGATCGCGCCCGAACGTAACTCCGCTCGCGATGCTGAGAGGACCCGACCAGTCGGTCAGGTGGGCGTGGGCATCAAAAAGCCCCGGCATGAGCGTGCCGCCTTCGCAATCGACAGTTTGGGCGTCGGCGGGCGGCCGATCCGATCCCACATAGGTAATGGTTCCCCGGAAGACGCCGACATTCGTGGCGGTGCCGACCGTGCCGGTCTTCGGATCGAAAATGCGCGCGTGGGTCAGCCATATCGGTGAGTCGACGGTGTGTGTAAGTTTCTTCGTATAGAGGCGGAGCGTGTCGGCCGATAATTCGCCGGCCAGAGCCGAGAGCGCTTCGAAATCGGCCTTGTGTTTGTCCTCGACCAGCACCCATCCCGGAGATAGCGATGCAACGAAGCGGCCCTTCCGGGCGAGAACAAATTGCGGAACGACGTCGAGTCCCCACAAGGCGTAGGCCTTGACCGTTTCTGAATTCGCGCCGGTTCCGATCGACACCTCACGCAGCGCTTCAATCCGAAGGGATCCTCCAGGGAGTGCCGATTTGGTGAGGGTCTTCGCCGCCAACAGGTTCTTCAGATAGATATTCGCGCTCCAGGGAGTGCCGTTGTTCGGAACGTAGAGGCTGTCCTTCATCTCGGCCTCACCCGAGTCGTCCAGCGAGGTCCACTTGCCCTTGCTGCCGTCGACGATGAAACGTTCCTGGACCGGAGCGCCGACCTCGCTGTGACCTTCGATCTTCCACAGCAGGGGAAGACCGTGCGGATCGACCTCGATGTGTTCTTTGAGCTTGGCGCCACGCCCGTTGTCATCCACCCGCCAGTCGCTGTCGACGCTGTTGCCGTTCTCCGTCACAGCGAGCGTGCCGATCGGTCCGGCCGCGGTCATGAGCGTAAAGTGCGACGTCTCTGCGCCTTGCGAGGCGGCGCCAGCGAGAAGAGAAGACAGCAGAGCCAACAGACAAGACATAGGCACCCCTTGGAACCGAGAACGCTAAGGCTGGGATGACAATGCTGTCAATGGCGGCCGCTCGGTTGCCGTCTACGAAGTCCGCGACGCTTCGGA